>CAIMXF010000491.1 GCA_903845345.1 uncultured beta proteobacterium
ACGTCGGGCAGCCACGTGTGCACCGGCCACATCGGCACCTTCACCGCGAACGCGGCGAGGAACGCGAAGAACAGCGCGGTCTGCGCCGTCATCGACAGCGGCAGCTTGTGCCAGGCGAGGATCTCGAAGTTGCCGGACTGGATGTACAGGTAGACGATGGCCACCAGCATCAGCAGCGAGCCAAGCAGCGTGTACAGGAAGAACTTGAACGACGCGTAGATGCGCTTCGGGCCGCCCCAGATGCCGATGATGATGTACATCGGGATCAGCGTGGCTTCGAAGAACGTGTAGAACAGCAGGCCGTCGACTGCCGCGAACACGCCGATCATCACGCCCGACAGGATCAGGAACGACGCCATGTACTGGCTGACGCGCTCCGTGATCACCTCCCAGCCGGCGATCACGACGATCACGGTGATCAGCGCCGTCAGCAGCACGAACCACACGGAGATGCCGTCGACTGCCACGTGGTAATGCGCGTTGAATCGGTCGATCCAGGTGAGGTCGGTCGAGAACTGCATGCCCGCCTGCGTCGAGTCGAAGCCGGTGATCAGCGGGATCGTGACCAGGAACGACGCGAGCGCGAAGACGAGCGACATCCAGCGAACGGCACGCGCGTTGTCATCGCGTCCCAGCGCCAGCAACACCACCCCTGCCAGGATCGGCAGCCAGATGGCCAGGTTCAAAAAAATCATTCTTGTTCTCCGCCGGCGGTGATCAGTGAGCGCCGGTCATGACGACACTGGAAAGATAAGGCCAGAGCTGCCAGGTCATCAGACCGAAGACACCCAGGATCATCACCAGCGCATACCAGTACAGGTGGCCGGTCTGCACCAGGCGCACGACGCCGGCGAACGCGCCGACAAGGCGCGCCGAGCCGTTCACGAACAGGCCGTCGATCAGGCCCTGGTCGCCACCCTTCCACAGGCCGCGGCCCAGCAGGCGCGCGCCGGCGGCGAGGACGTTCTCGTTGAACCAGTCGAAGTAGTACTTGTTCTCGAGGATCCTGGTGATCGGCGTCGACGCGAAGATCTTCGCGACCGTGTCCGACAGCGACGGCTTGACGATGTACATGACGTACGACAGCACGACGCCGAGCAGCGCCAGCCAGAACGGCACCGAGGCGAACGCGTGCAGCGCCATGCCCAGCGCACCGCCGGTCTCGTTGAATTCCTTGGCGAGCTCTTCCATCGCCGGATGCTTCTCGCTGTTCCAGACGATCGCGCCGCCGAAGAAACCGCCGTACAGCATGGACTTGATGGCCAGGCCGCCGATGACCGCCGACGGGATCGCCAGCAGCACCAGCGGGCCGGTGACCACCAGCGGCGATTCGTGCGGCGTGTGGTCGCCATGGCCGTGGTCGCCGTGGCCGTGCGCGTGGTCGTCGTGCGCGTGCGCGTCGTGCGCCGCCGCGTGGGCGTGCGCGTGGCCGTGGTCGCCGTGCGCGTCGTCCTCCTCCAGTTCGGGCTCGGGGCCGTCGACTTCCGGCGGGAATGGCTTGTTGCGGAAGCGTTCCTGGCCGTGGAAGACCAGGAAGAACATGCGGAACGAGTAGAACGCCGTGACGAACACGCTGGCCGTCACCGCGAAGATCGCGAAGTTCGCGCCCGGCAGGTGACTGGCGTGCGCCGCATCGATGATCGAGTCCTTCGAGTAGAAGCCCGAGAAGAACGGCGTGCCGATCAGCGCCAGCGAGCCGACGAGCGAAGTCCAGTAGGTGATGGGCATGTACTTGCGCAGGCCGCCCATGTTGCGGATGTCCTGGTCATGGTGCATGCCCATGATCGTGGAGCCGGCCGCGAGGAACAGCAGCGCCTTGAAGAACGCGTGCGTCATCAGGTGGAACACGGCCACCGGATACGCCGACAGGCCCAGCGCGACGGTCATGTAGCCCAGCTGCGACAGCGTGGAGTACGCGACGACGCGCTTGATGTCGTTCTGGATGATGCCCAGGATGCCCATGAAAAGCGCGGTGATCGAGCCGATCACCAGCACGAAGTTCAGCGCGGTGTCCGACAGCTCGAACAGCGGCGACATCCGAGTGACCATGAAGATGCCGGCCGTCACCATCGTGGCGGCGTGGATCAGCGCGGAGATCGGGGTCGGGCCTTCCATGGAATCGGGCAGCCAGACGTGCAGCGGGAACTGCGCGCTCTTGCCCATCGCGCCGATGAACAGGCAGATGCAGGTGACCGTGATCAGCGTCCAGTCGGTGCCCAGGCCGAAGGCTTGCGTCGCGAGGCCGCCCTTGGTGAAGGCGTCGAACGCCTCGGCGTAGTTCAGCGTGTGCGCGTAGGTGGCGATCAGGCCGATGCCCAGGATGAAGCCGAAGTCGCCGACGCGGTTGACCAGGAAGGCCTTCAGGTTGGCGAACACGGCCGAGGGCTTCTTGAACCAGAAGCCGATCAACAGGTACGAGACGAGGCCCACCGCTTCCCAGCCGAAGAACAGCTGCAGGAAGTTGTTGCTCATCACGAGCATCAGCATCGAGAACGTGAACAGCGAGATGTACGAGAAGAAGCGCTGGTAGCCCGGATCCTCTTCCATGTAGCCGATGGTGTAGATGTGCACCATCAGCGACACGAACGTGACGACGCACATCATCATCGCGGTGAGGCCGTCGATCAGGAAGCCGACTTCCATCTTCAGGCCGCCGGCGTTCATCCATTCGTAGACGGTGCCCGAGAAGTGCGCGCCGTCGCTGATGACCGAATACAGCGTCATCGCCGAGATGACGAACGAGATCAGCACGCCCAGGATCGTGATGCGATGGGCGTTCGCGCGCCCGATCTGCTTGCCGAACAGGCCCGCGACGATCGCGCCGGCCAGCGGCGCCAACGGCACCGCGACCAGCTGGGTGAGGGAGAGATTGGCAGACATTTTTTCGATCAGCCCTTCAGCACGTCGAGTTCGTCGGCGGCGATGGTGGCTCGGTTGCGGAACAGCACCACCAGGATGGCCAGGCCGATCGCGGATTCGGCCGCGGCCACCGTCAGGATGAAGAACACGAACACCTGCCCGCCCATGTCGCCCAGGTAGTGCGAGAAGGCGATGAAGTTCATGTTGACGGCCAGCAGCATCAGCTCGATGGCCATCAGCAGCACGATCAGGTTGCGGCGATTCAGGAAGATGCCGATGACCGAGAGCGCGAACAGGATGCCGCCCAGCACCAGGTAGTGCGGCAGCGTGACGTCAGTGAGATTCATGCCTTGCTTCCCTCTTTGCCGGGTTCCGCCGCGGGAGCGGCCGGGACGGATGCGACCTCGATCGTCGGCGCCATCTTCACGATGCGAAGGCGGTCGGCCTTGCGGGCGCGCAGCGCGAGGTTCGGATCGATCGCCTTGCTGTCCTTGCGCTCGCGCAGCGTGAGCGCGATGGCGGCGATGATCGCCACCAGCAGCAGCACGGCCGCGATCTGCAGCGGGTACAGGTAGTTCGTGTAGACCTCGATGCCCAGCAGGCGCGTGTTGCCCATGCGCAGCGCGGTCGCGTCGGCCACCGGCGCGGCGCCGTGGCTGAAGCCGCCCATCAGGACGAGCGCCATCTCGAGCGCGATCAGCACGCCCACCAGCGCGGCCAGCGGGAACGCCTTCCAGAAGCCCACGCGCAGCTCCTCGGTGTTGATGTCCAGCATCATCACCACGAACAGGAACAGCACCATGACGGCGCCGACGTAGACGAGCACCAGCGTGATGGCCAGGAATTCGGCCTTGAGCATCATCCACAGGCACGACGCGTTGAAGAACGCGAGCACCAGGAACAACGCGGCGTGCACGGTCGAACGCGCGGTGATCACACCGAACGACGAGGCGAGCAGCACGGCCGAG
>CAIMXF010000492.1 GCA_903845345.1 uncultured beta proteobacterium
CCTGTCCGAAGGCGTGCCGCGCAGCTTCACCATCTCGTCCAACGAAGTGCTGGAAGCGCTGACCGATCCGCTCAACCAGATCGTCTCCGCCGTCAAGAACGCGCTCGAGCAGACGCCGCCCGAACTCGGCGCCGACATCGCCGAGCGCGGCATGATGCTCACCGGCGGCGGCGCGCTGCTGCGCGACCTCGACCGCCTGCTGGCCGAGGAGACCGGCCTGCCGGTGCTGGTGGCCGAAGACCCGCTGACCTGCGTCGTGCGCGGTTGCGGCATGGCGCTGGAGCGCATGGAGCGCCTGGGCGCCATCTTCACTTCGGACTGAATGTCGCACCCGGGCTCCCGTTCATGGCGGGACAATCCCGCACGTGGCGTGGAACTACGCCTTGCGATAATTCTTCCGACACGCTCGCCCTTTCCTTCGCCACTCGCCCCGGTCTGACTTCCGAGGCGCGCTGAGTCCCCCATGCCGCTCGGTACCCTGGACCGCCGTCCACCGCCGTTCTTCCACCAGGGCCCGTCCGCACTGACGCGGCTGGCGGTGTTCTCCGCGGTGGCGCTGTTCCTGATGGCGGCCGACACCCGCTTCGCCGTCACGCGCCCGCTGCGCGCGGGCCTGGCGATGCTGCTGCTGCCGCTGGAACGCGTGCTCGAGATCCCCATGCAGCTCACGCACGCCTCGGGCGAATACGTCGGCGGGCTGCACCAGGCGCAGGCCGACCTCGCCAAGGCGCAGCTGTCGCTCACGGCGCAGTCGGCCAAGGCCGCGCGGGTCGACACGCTGCTGGCCGAGAACACGCGCCTGCGCGCGCTGGTCGACCTGAAGCCGGCGCTGGCGGTGAAGTCGCAGGCCGCCGACGTGCTCTACGAGGCCAGCGACCCGTTCTCGCGCAAGATCTTCATCGACCGCGGCGCGTCCAACGGCGTCGTGCCGGGCGCGCCGGTGATCGACGAGTCCGGCGTGCTGGGGCAGGTCACGCGCGTGTATCCGTTGTCGTCCGAGGTGACGCTGCTCATCGACAAGGAAGCCGCGATTCCCGTGCTCAACACGCGCACCCACCAGCGCAGCGCGGCGTTCGGCGCCGACGGCAACGCGCTCGAGCTGCGCTTCATGGCCGGCAACGCCGACGTGAAAGTGGGCGACGTGCTGCAGACCAGCGGCGTCGACGGCATCTACCCGCCGGGGCTGGACGTGGCCAAGGTCGTGAAGGTGGATCCGCGCGCCGACTCCTCGTTCGCGCGCATCGCGCTCGCGCCGACGGCCTCGGCCGACGGCGTGCGCCACGTGCTGGTGCTCGAGCCGATGGCGATGCAGCTGCCGCCGCGCCCGGCGCCCGAGCCCGAGGCGGCGACGCTGCCCAAGGGCCAGAAGCCGATCCGGGGTACCAAGAGATGATGATGGATCGCGGCGCCGACCAGCTCCTGCTGCCGGTCAACCCCCTGTTCCTCTGGCTCTCGCTGGTCGCGGCGCTCGTGTTCAACATGCTGCCGCTGGGCCGCGTGCCGGCGATGCCCGACATGCTGGCGATCGTGCTGGTGTTCTGGAACGTGCACCAGCCGCGCCGCGTGGGCATCGGCGCCGCGTTCTTCTTCGGGCTGCTGATGGACGTGCACCAGGGCGCCGTGCTGGGCCAGCACGCCGAGGCCTACACGCTGCTGAGTTTCCTGGCGATCACCATGCACCGCCGCCTGCTGTGGTTCACGCTGGCCGAGCAGGCGCTGCAGATCCTGCCGGTGTTCATCGTCGCGCATGCGGTGTCGCTGGTCGTGCGCCTGTTGTCGAGCGGCAGCTTCCCGGGCTGGACGATGCTGCTGGCGCCGCTGTTCGAGGCGCTGCTGTGGCCGGTCGTCTCGTGGCTGCTGCTGGCGCCGCAGCGCCGCGCGCCTGACCGCGACGAGAACCGTCCCCTCTAACCGTCGACTGGATCGCTCTTGAAGTCGATGACAGAACTGAGGAACATCGAGGTCGAACTCGATCGCTTCCGTGCGCGCACCATTGCCGCGGCGGCCTTCGTGCTGCTGTGCTTCGGCCTGCTGATCTTCCGCTGGTTCGTGCTGCAGGTGGTGCGCCATGACGACCTGCAGGCGCAGGCCGAGGCGAACCGCATCGGCGTCGTGCCGATCGTGCCCAACCGCGGGCTGATCGTCGACCGCAATGGCATCGTGCTGGCCACCAACTATCCGGCCTACACGCTGGAGATCACGCCGTCGAAGGTGGCCGACCTGGAAGCCACGATCGACGAGATCGCCAAGGTCATCGAGGTGACGCCGCGCGACCGCAAGCGCTTCACGCGGCTGGCCACCGAGGGCAAGAGCTTCGAGTCGGTGCCGATCCGCACCAAGCTCACCGACGTCGAGGTGGCGCGCTTCGTCGCGCAGCGCTTCCGCTTCCCCGGCGTGGAGATCAAGGCGCGGCTGTTCCGCAACTACCCGCACGGCGAGCTCGCGAGCCACCTGATCGGCTACATCGGCCGCATCAACCAGGAAGAAAAGCAGAAGATCGTCGACGACTGGTCGGACGAGGACCAGGCCAACTACCGCGGCACCGAGTACATCGGCAAGCTCGGGCTCGAGCAGAGCTACGAGTCCGAGCTGCACGGCACCACCGGCTTCGAGCAGATCGAGACCTCGGCCGGCGGCCGCGCGGTGCGCCAGCTCGCGAGCAAGCCGGCGACGCCCGGCAACGAGCTGCAGCTGTCGATCGACATCAAGCTGCAGGCGCTGGTGGAAGACCTGTACGGCGACCGCCGCGGCGCGCTCGTGGCCATCGACCCGCGCAACGGCGAGGTGCTGGCGTTCGTCTCCAAGCCCACGTTCGACCCCAACCTGTTCGTCGACGGCATCGACGCCGACAACTGGAAGGATCTCAACGAGTCCATCGACAAGCCGCTGCTCAACCGCGCGATCCGCGGCACGTACGCGCCGGGCTCGACGTACAAGCCCTACATGGCGCTGGCCGCGCTGACGCTGGGCAAGCGCACGCCGCAGTGGGGCATGCAGGATCCCGGCCACTTCACCTTCGGCAACCACACGTTCCGCGACGACAAGCCCGAAGGCCACGGCTTCGTCGACATGTACCGCTCGATCGTGGTCTCGTGCGACGTGTACTACTTCATGCTCGCCAACGACCTGGGGGTGGACGCGATCTCCGACTTCATGGCGCCGTTCGGCTTCGGCCAGATCACGGGCATCGACATCCAGGGCGAACTGCGCGGCGTGCTGCCTTCGACCGACTGGAAGCGCAAGGCCTACCGGCGTCCCGAGCAGCAGAAGTGGTACGCCGGCGAGACGATCTCGCTGGGCATCGGCCAGGGCTACAACAGCTTCACCATCACGCAGCTCGCCAATGCGCTGGCCACGCTGTCGACCGGGGGCGAGCGCCACACGCCGCATCTCGTGCGCGACGTCGTGGACGTGGTTTCGGGCGCGCACCGGCCGGTCGTGCCCGCGCCGCTGACGCCGTTGCCGCTCAACCCGGAGTTCGTCGAAGTGATCCGCAACGCGATGGTCGGCGTGAACAAGGAGCCGCCGGGCACCGGTGCCAAGGCATTCGCGGGCGCCGGTTATGTCTCCGGCGGCAAGACGGGCACCGCGCAGGTCGTCGACATCAAGGCGAACGCCAAGTACAGCGCCTCGAAGCTGGCGGAGAACCTGCGCGACAACGCGCTGTTCATCGCCTTCGCGCCGGCCGACCACCCGACCATCGCGGTCGCGATGGTGCTGGAAAACGCCGGGTGGGGCGCCGACTCCGCCGCGCCGATCGCGCGCCGCGTGCTCGACTACTGGATCAAGGGCATCTACCCGACCGACAAGGACATCGCCGCCGTGCAGGGCGGCAACGCCGGCGGGCCGCCGCTCGAGCCGGGCGTGCCGATCGCGCAGGCCACCAACATCCGCCTCGGCACCAACCATTCGCCCAACGCCGACGATTCGATCGGCACGCCGCTGACGGGCGCGGACGGCGTCGGCGGCGCCGCGAGCGCCATCGCGGCGTTCAACGCGGCCAGCGGCGCGAGCGCGCCGTCGCCCG
Source organism: uncultured beta proteobacterium (assembly GCA_903845345.1). Lineage (GTDB taxonomy): Bacteria > Pseudomonadota > Gammaproteobacteria > Burkholderiales > Burkholderiaceae_C > Scleromatobacter. The sequence goes on from CAIMXF010000492.1 coordinate 4,028, forward strand.
CGGATCGCGC
>CAIMXF010000493.1 GCA_903845345.1 uncultured beta proteobacterium
CGCTGGACGAGATCCTCGCCGACCCGCAGCGCGACGCCGTGAGCGACGGCCAGCAGGTGCAGGTCGTGGTTGCCCAGCACGCATTGCGCCGCGTCGCCCAGCCTCATCAGGCGGCGCAGCACGGGCAGCGACTGCGGCCCGCGGTTGACCAGGTCGCCGAGCAGGTGGATGCGGTCGCGCGACGGCGAGAAGCCGACGGTGGCGAGCAAGTGGTCCAGCGGATCGCAACAGCCCTGGAGGTCGCCTATCAGATAATCCATGCAGCGATTCTGCTACGCTGGCGAGCCTTGGCCCTGCCGCGGCCACTATCTCCTCCCGGAGCGCTCCGATGCACCCGCACCGCCCCTAGATGGACGTCGCCCTTCTCTTTTTCCTGATCGTTCTGAACGCCGCGTTCGCGATGTCGGAAATGGCGTTGACGGCCAGCCGCAAGGCGCGCCTCCAAGTGATGCTGGAGGCCGGCGAGCGCGGCGCCGCGGCGGCGATCGACCTGCACGACCATCCCACCAAGTTCCTGTCGACGGTGCAGGTGGGCATCACGTCGATCAGCGTGCTCAACGGCATCGTCGGCGACGCCGCGTTCTCCGAGCCGCTGGGCGAGTGGCTGCACGCCACCTTCAACCTGAGCATGCACCCGGCCCACATCACGGCGACCGCGCTGGTGGTGCTGATCATCACGGTGGTGACGATCATCTTCGGCGAACTGGTGCCCAAGCGCATCGGCCAGATGTTCCCCGAGACCGTCGCGAGCGTGCTGGCGCCGACCATGCTGATGCTGTCGGTGGCCACGCGTCCGCTGGTGGTGCTGCTGTCGAAGACGACCGAGGGCATCCTGGGCCTGCTGGGCGTGCGCGGCAACGCCAAGCGCGAGGTGACGGAAGAGGAGATCGCCGCCAGCCTCGAGGAAGGCCTGGACGCCGGCGTGATCGAGGCGCACGAGCACCAGATGGTGCGCAACGTGTTCCGCCTCGACGACCGCCAGATCGGCTCGATGATGATCCCGCGCGCGGAAATCAAGTGGCTCGACGCGAACGCGCCGATCGCCGAGGTGCTGCGCGCCGTCGTCGAGGAGGAGTCGCACGCGCGCTACCCGGTCTGCCGCGGCGGCCTGGACGACGTCATCGGCGTCATCACCGCGCAGGGCCTGCTCAAGCCGCTGGCCGAGGGCCGCATGCCCGTGCTCACCGAGGAGCTGCAGCCGCCGGTGTTCGTGCCGGAGACGCTGTCGGGCATGGAGCTGCTGGACCATTTCCGCACGCACGTGGCGCAGCTCGTCTTCGTGGTCGACGAGTACGGCGCCGTGCAGGGCGTGATCACGCTGCGCGACGTGCTCGAGGCCATCACCGGCGAATTCGGCCACGAATCGGGCGATGATGCCTGGGCCGTGCGCCGCGAGGACGGCAGCTGGCTGATGGACGGCCTGATCCCGGTGCCCGAGATCAAGGACCGCCTCGAAATCAAGGATCTGCCCGAGGAAGACCGCGGGCGCTACAACACCCTGGCCGGCATGATCATGCTGTTGCTGGGACGCCTGCCCCGCGAGACCGATGCGGTCGAATGGGGAGATTGGCGATTCGAGGTCGTCGACCTCGACGGCAAGCGCGTGGACAAGGTGCTCGCGAGCCGGAATACTTCCCCTGGAGAACACTCATGATCGTCACGAACCTGCACAAAGAGCCGATTGCGCTCGACACCGTCCTTCACCGCGACATGCGGCTGAAGAATGACCTGAACGCGATCCCGCGGCTGGCCCCGTTCACGTCGTTCGTCGTCTCGATCAGCGAGTTCGGCGACACCGCCCTCAGCTTCCCGATCCTGTTCGTGCGTTCGGCGCCGGACGCGCTCGGCAAGGACACCGTCGCCCCGGTGGCCGTGTTCGGCCTGAAGCCGGGCGAGAACCTGTTCGCCATCGACGGCAAGTGGGACGGCGGCTACGTGCCGGCGATGCTGCGCGCCTACCCGTTCACGATGGCCCGCATCGAAGGCTCCGACCGGTGGGCGATGGTGTTCGACAATACGTGGGAGGGCATGTCGCGCACCGAGGGCGTGCCGCTGTTCAACGAGAAGGGCGAAGCCAGCGAGCTGCTCAACGGCGTGCACAAGTTCGTGCAGGAACTCGAGACCGACCTCGAGCGCACCCGCCAGTTCTGCGCCGCGCTGCTCGAGATGAAGCTGCTCAAGCCGATGCGCTTCGATGCCACGCTGGCCACCGGCGAGGCGCTGTCGGTCGACGGCTTCATGACGGTCGACGAGGAAGCGGTCAGCAAGCTGCCCGACGCACAGATCGCCACGATGTACCGCAACGGCATGCTGAGCCTGCTGGGCATCCACTCGGCCTCGCTGAACAACATGCGCCGCCTGCTGGATCGCCGCGTGCAGCAGTCCATCGCCGCCGCGAAGGCCTGAACGGCCGAATGGCCCCCGGCGCGGGATGCGCCGCTGGCCGACTCAGCGAGCGCGCGCGTGGGGCGCGGGCGGCTGCCACCCCAGCCGCATCGACAACTGCGTCGCCGCCGGCTTCAGCCGCGCGGCGACCGCCCCGTCTGCCCGCGAATCGAAGGTGGCGCTCGGGCCGATGGCCATCAGGCTCAGCACCAGCTGGCCACGCGCATCGAACACCGGCACCGAGACCGCGCTGATGCCCGGCAGCGCTACGCCGCAGATGCAGGCGACGCCGTCGGCGCGCACCTGGTCGATCTCGCGGTCGAACGCCGTGCCCAGGCCGAAACGGCCGCCCCCGCGCGCGCGTGACGCGCGCGGGGGCGCGAGACGCGCCTCGTTGTCCAGCGCCGCCTGCACCGCGTCGTGCGGCCCGAACGCGGCGAACAACCGGCCCGAGGCGGTGCCGGGGATGCTCATCACCGTGCCGTGGCGCATCGACACGTGCACCGGCGAAGGCGCCTCCGCGATGCGCACCAGCGTCGGACCGCGGTGGCCCCACACCGCGATCGCCACCGTGTGGCCGGTGGCGCGCGCCAGCTCGTCGATGCGCTCGGTGGCCAGGCGCACCGGGTCGTACTGCTGCAGGCCGATCAGGCCCATCTGCAGCGCCAGCGGCCCGAGGCCGTAGCGTCCGCCCTCGGTCTCGCGTTCCACCAGGCCCAGCCTGATGAAGCTCACCAGGTAGGGATGGGCCTTGCCGGCGCTCATGTCGGCGGCGGCGGCCAGATCCTTCAGCGCCAGCGGCTGGCCATGGTGCGCCAGCGCCAGCAGCAGGCGGCCGCCCACCTCGATGCTCTGGATGCCGCGCGAGTCGGATTCGCGGGCGGCGGGCGGCTGGGCAGCAGGTTTCACGGCGAGGAGGGCGAACGCGGGCGGCGCGTGGACAGGGCGGGGCGAGCTGTCTATGATAGCGCCTCGGTTCAGTATTGGTGAATCGATTCAGCAAAGGTAAAATCGATGACGGGCACTTCCAGCGACGACCGGCACGGCGGCTTCGGCAACCACTTCAGCAGCGAGGCCGTGCCCGGCGCGCTGCCGCAGGGGCGCAACAGTCCGCAGCGCGCGCCGTTCGGGCTCTACGCGGAGCTGCTGTCGGGCACCGCGTTCACCGCGCCGCGCCACGCGAACCAGCGCACCTGGCTCTACCGCCGCCAGCCCTCGGTGCGCAGCGGCCCGTATGCGCCGATGGCGCACGCGCTGCTCAAGACCGGCGCGAAGGACGGCGTCGACATCCCGCCCGATCCGCTGCGCTGGCACCCGATCCCGCTGGCGGCCGAGCCGCTCGACTTCGTCGACGGCCTGCGCACGATGGTCGTCAACGGCGACCCGGACGTGCAGATGGGCGTCGCCGTGCACCTGTACGGCGCCAGCAAGGCGATGGACCGTCGCGCGTTCGTCGACGTCGACGGCGAGCTGCTGCTGATCCCGCAGGAAGGGCGCTTGCGCGTCACCACCGAGCTGGGCGTGCTGCACGCCGCGCCGGGCGAGATCGTGCTGCTGCCGCGCGGCATGCTGTTCAAGGTCGATCCGGCCGTCGAGGGCGAATCGGTGCGCGGCTACGTCTGCGAGAACTACGGCGCCGCGTTCCGCCTGCCCGAGCTGGGCCCGATCGGCTCCAACGGCCTGGCCAACACGCGCGACTTCATCGCGCCGCAGGCCGCCTACGACGACGACCCGGCGCAGGCGTGGGAACTGGTGCGCAAGTTCGGCGGCGCGCTCTGGCGCGCGCCGGCGCAGGCCTCGCCGTTCAACGTGGTCGCATGGCACGGAAACCTCACCCCGTATGTCTACGACACGCGGCGCTTCAACACGATCGGCACCGTCAGCTTCGACCATCCCGACCCGTCGATCTTCACGGTGCTCACCTCGCCGTCCGATACGCCGGGCTGGGCCAACTGCGACTTCGTGATCTTCCCGCCGCGCTGGATGGTGGCCGAGGACACGTTCCGCCCGCCCTGGTATCACCGCAACGTGATGAGCGAGTGCATGGGCCTGGTGCACGGCCAGTACGACGCGAAGGAGGAGGGCTTCCGTCCGGGCGGGCTGTCGCTGCACAACAGCATGGTGCCGCACGGTCCCGATGCCGACGCGTTCGCGAAGGCGAGCGCCGCCGAGCTCGCGCCGCGCAAGCTGGACAACACGCTGGCCTTCATGGTCGAGAGCCGCTGGCGGCTGCGTCCCACCGGGTTCGCGCTCAACGGCGGGCATCTCGACACGTCGTACGCCGATTGCTGGGCGCCGCTGCGCGACAACTTCAAGGTCTGACATGCTGGACTTCACGCACGCGCCCGACGCTCGGAGCTGGGTCTCTTCTGCGAATGCAGCGGACACCGACTTTCCCCTCCAGAACCTGCCGTTCGGCCGCTTCCGCCGCGCCGGCACCGCCGAGCCGCTGCGCATCGGCGTGGCCGTCGGCGACCAGGTGCTCGACCTCGCCGCGCTGGGCCAGCTCGATCCGCAGGTCGCCTTGCTGCTGGGCCCGCTCGCGCAGGGCGACCTGAACGGCTTCATGGCGCACGGCCGCGCCGCGTGCATCGCGCTGCGCCAGGCACTGTTCACGGGGCTGTCGGCGCGCCCGTCGGGCACCGCCGCGCTGTGGCAGGCGAAGGCGGCGACGCTGCTGGTGCCGCAGGACGAGGCCGAGATGGCGTTGCCGTGCCGCATCGGCGACTACACCGACTTCTACACCGGCATCCATCACGCGACGACCGTGGGCAAGCTGTTCCGTCCCGACAACCCGCTGCTGCCCAACTACAAGTGGGTGCCGATCGGCTACCACGGCCGGAGCTCGTCGATCGGCGTCAGCGGCCAGCGCTTCGCGCGCCCGTGGGGCCAGACCAGGGGCGAGGGAGACGCACCGGTGTTCGCGCCCTCGAAGCGTCTCGACTACGAACTCGAGCTCGGCTTCTTCGTCGGCCCGCCCAACGCACCCGGCACGCCGCTGGACATGGCGCAGGCCGAGGCCTCGCTGTTCGGCGCCACGCTGCTCAACGACTGGTCGGCGCGCGACGTGCAGGCCTGGGAGTACAGATCGGAAGAGCACACG
>CAIMXF010000494.1 GCA_903845345.1 uncultured beta proteobacterium
ATGGACATGGTGCTCACCGGCCGCATGATGGACGCGGCCGAGGCCGAACGCTCGGGCCTGGTCTCGCGCGTCGTGCCCGCCGACCAGCTGATGACCGATGCGCTGGCCGTCGCCGAGCAGCTGTGCGGCCTGGGCATGCCCAGCGTCATGCTGGCCAAGGACGCCGTCAACCGCTCGTTCGAGACTGGCCTGACCGACGGCATCGCCTACGAACGCCGCCTGTTCCACTCGCTGTTCGGCACCGAGGACCAGCAAGAAGGCATGGGCGCCTTCCTCGAGAAGCGCAAGCCGGCGTTCAAGAATCGTTGAGGTTGCGGATCACGGGTTGAAGTCGCGCCGCGTCTCGGCATCCAGCTTCGAGGGATCGAACGCGAAGCCCGCCAGCGCGATGGGCGGGCGCAGCGCGATCCTGCTCGCGTGCTCGACGCGGTGGCGGTGGCCGTGGGCGACGTCCTCGACGACGTCGAGCTTGTCGCCGGTGACGAGGTTGGCGGTGTTGACGTAGCGGTGGCTGTCGCCGGAGCCGTCGTGGCTCGCCAGCACGGTGCGCACGCCCACCAGGCGCAGCACGCCGGGCCTGGGCGTGGCGACGAACTGGTAGCCGGCCACGTGCGTGCCCGACCCGTCGGTGGTCGCGGTCTGCACCACAAGTGCCTTGTGCGCGATCTGCACCTGCACGTCGCAGCCGCGGCAGTTACGCGTCAGCGGGCCGCTCACGGGGCCCAGCTTGAGGCTGCCGTCGGCTTGCGCGAGCAGCAGCGCGAGCGTGGCATCGGCATCGGCATCGGCGCCGGCCGCGGGGGCGAGCACCACGGCGATGTCATGCATGCCCTCGGCGCGCAGCACGCCCGCGCTGCGCGACTGCACGGTCGCTCCCGGAAAGCGCGCGCGCAGCAGCGCCGCGGCCGAGGCCGGCAGCGTCTCCTGCGGCTCGAAGGCCGACACCGGCTGGCGCCGCAGCTCGGGCGCAAGCGCCTGCGGCGTGAACGTGAACGCGTCGAACGCGATCGCGGGCCGCAGCGGGACGGTTGACTTCAGCTCGCGCCGCCGCGCCGGATCGGTGCTGGTCGGGTCCAGCGTGTCGACCTTCGCGCCGGTGAGCAGGTTGACGGTGATCGCGTAGCTGTGGGCGATCGGCTCGTCGCCTGCCGGCTGCGCGGCGGTCACGCCGACCAGGCGCAGCCCGTCGTCGGTGTCGCGGTAGCCGAACTGGTACGTCAGGCGCTCGAACTCCGGGTCCGCCGGCCGCATCACGTGCACCGACAGCAGGTGGTGCGCGATGTCGACGGTGGTCGTGCATGGCTCGCAGCCCGGCGCGACGACCTTGCTGGACGTCGCGACCCGGTATTCGCCGCCCGGCCCGTTCACCAGCAGCGCGACGATCGCGTCGTTCGACTGGCCGATCGGCGCCAGCACCACGGCCAGGTCGTCGGCATCGTCCACCTGCAGATGGCCGGCGCTGTGCCCCACCGCGTGCATGTAGCGGAAGCGCTGGTTCAGCGCACGCGCGGCCGACGCGGGCAGGCCGGTGTCGTCGGCAAGCTCCGCGGGGTGCACGGCCGGTGCCGGCGGCGGCGCCGGCCGGAACAGGCCACAGCCGGCGAGCGACGCGGCAAGGAGCACGGCAGCGCTCGTGCGGCCGTGCCGGAAAAGACCCGAAAAATGCATGCCCGCGATCATGCCTTCTCGCGCGGCGCGCTTCGCGTAACGGCGCGTATCGCCGGTGCGAACAAACCCCTACGGGTTCAGGCAATCGGCGGCGCGGAGCGGTCGGCCGCCTGTGCGCTCGACTACGGCTGCACCCAGCGCGCGCCGCTGGCGCCCAGCACCGCGCGGCGATGGCCTTCGGGGTGCAGTTCCAGCCAGTCGAGCGTCTCGACCATCGCCTCGATCATCGCGAAGTGGCCGCGCACGCCGAGCTCGGACAACGGCGCGTCGAGCGGGCCGCCCGGCGCGGCGACGGACAGGTAGTCGCGCGCTCCCGCCGAGGTCTGCAACTTCGCCCAGCGCGAGGACACCGCCAGTCCGGTGGTCTCGACGTTGAGCCGCACCTGCATGCGCAGTTGCTGGCCGAGCCTGCGGCTCCAGAAGATCAGCGTGCCCCG
>CAIMXF010000495.1 GCA_903845345.1 uncultured beta proteobacterium
ACGCCGTCGACCGCCAGCGACTGGTCGCTCGCGCAGCTCGACATCCCCGCCGACGTGCGCACGCGCATCACCCACCAGTACTACGACGCGGGCCACATGATGTACACGCGCGACGAGGACCTGGCCAAGCTGAAGAGGGATCTCGCGGCATGGCTGGGCTGACTCCGGGCAGCTTGGCGTTCCCGGCGCCGCCGCTCACGCATTGCAAACGGGAACCGAGGGAGCGGCGGATCTGGCGCCGCCGGGCCGCTCGCGGAGCGCCCCCGCGGGGGGCAGCGAGCGCCAGCGGGCGTGAGGGCACAATCTCTCGATGAAACCTCCCAAAAGACTTCAACCCCTCGTCGACGAAGGGCTGATCGACACCGTCGTGCGCCAGTTGATGAGCGGCAAGGAGGCGATGGTGTTCGTGGTGCGTTCGGGCGACGAGACGATGTGCGCCAAGGTCTACAAGGAGGCCACGCACCGCAGCTTCCGCCAGGCCGTCGACTACACCGAGAACCGCAAGGTGAAGAACTCGCGCCAGGCGCGCGCGATGGCCAAGGGCACGAAGTTCGGCCGCGAGAAGCAGGAGGAGGCCTGGCAGAACGCCGAGGTCGACGCGCTGTACCGCCTCGCCGGCGCCGGCGTGCGCGTGCCCAGGCCGATCAACTTCCACGACGGCGTGCTGCTGATGGAACTGGTGACCGACGCCGACGGCGACGCCGCCCCGCGCCTGAACGACTGCGAGTTCACGCCCGAGGACGCGCGCCGCCATCACGCCACGCTCGTGAAGGAGGCGGTACGCATGCTGTGCGCGGGCGTCGTGCACGGCGACCTGTCCGAGTTCAACATCCTGCTGGCCGAGGACGGCCCCGTCATCATCGACCTGCCGCAGGCCGTCGACGCCGCCGGCAACAACCACGCGCAACGCATGCTGATGCGCGACGTCGGCAACCTCGCCGCGTTCTTCGGCCGCTTCGCGCCGGAGCTGCGCAAGACCGAGTACGGACCCGAGATCTGGTCGCTTTACGTGGCTGGCGCGTTGACCGTGGACACGCCGCTGACCGGCCGCTACCAACACCAGCAGGGCGCGGTCGACCTGCGCGCGGTGATGCGCGAGATCGAGGACACGCGCGAGGAAGAGAACGAGCGGCAGCGGCGGATGGCGGGCGACTGAGCGTTCGTGGCGCCTGGGCCGGCGAATGTGGCGCGAAAATCCCGGCTCGTCGCAAACTCCAGCGCGCGAGCATGAGCTGCCTAGAGTGGCGGCACCGCAACCGAGGAGTTCCCACATGGACTGGAAGATCGTCGTCGCCGCGCCGCTCGTCGCGTGGCTGGTGGTGGCCAATGCCGCTGCGCTGAAGATGCCGCGCAACTGGGGCAGCGACGTGCACGCGCCCACGGATCGTTCGTACCTGCTCGGTATCGATCCCGAGGTCAATTTCAACGGCAAGCCCGCGCTCGCCGTGCGCTCCATGCAGCACGTGAGCGAGCTCGACTTCGCCGCCGCCACGCGCTATCTCGATGCCTTCGGCTACGAAGGTCACCGAGTGCGCTTCTCGGGCATGCTCAAGACATCGGACGCCGGTACCTGGGCGGGCGTCTTTCTCGCGCCCTACAACGGCGTGGCCGACCGCGACTGGATGTTCACCACGGTGCAGTCGCTGCCGCACGCCAGCGCGCCCACGGTGGGCACCAGCGACTGGCACCCGGTCAGCGTCGTCATTGCGGTGCCGGACACTCGCAACGCCAGCATCAGCATGGGCCTGGCGGTGGTGGGCAACGGCCAGGCGTGGGTCAGCGACCTGAAGTTCGAGGAGGTGGGCGACGACGTGCCGCTCACCGAGACCCGCCTGGGCATCGACGTGGACAAGCTGGCCCAGCAGCGCGCGCAGTCCGATGCCCAACGCGGCTCGGCGCGCCAGAAGGTCGTGCCCGACCTCGACCTCAAGTCCTGATGGCGCTGCCAACCATCCCACGCTGGACACTCCGCGACGCAGTCGCCGCCGCGGCGCCCGTGGCCGTCTTCTGGCTGGCCTGGATGGCCGCGCGGGCGCATTGGCATCGCGTGCCCTGGCTCGCGCTCGCCGCGCAGCTCTGGGTGGCGTACAGCGTCACATGGATCGCCCTGAAGCTGCTGCCGCGCGATCGCCGGGCCTCGTGGCGCGCGCTCGTGGCGGTCGCGCTCGCCGGCGCGGCCGTCGGCGCCGTGCTGGGCCTGCCGCTGGCGTTCGACTTCGACGTGGCCCGGCTGGCGGCGCCCGCCTGGTGGCTGCGCGCGGGTGTGTTGCCGTTCGTGTTCGCGCTGGTGATGCACCTGCCCGCGCTGCTCGCGCGCCTGCGCGAGGCCGCGCGTCACGCGGCGGGCGTGGAGCGCGCGCGCCAGGCCGCCGCGGTGGCCGAGCTGTCGCGCCAGGTGAGCGAGGCGCAGCTCAAGGCGCTGCAGGCCCAGGTCGAACCGCACTTCCTCTACAACACGCTGGCCAGCGTGCAATACCTGGTACGGCATGACCCGGCGCTGGCCGACACGCTGCTCACGCACCTGCACGACTGGCTGCGCAGCGCGCTGCCGCAGATGCGCACGCCGCTGTCCACGCTGGGCCGCGAGTTTGCGCTGGCACGCTCGTACCTGGCCATCATGAGCTTGCGCCTGGGCGGGCGGCTGTCGGCCGACGTCCGGCTGCCCGCCGGACTCGAGGACGCGCCGTTCCCGCCGCTGATGATCGCCACGCTGGTGGAGAACGCGGTCAAGCACGGCGCCGAGACCGTCGCGCGGCCGGTGCGCGTGCGCGTGGAAGCTCGCGTCGACGATGGCGCCTTGCGCGTGACGGTCGACGACGACGGCCGCGGCCTGGTCGACGCCGGCCCCGCGCCCGCCGGCGCCGGCGTGGGCCTGGCCAACCTGCGCGACCGGCTCGCCGCGATGCATGGCGACGCCGCGTCGCTCGACGTGGTGGCGGCGCATCCGCACGGCGTGTCCGCCGCCATCCGCATCCCGATGGCCGCCTGAACCCGCCCATGCCCACCGCGCTGCTCGTCGAGGACGAACCCTTTCCCCGTGCCCAGCTCAAGGAGTGGCTGGGCACGCTGTGGCCGGAGCTGGAGATCGTGGGCGAGGCCGCCGACGGCGCCGCCGGGCTGCTGGCCTTCGAGCAACTGAAATCCGACGTGGCCTTCCTCGACATCCGCCTGCCCGGCCTCGACGGCCTCGAGCTGGCCCGGCATGTGGGCAACCGAGCGCACGTGGTGTTCGTCACCGCCTACGACGAGCACGCGCTGGCCGCGTTCGACGAGGGCGCCGTCGACTACCTGCTCAAGCCGCTGGCATTGCCCCGGTTGGCGCGCTGCGTGGAGCGGCTCAGGGCCAAGCTGTCCGGGACGCCGGCCGACCTCGGGGCGCTGCTCCGCCGCCTCGAGACGGCGCGGCCGACGCCCGAGACGGGATACCTGCGCTTCGTGCAGGCCGGCGACGGCCGCGGCCTGCGGCTGGTGATGCTGTCGGACGTGCTGTTCTTCCAGTCCGACGTGAAGTACACGCGCGTGGTCACCGGCGCCGGCGAGTCGCTGATCCGCACCAGCGTGCGCGAGCTGCTGCCGCGGCTCGATCCCGCGCAGTTCTGGCAGGTGCACCGCGGCATCGTGGTGAACCTGGCGCAGGTCGACCGCGTGGATCGCGACGTGCTCGGCCGCATGAACGTGCAGCTGAAGGGCCACGCCACGACACTGCCGGTGAGCCAGAGCTTCCAGGCGCGCTTCAAGGCCATGTAGGCGTTTGTAGAATGGCGTCGTCCTCTCGCAAGGAGGACAGCGTTCTCAGGGCGGGGCGAAATTCCCCACCGGCGGTATCCGCGACTCGTCGCGGGAGCCCGCGAGCGCCTTCGCGTCTGCATGAGCGAAGGGTCAGCAGACCTGGTGCGATGCCAGGGCCGACGGTCACAGTCCGGATGAAAGAGAAACGCGAAGTGTGAGCTGCCGCATTCCCGTCTTCGGGCATGCGGCCGCTGCGTTCTCGCGCGCCCTGATTCTGGCAACCCGCTCACTCGAGAGAGAACCATGAATCAGATGACTACCACGCATCTTTCCGCTGCCGCACCGGCGGGCCATCCGGCTCGCATCGCGGTGATCTGCTCGTCCTGGCATTCGGACATCGTCGACAGGGCCAGGCAGTCGCTGCTCGCCGAGTTGCACCGAAGTCCGACGCCGCCAGGCCGGGTCGAACATTTCGAGGTGCCCGGCGCCTTCGAGATCCCGCTGCTCGCGCAGCGGCTCGCGCGCTCGGGTCGCTACGACGCCATCGTCGCCTGCGGCCTCGTCGTCAACGGCGGCATCTACCGCCACGAGTTCGTCGGCGCGACCGTGATCGACGCCCTGATGCGCGTGCAGCTGGACACCGGCGTGCCGGTGATGTCGGCGGTGCTGACGCCGCGCGACTTCCACGAGCACGAGGATCACCACCGCTTCTTCAGCGAGCACTTCGTCAAGAAGGGCGTCGAGGTGGCGCGCGCCTGCATCGAGACGATCGCCGGCCTGCGGCGCGTCGACATGGCGCTGGCTTAGCTGACGTCGCTCAGCGCACGGACCGCATGAACGCATCGACCTGCGTCGTGTAGTCCGATTCGGCGCCCAGCGTGGCGTTGATCTCCATGTGCGACAGGTCCTCGCGCAGCACGCGCACGTGGCCGCCCAGGCCGTTCGCCTTCGCCGCGAAGCGATCGGCCTGCCCGCACGATTCGCGCCGGCGCGACGAGCACACGGCCAGCATCGGCGGCGTCGCTTGCGACAGCTGAGCGATCGGCGAGACGGCCGTCCACTGCGTCGGATCGTTGCCGAACGCGCGGTCGTACAGGCCGAAGTGGCGGTTGTTCATGATCGCCGGCACGTCCAGCGCGGCGCTGTCCAGCAGCACCGCGCCACGCCACGGTTGCGGCCGCGCGGCGGTGCGTGCGCCGGCGCCGACCAGCGCGACCAGGTGCGCGCCGGCCGAGTGGCCCATCAGGATGAAGCGCTTCGGGTCGCCGCCCCACAGCCCGGCCTGCGACTGCGCGAACGCGATCGCCGCGGCCACGTCCTCGACCTGCTGCGCGACGGGCGTGGGCAGCATGCGATAGTTGGCCGAGATCACGACGTAGCCTTCGGCGACCCAGTGCGCCACCTTGGGCTCGATGACGCGGCCGTTGGTCTTGTCGCCGCGCGACCAGCCGCCGCCGTGCACGAAAAAGATGACCGGCGCGGGCGTGGTGCTCGCGCGCGGCGGCGTCGACACGTAGACGTCGAAGCGCTGCGCCGGATCGGCGCCGTACGGGATGTCGGGGACCACGCGCGTGCCCGCGGGCGCGGCGTGAGCGGCCTTGTCGGTGTCGGCACCGTCCTCGAGGTCGCCGCCCATCAGCTGGCGCAGCCGCTCGAAGCGGCGCGGCGCGGACGCGGGCTCGCCCGTCTGCGCGATCGTCGGCAGCACCACCGCCAGCGCGATCGCCGCGGCGACGGCGCGCAGGCAGGACGGGCGGGTCAGGGCGAGGCTCTTTGGCATGGCGCGATGATCGCACCGCGAGCGCGGCGGAAGTGCTGCGTCATCGACCTGTCTCGTGACAGGCTTGCAACAAACGCCCTCAGCCCGTCACGCGCGGCAGCGTCAGCACGATGCGCACGCCGCCGTCGACGTTCTCCGCGGCCACCGTGCCGCCCATCTTGGCCATGTAGGTCTTGGCGACGAACAGGCCCTGGCCGCGCTGCGGCGCGTGGGCGTCGGCCGCCGGCTCGGGCTCGCCTGCCTGCGCGCCCGAGACGCCGTATTCGAAGATCCGGTCGATCAGCTCGGGCGGGATCGCGTCGCCCGCATTGTGCAGCTCGACGGTCGCGCGCGCGTCGTCCGCGCGCAGGCGCAGCGCGATGGGCGTGTCCGCGCGACGATGGCGCTGGGCGTTCTGCAGCACGTGCGTGATCACGTCTTCCAGCGGGTACTCGTCGGCGCGCACCACCACCGGCTCGCCGGGGCCGTCGTAGCGCACGTCGACGATGCCCGCGTGCGGCGCGTTGGCCGCCACCTCGTCGAGGAAGGCGTCGAGATCGAGCGTCGCGAGCTGCAGCGTGGTCGACTCGAACGCCTCGCTCGGGGACGCGCTGCCGTACAGCACGCGGATCGCCTGCTGCATGCGCAGGATGTAGCGCCGGCTGGCGTCGTCGGGCGCGCCGTGCAGCGCGATCAGCGATTGCAGCGGCGACATGATCTCGTGCCCGACCGCCATCCACTGGTCCTTCTCGCGCTCCGCGCGCAGGCGTTCGCGCTGCATGCTCTCGTCGACGCGCTGCAGCAGCTCGGCCAGGCAGCTGGCGAGCACGCCGAGCTCGTCGGGGCTGCGCAGGTCGGCGATGTCCAGCGACGACCAGCGGCTCGCCTTGTCGTCCTCGACCACCGCGGCGGTGACCGCCCGCGAGCGCTTGGTCAGCATCGTGATGCGGCGGATGATCGTCCACTCGATCGCGCCCCAGGCGAGTGCGAGCGCCAGCAGCATCGCGACGACGAACCACGACACGCGCGTGGCCACCAGCGCGAGCGCGCGGTTGGCGCTGCGCTCGTCGCCGAAGCCATGCAGCTCGTAGCTGCCGGCGGCGGTGCGGATGGTCTCGGTGGCCTCGATGGGCACGTCCTCGTCGTCGATCGGCAGCCGCCGCAGCAGGCCGCGCACGGCATAGCCGAGGAAGTCGTTGACCGCCTGCGGCACCCAGCCCGATGCCGGCGCTGCCGCGGGTGCTGCGCCCTTGATCGTCGCCAGCGGCCCGCTCGTCCTGCCGTCCAGCTTGCGCAGCTGCAGCGTCTCGCCCGGGAGCAGCTGCGCGCTGAGATCGGCGAGCGAGAAGGGCGGCGTCGCGCCGGCGCGCGCGCTGTCGAACAGCGGCGCGGCGTCGCCCGGCGCGAGCCATTGCACGCGCACGTCCATGCGGTTGATGTCGGCCGGCGGCCACACCGGATGCGCGGTCGCGACCACGTCGTCGTGCAGGACCTCCACCGGCAGCCGCACCGAGAAGAACGCGCGGCGCGCGCAGGTGGCGACGTCGGTGCCGCCCGCCAGGCACGGGCCGCCCTGCCACAGCCAGCCGCGGAAATCGCGCACCGGGCGCGGCAGCACGCTGCCGTCGGCGTCGACGGCGAAGCCGGTCAGGCGGCCGCGCACCACGTTGACGGCCGTCGCCGGCTCGGGCTCGAACGGCGCGATCCAGCCGAAGTGCCGGCCGCGCAGTTCGACGTCCACGCGCAGTCGCGTCGAGAGCGTGAGGTCGTGCTCGCCCGTCGTGTGCGCCACGGGCGGTGGACTCGGCGCATGTCCCACGACGTAGACGAAGCCGCCCGCGTACGGATTGCTGCCGATCGCCACGCACAACGCCGCGTCGTCGGGATACTGGCGCGCGCAGCCGGCCATCTCGACGGCCTGTTCGACCTTGTTGTGGTCGTCGAAGTCGAGCGCCGCGAACGGCAGCAACAGCGGGTGGACCGCGCCGGTGGCCGCGGCGTCGGAAGGGTTCAGCAAGGCGAGCTGCCCCGCGGGGTTGCGCAGCTGCGCGGCCACCTGGCCCATCGTCTTGGCGAAGCCTTCGCGGTAGTTGCGGTGGCTCAGCTGCTTCTCGTCCTGCAGCACCGACAGCGCGATCGCGACGGTCGCCACCGCCAGCAGCAGGAACACGCCGCGGAAGAACAGCCGCAGGCGGAAGAACGCGAGGCCGGGCCAGCGCCAGGCGGCGATGCGGGCGCGCCAGTCAGCCATGTCGAGCTGAACGAGGGGGCGAAAGCACGCGGCCGTCGCGCTCGGCCGCTCCGGAGCAAGGCCGCGGCCCCCTCGCGAGGCTGGCTGCGGTACTCCGCAGACGGGGGGTCAACATGTCACAGCCAGCGGAAACCACGCATGGGCACTGACTCGATGCCTTCGAACTCGGGTTCGATGTCGCGGAACGCCTCGCGGATCGTGCTGATGTGCTTGCGCACGTTGTCGCGGTTGCGGCCGGTCTTGACCACCTGGAACAGCTCGTCGTACGACACCACCTCGCCACGGCGTGCGTGCAGCGCCGCCAGGATGCGCTGCGCGGTCAGCGGCAGGTTGACGCGATGGCCGCGCCACAGCACCGCGCCCTGGCCCAGCGGATCGATGCTCAGCTCCTGGTCGGCGACCGGCGCCGCGCCGGTCTTGCCCGCCGGCCGATCCTTGGACGCGCGCAGCATCTCGAGCACGGTGTCGATGAAGTCGGCTTCCTCGAAGGTGGTCTTCTGCAGGTAATCCCAGGCGTCGAGCGCCTTCATGATGCTGCGGTAGATGGTGGCGGGCATCGCCGAGACGACGAGCACCGGCGTGCCGTGCTGCTTGTTGATCGCGTTGATCAGCGCGACGCCGGCATGGCGCTCGCGGCCCAGCTCGATGTCCATCACGACGAGGTCGTAGCGCTCGCGCGCGATCGCGGCCTCGGCCTCGTCGCGCGTGAACCACTGGTCGACCTGCAGCCCCGGCCGCGCCGACAGGATCCAGCCCTTGAGCTGGTCGCTCGTCGGCGGGTCGTCTTCGATGATCGCGACGCGGGTGGCGGTGTTCGACACGGGGCAGGCCTTTCGGTGGACGGATGCCGGTGCGACATCACGGCTCGATTATCCGGTGGCCCCGGCGCGCGGGGCGTGAGTGTTTTCTCCTCACCGCGGAGCGCACCACCCCCGGCTCGTCGTTGAACGCTCTGCGCCGGGTGGAAAGAATTCGGCCACACACCAAGGAGAAGACCCCGTGACCGACGACGACATCCCTGCCGACATGATTCCCGACGACGACCTGCCGCTGCACCGCAGCCCGCTCGATCGCGTCATCGACCGCCTGCCGCGCGTCCGGCTCCTGCCGCTGACCTTCGTGGCGGTCGGCGTCGCCGCGGCCTGGGGCCTGTGGACGCACGCGCCGCTGCGCAACGTGCCCAACGGCCAGGTCGGCGTACGCATGAACCGCCTCACCGGCGACTCCAGCGTCGTGCGCGCCGGCACCGCGTTCGTGTTCCCGGGCCTGCAGGACCTGCGCCTGTACGACCTGCACGAGCAGGTGTTCCATCCGACGGACAGCACGTCGGCCGCGGGTCCCGCGCCGTTCCAGTCGGTCGAAGGCCTGTCGATCGGGGTGGACGTCACCGCCCACTACGCGCTCGATCCGGCGCATGTCGCGACGATCGCGCGCGACCTGCCGGCCGACGTCAACGGCGAAGTCGTCGCCCCCGCCGTTCGCGGCGTGATCTACCGCGTGTTCACGCGCTACACGGTGCGCGAGATCTTCTCGTCCAGGCGCGCCGAGATCCAGCAGGTGATCGAGGGCGAGCTGCGTCCGAAGCTGGCCGCCGACGGCATCGTGCTGCGCGATGTGCAGATCGGCAAGGTCGACCTGCCGGCCGACTACAAGCAGGGCATGGAGGCGCTGCTCGCCGAGGAACTCGCGAGCGAGAAGATGCGCTTCACGCTGGAGCTCAAGGACAAGGAGGTGAAGCAGGCCGAGCTCGAGGCCGAGGCCGACAAGGTCAAGCGCGAGAAGGCCGCCGAGGCCGCCGGCCAGGAGCAGATCATCGCGGCCAAGGCGCAGGAGGAGGCGATGGCCCACGTGCTGCCGTTCAAGCAGAAGCAGATCCTGCAGCGCCAGCTCGAGGCCGAGGCCGACAAGGCCTCGCGCATCAAGACGGCCGAGGGCACCGCCGAGGCGCGCCGCATCGAGGCCGCCGGCGAGGCCGATTCGCGCAACAAGCTGGCCGACGCCGAGGTCTATCGGCTGGACAAGGTCGGCAAGTCGACCAGCGAGCAGATGGCGCGCGAGGGCGAGCTGATCACGCGCCATCCGCTGCTGATCCAGAAGACGATGGCCGACAAGCTGTCCGACAAGATCCAGGTGATCATCGCGCCGCCGCCGGCCAATGGCGGCTTCATCGGTTCGACGCTGCTGGGCAGCCGCGATGCCGCGACCCGGGCCACGACCACGGCCAAGGCGGGCGACACCGACACCGACGCCGCCAACGCACCGCAGGAGAACGCGCAATGACCGCCCGCGATCGCCACCGCTTCGACGGCCACGCCACGCGTCGCAACCATGACTTCGGCCATCCGCATGACGAGCGCCATTCGCTGCGCACCTTGCTGGTCTGCCTGATCGCCACGGCCTGCGCCGTGTCGTGCGTGATGTTCGTGCCGAACGCGCAGGCGGCCACCGTTGCCGCGCGGCCGGTGGCCTTCGCGCCGCACGCCGCCAGCACGCCCGCGGTTGCCAGGGCGGCGGTCGCCGCGCCTGCCGCGCCGCGCTACGCGCTCGTGACGCAGGACGCCGTCCCGCTGCGCAGCGGCGCGAAGAGCGGCGGCACGCCCCTGGCTTTGCTCACGCAGGGCGAGTTGCTGGAGCTGCGCGGCGATCGCCTGGACTACCTGCAGGTCTACGACCTGTCGCGCGAGCGCGGCGGCTACGTGCGTGCGAACGCGGTGCGCCCGCTCACGCTCGCGCCCGACGAGGCCCCCGAGCTGCTCGCGCTGGTGCGCTTCCTGCGCGATCGCAGCGGCTCGGAGTCGCTGGGCTTGGGGCTGGCGGCCGCCTACCTGAAGGCCGCGCCCGCCGGATCGATCGACGCCGAGGCGTTCGACGCGATGGGCGTGATGGCCGAGCGCCTCGCCTGGCGCGCCAACGTGTCCGCGACCAACGCCGCCAACGCGCCGGTGCGTCCGGGCGAGCCGACGGTCGCCGCGCAGCTGGAGGTGGCGGCCGGGCTCGGCGTCCACTTCGCGAGCCTCGAGCGCGACGGCCACGTCTGGCTCTGCTACGACGGCGAGGCGTTCCATCACGCGCTCGCGCTGTCGCCCACGCCCGAGCAGGCTGCGCGCGCCGCGCTCGCGTTGACGCGTCCCGACTGCATCGACGACACCACCCCGCCGCTGCAGCGCTGGCAGATCGACCAGGCGCGCGCCGAACTGCTGGCGCGCGTCCCGCTCGCCGACCTGCCGGCGTACGTGCGCAACCGCATCCGCATGCGCCAGGCCGGCGTGTGGGCGACGCTCGCGTTCGAGGACAGCCGCCGCCAGGCCGTCGAATCCGGTGCGCCGGTCGATGGCTTGCCCGCGGTCGGTGTTGGCGACGTGCTGGCCGCCGGCAACGAGGCGCTCGAGGCGCTGGCCGGCGTCGACAGGAACGAGCTCGCCGACGACGACCAGTCCACCTACACCGACGCCGCGATGCGCGTGGGCGCGTCGCGCTGGGCCGCCGAACCGGTGTTCGCGCCGGCGTCCACCGGCTTGCATATCGCGACGCAACCGGGCCAGCCGGGCGAGACCTGCGTGCTGCTGGTCGATGGCAAGCACGGCGCCGATCATCCGCTGGCGCGCCGCTGCACCTTCGGCACGGTGTGGACGGCCTCGGCACGCGCGAACCCCGGATCGACCGCGCTGACGCTGGCCGTGCAGCCGCTGGCCACCTGGCGCGAGCTGTGGATGTTCCGCGCGACGGCGCAGGGCTGGACGCTGCAGGTGCTGCCCCCTTCCACCGACGCGAGCGGCGTCGGCTACGTCGAATTTGCGGGCTGGGTGCCGGGCACCGGCCAGGTGCTGGCCGCGCGCGAGGTGCGCGAT
>CAIMXF010000496.1 GCA_903845345.1 uncultured beta proteobacterium
CGCCAAGATCAAGGACTGGGTGCTGGCCAACGTGCGCGGCACCGTGCAGGCCGACATCCTCAAGGAAGACCAGGGCCAGAACACCTGCATCTTCTCGACCGAGTTCTCGCTCAAGGTCATGGGCGACATCGCCGAGTATTTCGTGCACCACAACGTGCGCAACTTCTACTCGGTGTCGATCAGCGGCTATCACATCGCCGAGGCCGGCGCGAA
The DNA here is from genome assembly GCA_903845345.1 of uncultured beta proteobacterium. Lineage (GTDB taxonomy): Bacteria > Pseudomonadota > Gammaproteobacteria > Burkholderiales > Burkholderiaceae_C > Scleromatobacter. The sequence continues at coordinate 214 of CAIMXF010000496.1, forward strand.
CCCGATCTCGCAGCTCGCGTTCACGCTGTCGAACGGCTTCACGTTCGTCGAGGCCTACCTCGCGCGCGGCATGCACATCGACGACTTCGCGCCCAACCTGTCGTTCTTCTTCTCGAACGGCATGGATCCCGAATACACGGTGCTGGGCCGCGTGGCGCGCCGCATCTGGGCGGTGGCGATGCGCGACAAGTACGGCGCCAACGAGCGCTCGCAGAAGCTGAAGTACCACGTGCAGACGTCGGGGCGCAGCCTGCACGCGCAGGAGATCCAGTTCAACGACATCCGCACCACGCTGCAGGCGTTGATCGCGATCTACGACAACTGCAACTCGCTGCACACCAACGCGTTCGACGAGGCCATCACCACGCCGACCGAGGACAGCGTGCGCCGCGCGATGGCGATCCAGCTGATCATCAACCGCGAGTGGGGCCTGGCGAAGAACGAGAACCCGAACCAGGGCGCGTTCATCATCGAGGAACTCACCGAGCTGGTGGAAGAACTGGTGCTGCAGGAGTTCGAGAAGATCGCCGAACGCGGCGGCGTGCTCGGCGCGATGGAGACCGGCTACCAGCGCGGCAAGATCCAGGAAGAGTCGATGCACTACGAGATGCTGAAGCACACGGGCGAGTATCCGATCGTCGGCGTGAACACCTTCCGCAATCCCAACGAGGCGCCGATCGAGTCGATCGAGCTGGCACGTTCCACCGATGACGAAAAGCAGAGCCAGCTGTCGCGCCTCGCCGACTTCCACGCCGCGCACGCGAGCGAGGCGCCCGCGATGCTTGCAAGGCTGCAGGCCGCGGTCATCGCCAACACCAACGTGTTCGACGTGCTGATGGAGGCGGTTCGCGTCTGCTCGCTGGGGCAGATCACCGGCGCGCTGTTCGAGGTGGGCGGCCAGTACCGGCGCAGCATGTAAATGGAGCCCCACGGTCGCTCGCCGTCCCTGCCACTGAGCGGCCCGGCGGAGCCGGACCCGCCGCTCCCTCGAACTTCTCGCCGAGGCTCGAGCGGCAGCGCCGGAACCGAGGGCCGCTTCGCGTATTCGTGGATCGTCGCGTCTCACCCCGCAAGTTAAGCTGCCGTCCATGAACCTCTTGCTGGCCGAAGACGACGCGATCCTGGCCGATGCGCTCACGGAGCAGTTGCGCCATGCCGGCTTCGAGACCGAGCATGCGCCGAACGGCGCAGTCGCCGAGTTCCTGCTGCTGAAGCAGTCGTGGGACCTGTGCATCCTCGACCTCGGGCTGCCGATGGTCGACGGCCTCACGGTGCTGCAGCGCGTGCGCCATCGCAAGCCCGAGCTGCCGGTGCTGGTGCTGACCGCCCTGGACGATCTGCAAAGCCGCGTGGCCGGCCTCAACGCCGGTGCCGACGACTACCTCACCAAGCCGTTCGACTTCCCCGAGCTCGAGGCGCGGCTGCGCGCGCTGCTGCGGCGCAGCCAGTCGTCGCCGGTGGCCAACGCGTCGATGGCGATGGGCGCGCTGGTGTTCGAGCGCGACTCGCGCCGCGCCAGCATCGACGGCGCGCCGCTGGAGCTGAGCCCGCGCGAATGGACGTTGCTGGACCTGCTGCTCACGCGCCGCGATCGTGTCGTGACGAAGGAAGAAGTCGCGCAGGCCTGGAGCAGCGAGCGCGCCGAGCCCGGCGGCAACAACTCGATCGAGGTCTACATCCACCGCGTGCGCCGCAAGCTCGAGGGATCGGGCCTGGGCATCCGCACGGTGCGCGGACTGGGCTACCTGCTGGAAGCCCTGCGGCCGGCATCAACGTGAGCCCCCTCGTTCCTCCCGTCACGCCCCCCCGCGGGGGAGCTCGGGTGGGCTCGGCCATGGCCCTCGCTCCCCGAGACCCCGCATGAAGACGATCCCCGGATCGCTGATGCTGCGGCTGACGCGTCTGGTCGTCGGCGACCAGTCGCTGCACAAGCAGCTGCTGCTGTGGCTGGTGCTGCCGCAGCTGGTGCTGTGGATGGCGGCGGCGTTCGTCACCTACAACGTCGCGGCGCGCTATGCGAACCGTGCCATCGACGCCAGCCTGCTGCAGGCCACGCGCGCGCTGGCGCGCCAGGTCAAGCCGATCGGCAACGGCCTGTTCATCGACTTCCCGCGCGCCGCCCAGGACATCATCGAGGCCGACCCGGACGACCGCGTCTACTACGAGGTCAGCCAGCCGCCGGGCGAGTTCATCCTGGGCAGCCGCAAGCTGCCACCGCCGACGCTGGCCGGGCCGCCCAAGCTGGGCGAGCCGTACTTCTACGACGGCGTGATCGACAGGATGCCGATCCGCGTGGCCGGCCTGTACCTGGCCTACGGCGACAGCAAGTCGCGCCAGACGATGCTGGTGCAGATCGCGCGCGGCCGCGCGCGCCGCGACGAGCTGGCGCGCAGCATCCTCGGCGACACGGTGCTGCCGCTGTCGGGCCTGATCCTGCTGATGACGATGATCGTGTGGGCCGGCATCCGCGCCGGCCTGGCGCCGCTGGCGCGCATGCGGGCGCTGGTCGAGGACCGTGCGCCGAACGACCTGGCGCCGCTCAAAATCGACGCCTCGCCGCAGGAGCTGCGCTCGCTGGCACGCGCGTTGAACGACCTGCTCGCCGCCGTGCACGAGAGCGTGGCCGCGCAGCGCCGCTTCGTCAACGACGCCGCCCACCAGCTGCGCACGCCGCTGGCGGGACTCAAGAGCCAGACCGAACTCGCGCTCGGCGAGACGACCGACCCGGCGCTGCAGCAGCGGCTCGAACGCGTGCACGAGAGCGCCGTGCGCAGCGCGCACCTGGTCAGCCAGTTGCTGAGCCTGGCGCGCGCCGAGCCCGAGTCGGCGCTCGCGCAGCACACGTCCCGCGTCGACCTGCGCGAGCTCGCGCGCGAGGTCACGGCCGAATGGGTGCCCAAGGCGCTGCACGCGGAGATCGACCTCGGGCTCGACGATGCCGGCGATGCCGCGCCGCCCGTCGTCGTGCAAGGACATCCGCTGCTGATCCGCGAGGCCCTCCAGAACCTGATCGACAACGCGATCCGCTACGCGGGCGCGGCGAGCGAGGTGACGGTGGGCGTCTGGCGCGACGGCAGCTTCGGCGTCTTGCAGGTGGCCGATACCGGCCCGGGTATTCCAGCGGACCTGCACCGCGCCGTCTTCGAGCGCTTCGTGCGCGCCACGCACGAAGGCTCGGGCTGCGGACTGGGGCTGGCCATCGTCAAGAGCATCACCGAGCGCCACGCTGGCCAGGTGACGTTGGCGAGCATGGCACCGCACGGCCTGCAGGTGCGGATCGCGCTGCCGCTGGCGCGCTGATTTCACCCTGCGCCGTCGCAGGGGACCCAGGTTCTACGCCGGTCCGCGGCCTCGGTCGCGCGTCGTAGCGATCGCTGACGCGACCCTTCGACCTTTCAGCAACTCTACGGCGTTCAGCTGGCGTCAATCAAGGGGCAGCACGCCGACCGTCATGGTGGCCAGGACGATCGGTCGGCGACCCGATTCGCCCTCCATCGGTGCTCTTGCGCACCACAACGTGCTGTTGTCTCGTCCGTTGCACCAAGTCGACACTCTGTCCAGCACTAAGCGAAAACCCTCATTAATTATATATTAATGATTAATTAAGCTCCTTAACGTTGGCCGGCGTCCAGATCGCGGCTGGCGAAACACAACGCGCTCGAACGAGTGCAAAGCAGGAGACAAACATGCAAGACCCCCGAGGCTCACGCCCGGCACCCCGGCTCGTTGCCGTTGCCGCCTTCGCCCTTTTCGCCGCCAGCGCCGCCCACGCGGTCGACTGGACCGGCTACATGCGCGGCGGCCCCGCCGCCACCGACGTCTCTGGCAAGTCGCGCCAGTGCTACGGCATCGGCGAGCTGAAGTACCGCCTCGGCAACGAGTGCGACTTCTACGGCGAGTTCCAGCTCGCCCAGGCCATGAAGGCCGACGGCGTCGACTTCAACGCCGTGCTCATGACCAACTACTACAGCCCGGCCACCGAGTCCGACAAGTCGGCCAACCCGGCCGACAACTTCGGCGTCGAGCAGGCCTACGTCGAGATGAAGGGCGTGGACATCGCCCCGCAGGCGCTGTTCTGGATGGGCAAGCGCCGCGATCGCGACGACGTGCACATCGTCGACACCTTCTTCACCAACATGTCGGGCGTGGGCGCCGGCTTCAACAACGTCGACACCGGCTTCGGCAAGTTCGGCTTCTCCGGCTACAAGTCGGACTCGGCCAACACCCATGACGGCACCAACAACGGCACCAACGGCGGCGCCCGCCTGCATGCCGATTTCTACGACATGCCGGTCAATGCGGGCGGCAAGCTGCGCCTGACCCTGTCCTACGGCAAGGGCGACAGCCAGGGCGGAACCCCCGGCACCTCCGGCTACGCCCTCAACGTCGAACATACCCAGGACAA
>CAIMXF010000497.1 GCA_903845345.1 uncultured beta proteobacterium
CCTGCTGGCCGCCGACGCCACCCGGGCCGGCTGCACGCGCGTCGCCGCGCTGGCCGCGCGGGATGGCGCGCACGACCTCGGCGGCCAGGTGGAGTCGCTGCTGGGCCTCGGGCCGGGGCCTGCGCCCGCGGCATAAAGCCGCATTTCGCCGTGTTTCGCGCCGCAAGCGCGAATTGTTTGGGGAAATCGCGACTCCGGACCGGATCGGCAGGGCTCAATCGAGCCCAGAATTCTCCGATAACGACTCCGATGCCCCAGCAAACCCTTCGCCGGAGCGGCTCGCGCCGTCTCCCGCCACCGGCCCGCCACGCCGCGCCCCGTCGCGCGTCGGGCATCGCCATGGCCGCCGCGGGCATGCTGCTGGGCCTGCAACTGTTGCTGGCGCCGGTCGCGCGCGCCTACGTGCCGTCGGACTCGGGGGCCACGCTGCCGCCCCCCGCGCCGCCGGTCTCGAGCGCCGCCAAGCCGGGAGACGAGCTGGATCGCCTGCAGTTCCTGGGCCGAGCCCAGCCAGACGTCGCCACGGTGGAGCTGTCGCGCTACGTCGACACGCTGCACGTGACCGACCCGCGCTATCTCGAGGCGCTGCTGGAGCTCGGTTCCGAATACGTCGGGCTGAACCAGTCCGAGCAGGTCGAGCAGGTCGCGGTCCGCATCGAGGCGCTGTCCGACCGGCTGCCGCTGGCCCGGCCCGCGGCCATGCTGCTGCGCGGCCAGTGGATGCAGGCGCACGGCGAAGTCAGCAAGGCCGAGCGCCAGATCATCGAGGCCTCGGCCCTGCTGCCGGCCAAGCCGCCCGACTACCTGCGGCTGCGCCTGCTGATGAGTTCGGCCTACGTGAAGAACCGCGGCGGCCATTACGACGAGGCCATGCTGCGCTACAACCAGGCGCTCAAGCTGGCCGACGAGACGGGCCCGACGTGGCTGCGCGCCGACATCCGCAAGCTGATCTCCAGCGTGCTGTTCGATGCCGGCCAGCCCGACAAGGCCTTCCAGATCAACCGCGAGGAGATGGCGCTGGCCACCGAGTCGGCCGACGAGTACGGCATGTCCGCCGCGTACACCATGCGCGCGATCCTGTTCGCCCGCACGCAGGACAACGGCACCCTCCTCGCCGACTGGCGCGCCGCGCTGGAGCACGCGCGCCTCGGCGGCAACAAGCACCAGATCGTGGTCGGCATGGCCAACATGGCCGACTACTACCTGCAGCACGGCGACTTCCACACCGCCTACGACCTGGCGCAGAAGGCGCTGCCGCTCGCCCGAGAGACCAACGACCTGCCGGCGCAGAGCGTGGCCGTCGCCAACACCGGCCTGGCGCTGATCGGCATGCGGCGCAAGGACGAAGGACTGCCGATGATGCGCGAGGCGGCCAGCCTCGACGAGCGTTCGGGCACCGCCACCGACATGTCGGACGCGCAGTTCGAGCTGGGCGGCTACCTGGAGCGCGCCGGCTATCTCGAGGACGCGCTGGTGGCGTATCACCAGTACCGCCAGATGTCCGACGAGCTGCGCCAGCAGGATCGCCAGCGCGCGCTGATCGAGCTGCAGGAAAGCTTCGCCAACGAGAACCGCCAGCACGAGCTGGACATGCTGTCGCGCGAGGGCAAGCTCAAGGACGAGGAGATTCGGCACCACGAGCTGCAGATCAAGCAGTGGACGGCGGCCGGTGTCGCCAGCCTGCTGCTGCTGGCCGTCGTCGCCGTGCTGGCGCGCCGGCTGCGCGCGCGCAACCAGATGCTGTCGGTCAGCAACGAGCAGCTGCGCATCCAGGCCGAGATCGATCCGCTCACCGGCCTGTCCAACCGCCACCACCTGCAGGCCGTCATGGCCGAGCGGCCGGGCCGCGGGCTCGAGGGCACGCTGTACCTGATCGACGTCGACCACTTCAAGCAGATCAACGACCAGTGCGGCCACGCAGGCGGCGACACCGTGCTGGTGGAGATCGCGCGCCGGCTGCGCCACACGCTGCGCGACGACGACCTCATCGTGCGCTGGGGCGGCGAGGAGTTCCTGGTGCTGGTGCGCCCGCTGCCGCAGGCCGAGGCCGAGGCACTCGCGCAGCGGCTGCTGTGCGCGCTCGCCGATGCGCCGGTGATGCACGAGGGCAAGCCGGTGCCGGTGTCGGCGTCGATCGGCTTCGGCCTGTTCCCGATGCGCACGTGGGCGCCGCAGTCCGATCTCGAGATCCACTGGGAACGCGCGATCTCGCTGGTCGACACCGCGATGTACATGGCCAAGGCGCACGGCCGCAACGGCGCGTGCAGCATCGTGCGCGTCGCCGCCACCAACACCGCCCAGGTGGAAGAGATCATCGCGCAGCTGGAGAAGTCGGTGCGCGAAGGGCGCGTCGAGCTGCACTTCCAGCACGGGCCCGCCGTGCGCGGCGCGCTGACGACGATCTCGCGCCCGCCCGAAGGCCTGCGCGCGCCGGCGCACGGCGTGGAGGTGTCGTGATGCGCGCGCGTCGCCTGCTCATGGCTCTGGCCGCCGGCGCCGCGATCGCCTGCGGCGGCGCGCACGCGGCCGTCGTCGACCTGCTCGATCTGATGGACAACCTCGTGCGCCAGGGCGACGAGACGCCGCAGGAGGCGATCGACTCCATCAACGAGCTGTCCAGCACGAACAACCCCGACTCGCCGCTGCTGCGTCGCGCGATGATCGCCAGCATCGGCATCGTCGAGGCGCGCAACGGGCTGAACGTCGAGGCGCTGCAGCAGGTCGCCGACCTCACGGAACTCGGCAAGTCCGATCCGCTGGCCGGGGCCGACGCCCACCTGGTGCGCGCCGAGATCGAGATCAACGGCGGCCACGGCGAGGCCTCCTACCAGCAGGCCCGCGCGGCGCTGGCCACGTTCGACGCGCTGTGCGCGCCCACCGCGAAGCGCCCGGGCGACTGCGACTACCGCGAATGGTGGCGCGCGCTCGACATCGCGCAGCGCGGGGCGGCCGACCAGGGCAATTCGGTCGTGGCGGCCGCCTATGCGCAGACCATGGTCGACGTCGCGCGGCGTGCGGGCGATCGTCCGCGCGAGGCGATCTCGCTGGGCATCGGCGCGCTGCAGGCCGAGGCCAACGCCGACTCCGTCGCGGCCAACCGACTCATCGCGCAGGCCCAGCACATCGCGCGCTTCGACGGCTCGCCGTGGGTGCTGGTGCGCGTGGCCGTGCTCGACGGCCTGCTGCACTTCAAGCGCCAGCAGCCCGAGACCGTTCAGCGCGACTACGAGGCCGCGCTGCTCATGGCCAACGCCGCCGGGCTCAAGCGCCCCGCCATGCTGCTGCGCGCCAACCTGAGCGACGCCTACATCCACGAAGGGCGCCCGGGCGCGGCGCTGGCCGCGATCGACCTCGCGCTGCCGGTGGCCAAGCAGCACCGCGACTTCCGCACCGAACGCCTGCTGCTGCACAACGCCACGCTGGCCAAGCTCGCGCTGGGCCGCGTGGCCGAGGCCAAGGCCGAGATGGTCCACGTGCTGCAACTGTGGGAGAAGGACACCGGCCCCGGCCAGCGCCAGGAGGCCCTGCGCGAGTTCGGCGACGCGCTCGCCAAGGCCGGCGACACCGCGGGCGCGATCGACCTGTTCCACAAGGAGGACACGCTGTCGCAGGAGATCCGCGCCGCCAACAAGGCCGCGGCCGAGGCCGAGCTGCGCGCGCGCTACGACCAGGAATCGCAGAAGCGCCGCATCGAGCTGCTCGGTCGCGACAACCAGCTGAAGTCGGCCCAGCTCGCCAACCAGTCGCTCGCCCGCCGCCTGTGGATGTTCGCCGGCGCCGCGCTGGTGCTGCTGGCCGTGCTGGCGGTGATGATGTACCGCCGCATGCGCGAACTCAACCGCACGCTGGTCAAGCACGAGGCGCTGCTGCGCGCGCACAGCGAGCGCGACGCGCTGACGGGCCTGGCCAACCGGCGCCAGTTCCGCGAGGTGATGCGGGTGCGCGGCGGCGAGCGCGCGTTCAAGGGAGCGCTGCTGATGGTGGACGTCGACCACTTCAAGCGCGTCAACGACCACTACGGCCACGCCGCTGGCGACCGCGTGCTGGTCGAGGTCGCGCGCCGGCTCGGTGCCGCGATGCGCGGCGACGACCTGGTGGCGCGCTGGGGCGGCGAGGAATTCCTCGTGTTCGCACCCAACGTCGAGGGCGCCGAGCTCGACCAGCTCGCCGAGCGCGTGCGCGTGGCGATGAACCAGGCGCCGGTGGTGCTGGACAACGGCACCGCCATCGAGACCACCGTGTCCATCGGCTACGCCGCGTTCCCGCTGCCGGCCAGCCACGTGCCCGTCACGTGGGAGCAGGCGGTCAACCTGGCCGACCTCTCGCTCTACACCGCCAAGAACCAGGGCCGCAACTGCGCGGTGGGCATCGTGCGCACCACGGCCGTGACCAGCGAGGCCTTGCGCGAGGTCGAGGCCGACATCGCGCAGGCGCGCCAGGACGGCCGCGTCACGCTGCGCGTGAGCCCCGAGGCCGCGACCGATCGGGTCGCGACGCCGGCCAGCGCGTCCCCGAGCGCGCCTGCCACGGCGGCCTGACCGGCGCGCGCGGCCCGAGCCGGCGACGGCAGGGATAATCGCGCGCCTATGCCGAACGCCGATCTCCCTTCCCGATGCGACGTCCTCGTCGTCGGCGCCGGTCCCGCCGGGGCCGCCTGCGCCTTGTGGCTCGCGCGCGCCGGCGTCGATGTCGTGCTGGTCGACCAGCATGACTTCCCGCGCGACAAGACCTGCGGCGACGGCTTGATTCCCGATGCCCACCATGCGCTGCGACGCCTGGGCGTGTACGACGAGGTGATGGCGGCGGCGCACGCGTCGGGGCACGTGGCCTGCATCGGCCCGCGCGGCGGCCGGGTCGACGTGCCCGGCCGCGTCGCGGTGCTGCCGCGGCGCGTGCTCGACGACATCGTCTGCCGCGCCGCCGTGCGCGCCGGCGCGCGGCTGCACACGCCGTGGCGCTTCGAGGCACCGGTCGTCGACGGCGATACCGTGGTGGGCGCACGTCTGAAGCAGGGCGACGTCATGCGCGAGACGCGCGCGCGCTGGGTCGTGCTGGCCACCGGCGCGGTGTCGCAGGCGCTGCAGGCCGCCCACATGTGCAGCCGCCGCGCGCCCAGCGCCATCGCGTTGCGCGGCTACGTGAAGAACGACGCGATGGTCGGGCGCATCACGGCGCTCGAGGTGGTGTGGCACAAGAGCCTCAGTCCCGGCTACGGATGGATCTTCCCGGCGCCCGGCGGGCGCTTCAACATCGGCGTGGGCGTCGCGCAGCCGCGTCCGGCCCGGGACGGCGAACGCGCGAAACCGAAGGACGTGAACCTGCGCCGCGTGTTCGACGCCTTCTGCGAACACTATGCGCCGGCGCGCGAGCTGATGCGCACCGGCACGCTGGAAGGCGACCTCAAGGGCGCGCCGCTGCGTTTCTCGCTGGCGGGTGCGCGGCGGTCTCGCCCGGGCCTGCTGGTCACCGGCGAGGCGGCGGGCAGCACGTACGCGTTCACCGGCGAGGGCATCGGCAAGGCGTTCGAGACCGGCCTGCTGGCGGCCGAGGCGCTGCTCGCCGTGCCTGGCGGCGTGCCGACGGGCGACCACGACGCGGTGCGCACCGTCTACGAAGCGAGCCTGGCGGCACTGAAGCCGCGCTTCGACCTGTACGACCGCGCCAACCAGATCAACGCGCACCCCTGGCTCGCCGACCTGGTGATCTGGCGCGCGCGCCGCAGTCCGCGCCTGTTGCGCAAGATGTCCGGCGTGCTGGAGGAAACCAGCAACCCGGGCACGCTGCTGAGCCTGCGCGGCGCCTTCAAGCTGCTGTTCCCGGGCAAGTGACGCGGACGGCACACACCGAGGATCGTCACGCGCCATCCGCATGAGTCGGCGCGTATGCTTGGGGCATGTGTCAACTGCTCGGCATGAACGCCAACACGCCGACCGACGCGATGTTCAGCTTCACCGGGCTGGCCACGCGGGCGGACGAGCACAAGGACGGCTTCGGCATCGCCTTCTTCGAGGATCGCGGCCTGCGGCTGTTCGTCGACCAGCACAGTGCGCGGCAGTCGCCGGTGGCCGAGCTGGTCAAGGGCTACCCGATCCGCAGCGACAACATCGTCGCCCACATCCGCAAGGCCACGCAGGGGCGCATCGCGCTGGAGAACACCCACCCGTTCATGCGCGAGCTGTGGGGCCGCTACTGGGTGTTCGCGCACAACGGCGACCTGAAGACGTTCCGCCCGCGGCTGCATTCGAATTTCCGTCCCGTCGGGGAGACCGACAGCGAGCATGCGTTCTGCTGGCTGATGCAGGAACTGGCCAAGGCGCACGCCGGCATGCCGGCCATCGACGAGCTGTCCAACACGCTGTCCGAGCTGCTGCCGCAGCTGCATCGGCACGGCACCTTCAACATGCTGCTGTCCAACGGCCAGGCGCTATGGGCGCACTGCTCCACGCACCTGCACTACGTGGTGCGCGAGCATCCGCTGGGGGCGCCGGTGCTGGCCGACAAGGACCTGATGGTCGACTTCGCGGCCCACACCGGCCCGAGCGACCGCGTGGCCATCGTCGCCACCGAGCCGCTGACGCGCAACGAACCGTGGCAGGCCCTGGCGCCGGGCCAGCTGGTGACGTTCACGTCCGGCGCCGTGGTCGCGCGCCAGTGCGCGGAGCTGCAGCGCCAGGACTGACCCGCACGGCCGCGGCGACGTTCGCCGATGAGGTGGCGCGCAGGGCTGCCGGGCGAAACGCGCAGGCTGGTTCAGCCCGGCAACACCCTTCCTGACGTTGGATGAGAACCGTTCCTATTATCATTGGCATCCACGTCCCGGGATCCTCATGACTTCGCACCGCTGGCTCGCCCTTCCTCTTCGCACCGACGCCTTCGCGGGCGCCGCGCTGCTCGCCGCGACCGTGCCCGCCAGCGTCTGCGCGGCCACCTACGGCACGGCCGACGACGTCGCCCATCGCGCGTTCAAGACGGCCACCGCGTTCGCCGACGTGCTGGTCGCGCCGTCGCCCGACGAGGCCGCCGCGCTGGCCGCGCCCGGCGCCGCCCCGCACGGCGCGCTGCGCACGATCGAGGCGCGCCAGGGCGAGGCGGTGCTGGGGCGCGTGCTGGTCGATTCGGTGGTGGGCAAGTTCGAGCAGATCGACTACGCGGTCGCGCTGGACGCGACCGGCAAGGTGCTGGCCGTCGAGATCCTCGCCTACCGCGAAGGCCACGGCGGCGAGGTGCGGATGACGGGCTGGCGCAACCAGTTCGTCGGCAAGACGGCCGCCGATCCGCTGCGCGTCGGATCGGACATCTCCAACATCAGCGGCGCCACGCTCAGCTGCACGCATGTGACCGACGGCGTGCATCGTCTCGTGGCCTGGGCGGCGAAGCATCCGATCGCCGCGAAGGCGGCCGCGTGACGCGACCGCGGGTGGCCGCGTCGTGATCCGCCGGCGCGCGCAGCCGTGGCTGGGCACGCTGGTGGAGGTGCGCGCGCAGGGCACCAGCGCCACGGCGTTCGACGTCGCGGCCGACGCCGCGTTCGACGCCGTCGCGCAGGTGCACGCGCTGATGAGCTTCCACGAGCCGGCCAGCGACCTGCGCCGCATCGCGCGCGCACGCGCCGGAGAGCGCCTGCACGTGCATGCGCACACCGCGGCCGTGCTGACGCGCGCGCAACGCTGGGCGCGCGCCAGCGGCGGCGCGTTCGATGCCGGCTGCGCGCCGCGGGCGGTGGCCAACGGCTGGCTGCCGCCACCGGCCGACGCCGCGCCGCCCGGCGCGC
>CAIMXF010000498.1 GCA_903845345.1 uncultured beta proteobacterium
CGGCGGCGCTGGTCGTCGCCAATCGCACGCCGTCCCGGGCGCAGGCACTGATCGAGCGCTTCGCCGCCAGCGCCGCCCGGCTCGACGTCCCGCTGTGGACCGCCACGCTCGAAGCGCCGGGCGCCGACTTCGACGTGCTGGTCAACGCCACCGCCGCCAGCCTGCAGGGCGCGGTGCCGCCGCTGCCCTCGGGCACGCTGCGACCCGGCGCGCTGGCACTCGACATGATGTACGGCGCCGCCACCGTGCCGTTCCTGCGCTGGGCGCGCACGCAGGGCGCGGTCGCGCGCGACGGCCTGGGCATGCTGGTCGAACAGGCCGCCGAGGCCTACTTCGTCTGGACCGGCGTGCGTCCGGGCACGTTCCAGGTGCTGACCGAGCTGCGGCGCGAGGTCGACGCGCACACCGCCGCCGTGGCCGCCGGAGCCGCCGCTTGAACGCGGGCGCCCGCAAGGTCGGCCGGTTGATCGGCATGCTGGCCGTCGCGCTGCTCGCGCTGCAGCTGTTCTTCCTGCTGCGCGTCGCGATGATGGTCATGATCCAGCCCGAGTCGACGTCGTTCCAGCGCAGCGAGCTCTGGCGCATCGCCCTCGAGAAGCACCAGTTGCCGTGGTCGCAGGAAAGCGTGCCGGGCAGCCGCATCTCCGACAACCTTCGCCGCGCCGTGATCGCCAGCGAGGACGCCGGTTTTGTCGATCACCATGGCGTCGAATGGGACGCGGTCGAGAAGGCCTGGAACAGGAACGAGAAGGCGCAGGCGCGCGTCGAGGCGCAGCAGGGCCGTACGGCCACGCGGCGCGGCGCCGACGGCAAGCCGCGCGTGGTCACGCCCAAGGTCGTCGGCGGCTCGACGATCTCGCAGCAGCTCGCGAAGAACCTGTTCCTGTCCGGCGAGCGCAGCGTGCTGCGCAAGGCGCAGGAACTGGTCATCACCTACATGCTGGAGTTCGTGCTGGGCAAGCAGCGCATCCTCACCACCTACCTGAACAACGTCGAATGGGGCGAAGGCGTGTTCGGCGCGCAGGCGGCCTCGGAGCACTACTTCCACACCACCGCCGCCACGCTGGGCCCGGCGCAGGCGGCGCGGCTGGCCGTGATGCTGCCGGCGCCCAAGAAATTCGAGAAGTCGCCGTCGTCGCCCTACGTGCTCGGGCGGTCCGCCACCATCGTCGCGCGCATGGGCGGCGTCGATTTGCCAAACTGACGGCCTGGGCTCCCGACATGACCGCCAGTGCACGCTCCGCTCGCCGCCCCCGGGGAATTCGAGCCGGCTCGCTGCGGAGCGGCCGGGCGCTCGCCGGCTGAAAGCATCGGCCCGACCGGGCAACACGAATCGACATGGAACTGGATCGAGAACAACAGGAAGTCGCCCAGACGGCGGCGCGCCTCATCGTCGAGGAAGGCCTCGACTACGCCAGCGCCCGCCGCAAGGCGCTGCAGGAACACGGCGACGGTCGGCGCTTGCGCGATTCGCCGAGCAACGAGGCCATCGAGGACGAAGTCCGCGCCCACATCGCCATCTTCCATGCCGATTCCCAACCCACCGAGCTGCGCGCACTGCGCGAGACGGCGCTGCGCTGGATGCTGCGGCTGGCGGAGTTCCGGCCGCACGTGGGCGGCGCGGTGTGGCGCGGGACGGCGACTCGGCAGTCCATCGTCCGCATCGACCTGTACTGCGACGACACCAAGGCGCCGGAGATCGCGCTGCTGAACAAGGGCGTCGACTACGAGACGGTCAGCGAACCGTCGGGCCGGGGCGAGCATTCACTGACGCTGGTGCTGGCCGAACGCAGCGCTGCGCTGGGCGACTGGATCACGATCCACCTGAACATCCTCGACCTGGACGACCTGCGCGGCGCACTCAAGCCCGACGCCCGCGGCCAGACCTGGCGCGGCGACGCCGCCGCGCTGCAACGACGACTGGAAGAAGCATGAGTGGACTGACACGCCGTGAATGGACGGCCGGCATCGGGCTGGGCGTGGCGGCGCTGGCCGGCGGGGCCTGGCTGCGCCATCGCGAGGCGGCCGTGGTCGTCGGCGACGCGGCCGCTGCCGCGGCGTCCGCCGCCGGCGTCGCGCTGCCCGCGCTGACGCCGCTGCCCGCGCCGATCAGGACGACGGACGGCCGCACGCTGGCCAACGCCGACATCGCCGGCCGCTTCGTCGTGCTCAATTTCTGGGCACCCTGGTGCCCGCCTTGCGTGCGGGAGATGCCCGACATCGACCGTTTCGCGCAGTCGGCGGCCGGCAGGAACACGCTGGTCATCGGGCTGGCGATCGACGAGCAGCCGGCCGTCGACAAGTTCCTGGCCGCCCATCCGGTGACTTATCCGATTTCCATCCTCGGGTATGCCGGGCTTGCCTGGGCCCGCCGCCTCAGCAATGATCCGAATGTTGCCCTGCCGTTCACGGCCGTGTTCGATCGCTCGCAGCAACTCGCCCAACACAAGTTCGGCGCGACCAACGCGGCCGAATTGACCGAGTGGGTGCGCATTTCCTGAACGAACTCGCAGCAACCGGCGCGCCGGTTGCCCGGGTCGGGGTCGAAAAGCGCCGACTTGCACTCTTCCGCTTTGCCAAGTGGCGCTTGAGTTGTCAAGCACTCTTTTTAGGGTAAATTCTCGCTTAGTGGCGTGAACGGCACTCAACAAAGCGTAAAGTCCGCTTCTTTCGAACAGACACCATCGGCTCCCGACGCCGCTTCGCGCACCGCATGAACGTCCTCGTGCTCCACGGCCCCAACCTGAACCTGCTCGGCACGCGCGAGCCGGCGGTCTATGGAAGCGCCACGTTGCCGGACATTGATCGCGAATTGACGCAGATCGCGAAGGAAGCCGGTTGCAGCCTCCACGCGCTGCAAAGCAACCATGAAGGCGTGCTGATCGACCGGGTGCACGCGGCCCGAAACGACGGCACCGATTTCATCGTCATCAATCCGGGCGGCCTCACGCACACCAGCGTGGCGCTGCGCGACGCGTTCGGGGCCGTGGCGATCCCGTTCGTCGAAGTCCATCTGTCGAACATCCATCGCCGCGAACCATTCCGGCACCATTCCTATTTTTCCGACCTCGCCGAAGGCGTGATCTGCGGCCTCGGCGCCCAGGGCTATTGCCTGGCGCTGAGGTTCGCCCTCGCTCGCGCGCCCGCGCGCCGCTAGCTCGCCCCGCGGCCGGCGCCACGAGCGCCGCCAACAAGCCTATCTATCCAGGAGACCGTTCCATCATGGACATGCGCAAGCTCAAGACCTTGGTCGACCTCGTTTCGGAGTCCAACATCTCCGAACTCGAAATTACCGAAGCCGAAGGCAAGGTTCGCATCGTCAAGGCCGGCTATGGCGTCCCGACGACGATGATGATGCAGCCCGCAGGGCAGATGATGATGGCGCCGCAACAGCAGCAGGCCGCGCCCGCCGGCGAGGCCGCGCCCGCCGCCGCGCCGGTGGCCGAAGTCGCCGCTGCACCCACCGGCCACGTCGTGAAGTCGCCGATGGTCGGCACGTTCTACCGCTCGGCGAGCCC
>CAIMXF010000499.1 GCA_903845345.1 uncultured beta proteobacterium
CCTTCTCCTCACGCGTCAACCCCGGCCACTCGATCTCATACGCAATCGACCCACTGTCCAACCGACACAGGCACGTCCGACACGTCCCCACACGGCAGGACGACCGCATCGGCGCCATCGCTCGCAACCCCGCCTTCAGCAGCGACTCATCAGAACGCGCCTCGAACCGCGGGCCATGCGGCAGAAGCGTCACGTGAAAGACGTCGGACGAATTCATTCCAGCGGCTTGAGCGACTGCAGCATCGTGGGAATCAGTTCGCTGACGGTGGGATGGATGTGCATCGTGCGCGAGACGGCGGTGCAGGGCAGGCCGGCGGTCATCACGTCGAGCAGGCAGTGGATCGCCTCGTCGGCCTCGATGCCCAGCAGTGTCGCACCGAGGATGCGCTGCGTGTCGGCGTCGACCAGCGCCTCGATGAAGCCGTCGGTCTCGCCGCGCTCGCGCGCGCGGCCCACGCGCGACATCGGCAGGTGGCCGACGAGCACGCGCCGGCCCGAGGCCCTGGCCGCGGCGCGCGACATGCCGATGCGCGCCAACGGCGGATCGGTGTACAGCGCGTAGGCCGGCACGCGGTCGCTCACGCGCCGCGGGTCGTCGTCCAGCAGGTTGGCGGCGACGATCTCGTAGTCGTTGAACGAAGTGTGCGTGAACGCGCCGCGGCCGTTGACGTCGCCCAACGCCCAGATGCCGGGCACGTCGGTGCGCAGCTGGTCGTCGACGACCACGTTGCCGTGCGCGTCGCATGCGACGCCCGCGCGCGCGAGATCGAGCGCCTCGGTGTTGGCCCGGCGGCCGACGGCGACGAGCACGTGGCTGCCGGCGATGCGTTGCCCGTCGACGACCAGCGCGATGCCTTCGCCGTCGCGCTCCAGCGCAGTTGCGTCGGCGCCGACCAAGAAGCGCACGCCGTCGCGTTCGAGCACGCTCCTGACGGTCGCGGCGACTTCGTCGTCCTCGCGCGGCAGCAGGCGCGCGCCGTGCTCGATCACCGTCACCGCGGCGCCGAAGCGCGCGTACACCTGGGCGTATTCGAGCGCGATGTAGCCGGCGCCGAGGATCACGAGGTGCGTCGGCAACTCCTGCAGCGCCATCAGCGATTCGCTGGTCAGGAACGCGACGCCGCAGCGTGCGATCCAGTCGGGCACGACCGGCCGCGCGCCGACGTTGAGGAAGATGCGCGGCGCCTGCAGCACCTGGTCGCCCACCTGCACGCTGTCCGGCCCGACGAAGCGCGCCTCGCCGTGCACCAGGCTCAGGTTGGCGGTGCCGGCGATCCAGTGGCCGAGGCCGTCGCGCGAGCCTTGCACCACCTTCATCATGCGTGCGCGCACCGCGGCGTAGTCGATCGTGACCGCGCCCGCGATCCGCACGCCGAAGTCGGCCGCGTGCTTGGCGACCCAGGCGGCGCGCGCGCTCGCCACCAGCGTCTTGGTCGGCGTGCAGCCGTTGTTGACGCAGGTGCCGCCGAGCTCGCCGCGTTCGACGAGCGCGGTCTTCCAGCCGTGTTCGGCCAGGCGCACCGCCAGCGACGGCCCGGCCTGGCCGCTGCCGATCACGAGGGCATCGAACGAAGGGGTCGTCATGTCGTGGTTCCTTTGGAGCGAGGATCGGGCTTGCGGCCGGAGATCAGCCACCAGGCGCTCAGCGCGGCAGCCAGCGCGAGGCCGGCGGACGTCAGCATCGCGACGCGGAAGCCGGCGACGAAGGCCTGGCCGACCGCGTCGCGCACCTGCGCCGCGACGGCCGATGCCGCATTCGCCGGCGGCGCGATGGCACCGAGCCTGTGGCGCTGCGCCTCGACGGCGTCGGCCACGCCTGCCTGCAACCCGGCGTGTGCGAGCGCCTCTTGCAGGCGCGTGTCGAACACCTGCGCCAGCACCGCGCCGAGCGCCGCGATCGCGAGCAGGCCGGCGGCGCGCGAGACGGCGTTGTTGACGCCCGAGGCCGTGCCGGCGAGCTTCTCGCCGAGCGCGTTCATCACGGTGGTGGTCAGCGGCGAGATGGTGATCGTCATGCCCAGCCCGAGCACGCAGACGGCCGGGAAGAACGTCGACCAGTAGCTGCCACCGACGCCCGGCCGCGCGAACAGCGCGAAGCCGGCGGCCGCGATCGCCGGGCCGATGACCAGCGGGATCTTCGCGCCCATCCGGTCGACCAGCCAGCCGGCCCAGCGCGAGAGCGCGAACATGATCGCGACGAAGGGCAGCAGCGCCGCACCGGCCTGCGTCGCGGCGTAGCCCTGCACCTGGATCAGGTTCAGCGGCACGAAGTACAGGCCGCCGCCGAGCGCGGCGTACAGCAGCAGCGTCAGCAGGTTGGCGCCGGCGAAGTCGCGGTCGCGGAACAGCTGCAGCGGCAGCATCGGCTGGCGCGCACGGGCTTCGATCGCGACGAAGGCGGCGAGCGCCGCCAGGCCGATCGCGCCCGCGATCGCCACCGGCGCGGCGCCCCAGCCGCGCGTGGGCGCCTCGATCAACGCGAACACGACACCCGCCAGGCCCAGCGTGGCCGCGACGGCGCCGGCCAGGTCGATCGGACCGTCGGCCGTTTCGCCGCGGCTCTCGGGCACCCTGGCGATGCAGGCGAGCAGCAGCACCGCGCCGATCGGCACGTTCAGCAGGAACGCCCAGCGCCACGAGAAGTGGTCGACCAGGAAGCCGCCGACCACCGGCCCGATCGCCGCGGTGATGCCGCTGAACGCCGACCACGTGCCGATCGCGCGGCCGCGCCGATCCTCGGGGAAGTTGGCGCCCAGCAGCGCGAGGCTGCCCGGCACCAGCAGCGCGGCACCGATGCCCTGGAGTGCGCGCGCCGCGATCAGCTGGCCGGTGTCCTGCGCCGCCGCGCACGCCGCCGACATCGCCGTGAACACGAACGCGCCGACCAGGAAGACGCGCTTGCGGCCGTAGCGGTCGCCGAGCGCGCCGCCCACGAGCAGCAACGCGGCGAGGAACAGCGCATAGGCCTCGATGAGCCACTGCGCGTCGGCGCCGCTGGCGTCGAGCTGGCGCTGGATCGCCGGCAGCGCGACGTTGACGACGGTGCCGTCCATGAACGCCATGCTCGACCCGAGCACCGCGGCGACGAGCGTCCAGCGTCCCGTGCCGGCAGCGCTGCTGGCGTCGTTCGGGGAGGGCGCGGCCGTCATGCGCCATTGTCCGCCGGGCGCGCGTCGCCCTCCGCGCGACGCGGGCGCGGCGCCTACTTCCAGCAGAAGCGCGCGTCGGCCTGCGTGCGCTTGCGCGCGTCGGCGAGCTGTGCCTGCACCTCGGGCCTGGCGAGCAGTTGCTGGTTGTGCGCGGACATCTCGCGCAGCTTCCCGACCGCGTTGGCCAGCGCCGCGTTGCGATCCTCGGACTGCGCCGGCAGGTCGGCGTAGCCCAGCACCTTGTACGGATGCGCGGCCACCCACGCGATCGCGCGATCCTCGCGCTCCTGGTGGCGCGCGATGTCGCACATGGCGTAGCCGTCCATCGCGCCGCCCAGCGCGTCCACGAAGCTGGCGACGGCGTCGGCCTGGCGGGCGAAGCGCAGCGAGCGCATGTCGAGCACGGCCTCCATCGTGAGGAAGCGGTCGCGTCCGGCATAGAACCAGAACACCGCGTCGTCGCGCAGGCCGACGTCGTACAGGCGGATCGCGAGCACCATCATCGTCTCGGGCGAGACCAGGTCGGGACTGGCCGCGATCGCGTCGCGCGCCTTGCGGATGTCGGCCACGTCGGTCGATGCGAGCAGCGCGTCGAACTGCGGATCCACGGCGACCTTGGGCGCCGCGGCGAAGGTGTCGCCGGCCGAGTAATAGGGCATCACGTAGACGACCAGCTGGCGCACCGGCTCCGCGGCGGCTTGCGGCTCGGACGCGGCTTGCGCGAGGACGAGCGTGGGTGCGGCGAGCAGCGCGCAGACGATCAGGCAGAGGCGGGAGCGCATGGGAAGGGAGTTCCGGTTCGTGGTTCGTGCGGGGGCGATTGTCACCGACGCACGTTGCTGCGACGTGAGCCGCGCGCCTGCGACGCGACAACGCCTTCGACAGCCGAGGCTCAGGGCCAGCGGTGATAATCGACGGGCCATGCGCAAGCTGCTGCTCACCGTCGTCCTGCCGTTCATCCTGCTGTTCTCGCAGCAGGGCGCGGTCACGCACGAGCTGGGCCACCTGACCGAGGCGCTCGCGCGCGCGGCCAGCGGCCAGCAGTCGTCGTCCCGCCAGGCCGGCGACCTGCAGTGCGAGGCCTGCCTGGCTTTCGCGCACCTGGCCGGCGTGGCCACGGCCCACGTTGCGCATCCCGCGTTGCTGAGCTTCGCCTTCGCGGTGCCGGCCAACGAGGCGCCGGCGTTCATCGCCGCCGACGCGCCCGCCGCGCGCAGCCGCGGTCCGCCAGCAGTTCTTTGAGCCCCCACGCTCGCTGGCGCTCGCTGCCCCCCGAGGGGGCGCTCCGCGACGCGCCCGGCAGAGCCGGATCGCGCGCTCCCTTGGACTCCGCGCCGCCGCTCGAGCGGCAGCGCCGGGTCGGGTGTGCGACGCGCTTGGCAAAGCCGGATCTCGCGCTCCATTGACCCGCCAGTTGCCGCTCCAGCGGCAGCGCCGGGTGCATGCGCGTGCCGGCACCTCATTCGACTCAAAGGATTTCTCACATGTTCGGTTTCAAGCACCGGAACGTGGCGCGCGCGCTCGTTCTGTCCGCCCCCCTGTCCGTCTCCCTTCACGCGTTCGCCGATGGCGTTGCCGGGCCGGCAGCCGCCGCATCGGCATCCGCGACCGCGGCCGGCACGGCGCCGCCTTTCGTCAAGACGCCGGTCGCCGCGGCAGCGACTTCGGCGGCTCCCGTCGCGGAGCAGAGGGTGGTCATCGACGCCGTGCGCCAGAGGCTGGACGCGGCCCGCAACGGCCTGTCGCCCGACACCGGCAGCAACATCTACAAGTTCGGCGAGGCCGACATCGACAAGCTGCCGCTGGGCGAGGCCACGCCGCTGAACCAGGTCGTGCTGCAGGCGCCCGGCGTCGTGCAGGACTCGTACGGCCAGCTGCACGTGCGCGGCGACCACGCCAACGTGCAGTACCGCATCGACGGCGTCGTGATCCCCGAGGCGATCAGCGGCTTCGGCCAGTCGCTGGAGACGCGCTTCGCCGACCACATCGACGTGCTCACCGGCGCGCTGCCCGCGCAGTACGGCTACCGCACCGCGGCCATCGTCGACATCCGCACCAAGGCGCAGGCGCAGGGCGACCACGGCAGCGTCAGCGTCACGGGCGGCAGCAACGGCCACAACGAGGAGAGCGGCGAGATCGCCGGCGCGCACGGCCCGGTCAGCTACTACCTCACGGGCTCGCTGCTGAAGGACGGCATGGGCATCGAGAACCCGACGCCCTCGCGCACCGCGCTGCACGACCAGACCGAGCAGCGCAAGGGCTTCGGCACCCTGTCGACCGTGCTGGGCGACGACAGCCGCCTGAACTTCATGTTCGGCGTGTCGAACAACCACTTCGACATTCCCGACGTGCCGGGCCAGGTGCCGCAGTACCAGCTGACCGGCGATCCGACGGTGAACTCCGCGACGCTGGACGCGCGCCAGCGCGAGCGCAACGCCTTCGAGGTGCTGTCGTACCAGGGCCACGTGGGCGACGCGACCGACTACCAGCTCTCGACCTTCCATCGCGAGACCGACGTGCACTACTCGCCCGATCCGGTGGGCGACCTCGTGTTCGACGGCATCGCCGCAGACGTGATGCGCAGGAACACGGCCGACGGCCTGCAGCTCGACGCGAGCCGTGCGCTGGGCCAGGCGCACACGCTGCGCGGCGGCCTGTTCTTCCAGCACGAACGCTTCGACGTCGACAACCTGTCGCAGGTGTTCCCGGCCGACGACGCCGGCAACCAGACCAGCACGACGCCGGTCTCGATCGCCGACGACACGCGCCTGTCGGGCAACCTGTGGGGCGCGTACCTGCAGGACCAGTGGCAGCCGGTCAAGAGCCTGACGATCAACTACGGCGCGCGCTTCGACAGCGCCGACACCGTCGTCCACGAGCACCAGCTGAGCCCGCGCCTGGGCGCGGTGTGGGACGCCGGCCCGACGCTGCGCCTGCACGCCGGCTACGCGCGCTACTTCACGCCGCCGCCCACCGAGAAGATCGACACCACGTCGGTGGCCAGGTTCGCCGGCACCACCAACGCGCTGCCGTCGGACGCGGACACGGCGGTGAAGTCCGAACGCTCCAACTACTTCGACGCCGGCCTCGCATGGGATGCCACGGCCAACCTGTCGCTGGGCCTGGACGCCTACGACCGCTCCGTGCGGAACCTGCAGGACGAGGGCCAGTTCGGCAACGCGCTGATCTACTCGGCCTTCAACTACGCGCAGGGCCGCGTGCGCGGGCTGGAACTCACCGCCAACTGGAAGCGCGATGCGCTGGCCGCCTACGGCAACCTCGCGTTCTCGCGCGCGCAGGGCAAGGACATCGTCACCGGCCAGTTCAACTTCGACCCGGACGAGATCACCTACATCGCGAGCCACTGGGTGCATCTCGACCACGACCAGGCGGTGACGGCGTCGGCCGGCGCGTCGTATCGCTTCGCGTCGCAGACCACGCTGGGCGCCGACGCGCTGTTCGGCAGCGGCCTGCGCAGCGGCTTCGCCAACACGCAGCACCTGGCAAGCTACACGCAGGTCAACGCCTCGCTGGACCAGGCCTGGAACTTCGGCGGCTGGCTCGGCAAGGTGGATGGCCGGCTGTCGGTGCTCAACGTGTTCGACCACGTCTACGAGCTGCGCGACGGCACCGGCATCGGCGTGGGCGCGCCGCAGTTCGGGCCGCGCCGCACGCTCTACGCGAGCGTGACGACGTCGTTCTGATCGGTCGACGCGGCGGCGGCTGACGGGAACCTGTCTTGCCGGATCCGCAGACCCCGGGTCGCCGCACGAGTTGGCGGCCCGGGCAACGATCGGCGACAGGGTGTCGCCGGCCGATCCTGGAGCCGTCCCGATGAACCCGCTTGCCGCAAACCGTACCGTCGCCCGTCCGCTGCCATTCGCGCAGGGCCCGGCGAAACACTGCTCGTTCGTCGAAGACCTGAACTGGCCCGCCGCCCGGCGGGTGCCCGGCAAGAAGGCGCCGCGTCCGACCGAGGTGTGGGTGCCCGGCCGCGACGGTCAATGGCCAGGCATCGCGCGGACGCTGCAATGAACGACGACAGCGCAACAAGAAGGCCACCCTCGGGCGGCCTTTCCTTTGGCCGGAGCGCGCGGCTCCGGTGAGTCGATTACTTGCTGGCCGCCATCGCGGCGTCGCTGGCCGCCATCGCGGATGCGCTGGCGGCGTCGGAGCCGGCCACGGCGCTGGCGCTGCTGATGCTGTCCATCGGCGCGGAGGCCGCGCCCATCGTGCTGGCGGACGCGCTCATGTCGGGCGCGCTGGCGGCGCTGGTCGACGTGTCGGCCGACGGAGCGACGTCTTCCTTCTTGCTGCAGCCGCCGAGTGCGACCTGCGAGGCCAGGGCGACCGCGAGGGTCAGGGACAGCGAGATCGAACGGATCATGACGGACTCCTCTTGGAATGTTGAAGGCGGTGCCGCGGTGGCGGCCAGCCCGCTATGGGGCATCCGGCATGCCCAACGCGGCAAAGCGGGCGCGCGGCGTCAGTGGGCCGGCATCGAGGTCGCGCGCGGGGCGCCGAGCCGGGCCGTGGCGAACCGCGCGGGCCGGATGTCGGCCTGCGGTTCGTGCGCGAAATCCGCCAGCAGCGTGCGCAGGCGATAGCCGGCACGATCCCAGCTGCACGAGTGCACGGAGATCAGTGCGTCGATGCGGCGCTGGCGGCGCAGCGGACCGCGCTCGCACATCGCCGCGCGGCAGGCCTGGACGAACGCGTGCGCGCCG
>CAIMXF010000500.1 GCA_903845345.1 uncultured beta proteobacterium
CGCGGGCACGACCTCGGGCGGCGGCACGTAGGCCGGCGGCGGCGTCGCGGCCTTGGGCCGTTCGACGATCTTCGCCACCTTGGGCGGCGGCGGCGGTGGCGGCGGAGTCTCGGCGATGATGGCCATGTCGATGGGCTTGCGCACCGCGTCGACCACATGCTGCGCGAGACCGGATACCAGCGCCCATCCGAACAGCACATGGATGCCCGCGACGATCGCGAGCCCCGTGCCGCGCCCCCGGGACTGCGCCTTCGCGCGCGCGGCCGGGCGTGCGATGCGCGGGAACGGCAGCACCTCGGCCGGCGTCGGCGCCGGTCGCACGGGGATGGGCAGCGGCGCGCGCAGCGTGCCGCCGTGCGGGTCCAGCGAATCGAGTACAGCACTCATGACGTCCTCACTTGGGAATGAATTGCTCGCTGCCGGTGACGCCGACCCTGGTCAGCCCGGCCTGGTTCGCGGCCACCATCACGGCGGCGAACGCGTCGTACCTGGCGCCCTGGTCGGGGCGCACGTGCAGTTCGGGCTGCTCGGGCTGCGCCGCGGCGGCGACGAGGTGCGCCTTCAGGTCGGCCGCACCGGACAGCGGCGTGCCGTTCCAGCTGAGCGCGCCGGCGGGCGCGATGTCGATCTGCACCACCTCGGGCTTGTGCGTGGCCGGCGGCGGATCGCCCACCGGCAGGTGCAGGTTGACCGCGTGCAGCTGCACGGGAATCGTGATGATGATCATCACCAGCAGCACCAGCATCACGTCGATCAGCGGCGTGGTGTTGATGTCGGCCACCGGCAGGTCGGGGGCGACGGCGCGGCGGCGCGCGCGGGACTTGTTGGCCATCGCGGTCATCCCTTGGGCGGCGGCTCGGTGATGAAGCCGACGTGCCGGATGCCGGCGCGCTGGCACGCGTAGAGGATGCGGCCGACCGGCGCGTAGTCGCTGCGGGCATCGCCGCGGATGTGGATCTCGGGCTGCGGATCCTGCACCGACACGGCCTTGAGCTTGTCGGCCAGCGCCTCGTCGCTCGCGACACGGCTGTCGAACCAGAACGTGGCGCCGTGGGCGTCGACCGAGATGACGATGTCCCTGGGCTGGCTCTCGCGCACCTGGTTGCGCAGCTTGGGCAGCATCACCGGCACCGAGAAGTTCACGACCGGAATGGTGATGAGGAAGATGATCAGCAGCACCAGCATCACGTCGACCAGCGGCGTGGTGTTGATGGTGGAAACCGCCTGGTCTTCGCCGTCGCCAGCGGGCAGGTTCATTCCCATCGGAGCCGCCCGGCCGCCCGCAGGCGATGATCGGCCGCTCGGGGGGCGGCGAATGGAACGAGCATGGCGGTCGTCATGATTCAGGCCGCTGCAGTCGCCACGGCGCCCGACGCGCCGGCGCTGGAATGCGCGGACGCGCTCGAGCCCAGCAGCACGGCGTGCAGTTCGCTCGCGAAGTCGCGCACCTCGTCCAGCACCGAGCTGTTGCGGCGCAGGAGGAAGTTGTAGCCCAGCACCGCGGGCACGGCCACGGCCAGTCCCAGCGCGGTCATGATCAGCGCCTCGCCGACGGGGCCGGCCACCTTGTCGATGGAGGCCTGCCCCGCCAGGCCGATCGCCGTCAGCGCGTGGTAGATACCCCAGACCGTACCGAATAGGCCGACGAACGGCGAGGTCGAGCCGACCGTCGCCAGGAAGCTCAGGCCGACGGACAGCCGGCGCTGCACGCGCTCGGTCGCGCGATGCAGGGTGAGGTCCACCCAGTCGTTGAAGTCGACCTTGGCATGCAGGCCGCCGTGGCGTCGCGTGGCGTCGAGGCCGGCCTCGGCGATGTCGCGGAACGGGCTGGCCTCGTCCAGCTTGCCCGCGCCCGCCTGCACGGTGCCGGCTTCCCAGAACGTGGTGACGGCCTTCCTCGCGTGGCTGGCGACCCGGAACTGCTCGAGCACCTTGGTGACGATGACGTACCAGCTGCCCGCGCTGAACGCCGCCAGGATCAGCAGCACCGAGCGGGCGACGACGTCGCTGCCTTGCCACAGGGCACCGACGCCGTACGGGTTGTCGGTGCCGCCCTGGGCATGCGCCAACGGCCAGGCGAGCCAGGCCGCGGCGGCGACCAGGCCGCGGGCGGTTCGGGAAGGGAGTGTGGTGGTCATGGGACTGCGCAATGCCTGCGTTGGGTGGTTGACCCCGTCGCAGTTCGCAGCTTCCGTGCCACGCGAAGCGCATGAGCTTCTGCGCTCGCGCTGTCGCGCAGGCGCACTCGGGCGAACTGCGGCGCGACGCCGCGTCACGCGAACGCGACCGCGCGCGCGGCGCCCGCCCGATGTTGGATTGGCAGCGGCGGCTGCTGCAATCGGCGCAGCCGCCTGCTGCGCGGCAGCCCCGTCTAGGCGGCGCGCAGGTTCCGCGCGAAGAACGCCAGCGTGCGCTGCCAGGCCAGGCCGGCGGCCTTGGCATCGAAGCGGGGCGTGGTGTCGTTGTTGAAGCCGTGCTCGACGCCCGGGTAGACGAAGGCCTCGTATTTGACCTGCGCAGCCTTCAGCGCGGCCTCGTACGGCGGCCAGGTCGCGTCGACGCGCGCGTCGTTGCCGGCGAAGTGCAGCAGCAGCGGCGCGCGGATGCGCGGCACGTCGGCGAGTTCGGGCGCGACGCCGTAGAACGGCACGCCCGCGTTCAGGTCGGGCCATTGCGTGGCCAGGAAGTTGACGACGCCGCCGCCGAAGCAGAAGCCCACCGCGCCGACGCGGCCGTTGGTGCCGGCGTGCGTCTTCAGCAGCTGCGCGGCGGCGAGGAAGTCGGCCTTGATCCGGGCCAGGTCGAGCTTGCCGAACAGGTCGCGTGCCTTGTCCTCGTCGCCGGGATAGCCGCCGACCGGGAACAACGCGTCGGGCGCGAACGCGACGTAGCCCTCGAGCGCGACGCGGCGCGCGACGTCCTCGATGTGCGGATTGAGGCCGCGGTTCTCGTGCACGACCAGCACGGCGGGGATGTCCTTGCCCGACGACTGCGCCGGCTTGGCGAGGTAGCCGCTCGCCTTGCCGTAGCCCTGCGGCGAATCGAAGTTCAGGCGCGAGGTGACGAGCCGCGCGTCCGACGGGGCGACCTGCTGCGCCTGCGCGAAGTCGGGCGACAGCGCCTCCAGCAGCCCGACCGCCGTCATGCCGCCGACCGCGTACCGGCGGGCGCCATCGAGGAAGCCGCGGCGCGAGATGCTGCCGTGCACGTACTGGTCGAAGAGCCGGAGCACTTCGGGCGCGAAATCGGCGGCGGTCTGCGTGGGCATGGAACATGTCTCCGTGATCATGGGATGCGGGTGTGTACACCGGCGGCCGGCGCACGTCGCGAGCAGGGGCACGTTGCGCACCCGGCACGGGCAGAATGGCGTCTCCATCCACCGATTCGCCGACGATGTCCCTGACGCTGCGCCTCCTGCGATCCGCCGACGCCGACGCCATCTCGGCCCTGCTGCCCGACCTCGGCTACGAGGCCACGCCCGACCAGGTCGCGCGCCGCCTGTTCGACCTGCGCGAATGGCCCGACCAGGAGGCCTTCGTCGCCGTGCTCGATGACGCGATCGTCGGCCTGTGCCACGTTCAGGGCGTGCGCATGCTCATCAGCGACGGCTACGCCGAGATCCAGGCGCTGGTGGTGTCCGCGGCGTGCCAGGGGCAAGGCATCGGCAAGGCGCTCGTCACGCAGGCCTGCGAGTGGGCGTTCGCGCGCGGCTACGAACGCGTGCGGCTGCGCTCCAACGTCGTGCGCGAGGGGGCGCATGCGTTCTACGAGCACCTCGGCTTCGTCAAGTCAAAGGCGAGCTATGCGTTCGAGCTGCGACGTCCGTGAATACCACCGAAGACGAGAGAATGCGGCCATGACCTCGCCCCGCCTTGCCATCGCCACGATCCTCGCAGGCAGCGCGTTGGCGGCGTGCCAGTCCGTCGATCCGGTGGCCGATCGCGGTGGGCCCGGCACGCTGCGCGCGGCCATCTTTGCGCGCTACGATGAGCTCGCGCACGCCAATGCGCTTCCGCATGCGAACGGCGCAGATCGTGTCGACTTCAGCAGCGTCGTGCAGCCCTTCTTCAAGTCCGTGTCGTCGTTGCCCGACGCTCAAGCACTGCTGACGCAGAACGGCTTCACGATGCAGGCCCAGCCGCCACGCGCCGCCACCGGCGACCCGCACGTCGATGCCTATCGCTCGTTCGTCGTGGGCCAGCTGATGATCGACAACCGGATCGTCTGGCGCGCCGACCTCTCGTGCAACATCGCGCCCGGTACTGTGCAGCACGACATCCGGTTCACCGCTACGCCGAACTGCTGGCTCAGCACGACATCGCTTTGACGCACGCGAGCGGCGCGTCAGACCTCCAGCCACTCCCTGCGCACCGCCGCATCGGCGTTCAACGCCGCCGGCGTGCCCTCGAACACCACGCGCCCATGCCCCATCACCACGCAGCGCTGCGAGATCTCCAGCGCGATGGTGAGCTTCTGCTCGATCAGCAGCACCGACAGCCCGCGCGCCTTCAGCGCCAGCAGGTACTCGGCCACCTGTTCGACGATCCTGGGCGCCAGGCCTTCGGTGGGCTCGTCGATGAGGACCAGCTCGGGGTCGCCCATCAGCGTGCGGCACAGCGTGAGCATCTGCTGCTCGCCGCCGGACAGCACGCCGGCCGGCGTGTGCTGGCGTTCGCGCAGGCGCGGGAAGAGCGCGTACATGTCGTCGAAGGTCCAGCGCGCGGGCTTTGCGCGGGCGGACGCGCCCGGCTTCCGGCCCAGCATCAGGTTCTGGTGCACGGTCAGCTTCGGGAAGATGTCGCGGTTCTCGGGCACGTAGCCGATGCCGCGCTGCGCGATCTCGTACGGCTTCAGGCCGGACAGCGACTGCCCCTTCCACACGATGCCGCCCTGGGTATGCACCAGCCCCATCACCGCCTTCGCGGTGGTCGAGCGGCCGGAGCCGTTGCGGCCCAGCAGCGCGACGATCTCGCCGCGCGCGACGTCCAGCGTCACGCCGTGCAGCACGTGGCTCTTGCCGTAGAACGCGTGGAGCCTGTCGAGTTGCAGCATCAGGCGTCCTCGCCGTGCGCCTGCGCCTGCACCGAGCCGAGGTAGGCCTCCTGCACGCGCGGGTTGGCGCGCACGGCCTCGGGCGTGTCGAAGGCGATCACCTCGCCGTAGACCAGCACGGCGATGCGGTCGGCCAGGCCGAAGACGACGCCCATGTCGTGCTCGACGGCCAGCAGCGTCTTGCCGGCGGTGACGTCGCGGATCAACTGCACGAAGCGGCGCGTCTCGCTCTTGCTCATGCCGGCGGTCGGCTCGTCCAGCAGGATCACGTCGGCGCCGCCGGCGATGGTCAGGCCGATCTCGAGCGCCCGCTGCTCGGCGTAGGTGAGGTTCATCGCGAGCGCGTCGCGGCGGCGTTCGAGGTGCAGCATGCACATCAGCTCCTCGGCGCGCTCGTTGGCGTCGCGCAGGCTGGCCAGGAAGCGCCAGAACGCGTAGCGATAGCCGAGCGACCACAGCACCGCGCAGCGCAGGTTCTCGAACACCGACAGGTGCGTGAACAGGTTGCTCACCTGGAAGCTGCGCGCGAGTCCCTGCCTGTTGATACGGTGTGGGGCATTGCCATCGATGCGGGCGCCGTTCAGCAGGATCTCGCCCGAGCTCGGCGCGAAGCGTCCGCTGATCAGGTTGAACAGCGTGGACTTGCCCGCGCCGTTGGGTCCGATGATCGCGACGCGCTCGCCCGCGTTCACCTGCAGCGACGCGCCGCGGATGATCTCCGTCTGGCCGAAGCGCTTGTGCACGTCGCGCAGTTCCAGCGCGACGCGCTGCGGCGCGGCGGCGGCGCGCGCGCGGGCGACGAGGTCGTCGACGTCCGTCATGCGGCCTCCCGGCGCCTGAGCTCGCGCTCGACGTCTTCCTGCGCCGCGTCCCAGCGAACGCGAAAGCGCCGGCGCGCGAGCTCGAAGGCCATCGCGCCGGCGACCAACAGCAGCGCCGCGCCGACCCACGCCGGCGCGCCCTTCGCGTCGAGCGACACCCCGCCGAATGTCATCACCGGCCCGAGCGCCTCGTTGAGCTGCAGGTGGTACAGCATCTCCACCATCGCGCTCGCGCCCGTGAACGCGATCGCGCCGGCCACGAGCAAGGCGAGGTAGCCCGGCAACAAGGGCTTCAAGCGGCCGAACGCCGCGAGCCGCAGGTTGACGAGGACCAGTCCCGCGACGCCGGCCGGCGCATACATCACCATCAGCATGAAGGCCAGGCCGAGATACAGCAGCCAGGCCTTGGTCAGCCCGGACAGCACCACCGTGGCCAGCACCATCAGCACGCCGCCGATGATGGGCCCGAAGAACGCCGTCGAGCCGCCGAGGAACGTGAACAGCAGGTACGCGCCGGAGCGCTGCGCGCCGACCACCTCCGCGGTGGCGAGCTCGAAGTTGATCGCCGCGAGCCCGCCCGCGATGCCCGCGAACAGGCCCGAGATCATGAACGCGAACCAGCGCACGCGCTGCGTGTCGTAGCCGACGAAGGCGACGCGCTCGGGGTTGTCGCGCACCGCGTTGAGCATGCGGCCCAGCGGCGTGCGCGTGAACGCGAACATCAGCCCCGTGCACACGAAGCAGTACAGCGCGATGAGGTAGTAGACCTGGATCTGCGGTCCGAAGCTGATGCCCAGCGTCGCCGGCGGCACCACGCGGTTGCTGCTGATGCCGGCTTCGCCGCCGAAGAACTCGGGCAGCATCAGCGACAAGTTGGACACCAATTCGACGATGCCCAGGGTGATCATCGCGAAGGTGGTGCCCGACTTGCGCGTGGTGACGAATCCGAACACCGCCGCGAAGAACAGGCCGCCCAGCCCGCCCACGAGCGGCACCAGGCTCACGGGCAGGTGCAGCGAGCCGTCGCCCACCTTGTTGAGCGCGTGGATCGCCAGGAAGCCGCCGAGTCCCGAGTAGACCGCGTGGCCGAAGCTCAGCATCCCGCCCTGCCCCAGCAGGATGTTGTAGGCCAGGCACGCGATGATCGCGATGCCCATCTGCGACAGCAGCGTCTGGGACAGGCTGCTGGAGAACACGAGCGGAGCGATCAGCAGCACGAGTGCGTAGCCGCCCCAGGTCATCCAGCGCCCCAGGTTGATCGGCCTGAAGTGGTACGTGACGGCCCCCCGTGCGGCGAGTACGCCGTCCACCCCCCCGAGGGGGAGCCGGCCTTGCTCGGCACGGCCCGGCGCGACGTCCGGCTGTCCTGCCTCAGTCATCGCGCGTCCCGAACAGCCCGCGCGGCCGCACGATCAGCACCAGCACCAGCAGCAGGTACGGCAGGATCGGCGTCACCTGCGCAAGCGTCAGCTTCATCAACGGATAGGCGAAGCCCTCCGGCGACACCTGCCAGCCGACCGCGGAAGCCGCGTCGACGAGCGACTTGTCCACCGTCAAAGGCACCGTCTGCAGCAGGCCGATCAACAGCGAGCCGACGAACGCGCCCACCAGCGAGCCGGTGCCGCCGACCACCACCACCACGAACAGGATCGAGCCGACCGACGCGGCCATCGCGGGCTCGGTGATGAAGGTGGTGCCGCCGATCACGCCCGCGAGTCCGGCCAGCGCGCAGCCGGCGCCGAACACCAGCATGAACACGCGCGGCACGTTGTGGCCCAGTGCCTCGGCCATCTCGGGATGCGTCAGCGCCGCCTGGATGACGAGGCCCACGCGCGTGTGCCGCAGCAGCAGCCACAGCGCCAGCAGCATCAGCAGCGCGACCCCCATCATGAACGCGCGCGTCGCCGGGAACGTCGTGCACGCCGCATGCGCGCACGTGGCGGCGTCGGCATGGCCCAATACCAGCGACAGGCCCTTCGCCGCCGACTGCACCAGCGTGAACGCGGGCTGGGCGAGCAGCGCCGGCGGATCGAAGGCCACCGGCGCGCGGCCCCAGAAGACCTGCACCGCCTCCAGGATCAGGTAGCTCAGCCCGAACGTGACCAGCAGCTCCGCCACGTTGCCGAAGCGATGGACGCGCCTCAGGCAGGCCCGCTCGAACACGGCGCCGAGCACGCCGACGACCAGTGGCGCGACCGCCAGCGCCGGCCAGAACCCGACGATGCGCGAGGTGGCGTAGCCGACGTAGGCGCCCAGCATGTAGAAGCCCGCGTGCGCGAAGTTCAGCACCCCCATCATGCTGAAGATCAGCGTCAGCCCCGAGCTGAGCATGAACAGCAGCAGCCCCGAGCTGAGGCCGTTGAGGATGTTGATGACGGTCTGGTCCACGGCGGATCAGATCGTGCGCGCCGTCACGACGGGCGTTTCATCTGGCACGAGGTGGGCGTGCTCGCCACGTACGCGTCGTAGTGCGCGACGGGCGCGAACGTGTAGCCAGTGTTCTCGACCGAATACGGGTTCTTCGCATCGGTCTTCTGCCACACCGAGATCCACAGGTCCTGCTGCAGCTGGTGGTCGGTCTTGCGCATCTCGATGTCGCCGTTGTAGCTCTTCAGGCGCAGGCCTTCGAGCGCCGGGGCCACCTTGTTCGGATCGGTGGACCTGGCCTTGGCCATGGCCTCGGACAGCAGCTGCAGCTCGGCGTAGATGTCGGCCACGTAGAAGTCGTCGTTGAACCTGGCCTTGAAGTCGGCCTGCAGCTTGCCGATCTGGCCGCCCATGTTCGGCTGGCCATACCCCACGAAGTAGACGCGGCCGGCCGCGCCGGCGCCGAGCGCGGTGGGGGTGCCGGAGTTGTTGGCGTAGTAGGTGAAGAACCTGACGTCGAGCCCGGCCTCGTTGGCGGCCTTGATCAGCAGCGACAGGTCGGAGCCCCAGTTGCCGGTGATGACGGTGTCGGCGCCGGAGGCCTTGATCTTGGCGACGTAGGGCGCGAAATCGGTCACCTTGGCGAGCGGGTGCAGGTCCTCGCCGACGATCTGGATGTCCGGACGCTTGCGCGCGAGGTCGGCCTTCGCGTACTTGGCCACCTGCACGCCGTGCGCGTAGTTCTGGCCGATGATGTAGACCTTGTGGATGTCCTTCTGGTCCTTGATGTAGGTGGTGAGCGCCTCCATCTTCATCGACGTGTCGGCATCGAGGCGGAAGTGCCAGTAGCTGCACTTGCTGTTCGTGAGGTCCGGGTCGACCGCCGCGTAGTTCATGAAGAGCACTTCCTTGCCGGGATTGCGCTCGTTGTTCTTGTTGATCGCGTCCACCAGCGCGCCCGCGGCCCCGGAGCCGTCGCCCTGCGTGACGTAGCGGATGTTCTGGTCGATGGCAGACTTCAGCGCGGTCAGCGACTCGGCCGGGCTCACCTTGTTGTCGAACGGCACGATCTCGAACTTCACGCCGGCCGGGTTGCTCTTGTTGAACAGCTCGGCGACGTACTGGAAGCTCTTCAGCTGGTTCTGGCCGATCGGCGCCATCAGGCCCGACAGCGGATCGATCCAGGCGATCCTCACGGTCTCGCCCTTTTGCGCGAACGCGGCGCCGGGTTGGAGGACGAGGCAGGCGAGCGCGAGCGCCGAAGCGAACGCCGCGGGCTTCTTCAGGAACGTCATGGTGAGGTCTCCGTGGTCGCCGCGTGGCTCGCGGTCGCGGGTCGACAGTAACGGAACGCGCCGCGATCGCGTTGAGGGACTACCCCGAAAGGACCTGTCGCGACCGCGACAGGCCACTCCCACTTCAGCCCGCGGTCGGCAGCACGTAGTCGCGGAACTGCTCGCGCAGCTTGAGCTTCTGCAGCTTGCCCGTGGCCGTATGCGGCAGCTCGGCCACCACGGCGACGTCGTCGGGGATCTGCCACTTGGCGATCTTGCCCTCGAAGAACGCCAGCAGCTCCTCGCGCGAGACGGTCGCGCCCGGCTTGGGCACCACCACCAGCAGCGGGCGCTCGTCCCACTTCGGGTGGCGGCAGGCGATCACCGCGGCCTCGTGCACCGACGGGTGCGCGATGGCGATGTTCTCGAGGTCGATCGAGCTGATCCATTCGCCGCCGGACTTGATGACGTCCTTGCTGCGGTCGGTGATGAACATGAAGCCGTCGGCGTCGATGGCCGCGACGTCGCCGGTGGGGAACCAGCCCGGCTCGCCGTCCACGCTGACCAGCGGGGAGCGCTCGCCCTTGAAGTAGCCGGAGATCACCCACGGCCCGCGCACCACCAGGTTGCCGGAGGACTTGCCGTCCCAGGGCAGCGCGCGGCCGTCGTCGTCGATGATGGCCATGTCGATGCCGTAGATCACGCGGCCCTGGCTCTGCAGCAGCTTCTGGCGCGCCTCGGCCGGCAGCGACTCGTGCTTGGACTGCAGCCTGGACAGCGTGCCCAGCGGCGACAGCTCCGTCATGCCCCAGGCGTGGATCACCTCGACGCCGTAGTCGTCCTGCAGCGACTTCATCATCGCCGGCGGGCACGCCGAGCCGCCGATGACGGTGCGCTTGAAGGTGCTGAAGTGCAGGTCGTTGGCCTTCATGTAGTTCAGCAGGCCCAGCCACACGGTGGGCACGCCGGCGCTGAAGGTGACCTTCTCGTC
>CAIMXF010000501.1 GCA_903845345.1 uncultured beta proteobacterium
CGTGCGCGTGGGCGAGCTGCAGGACTCCAGCCTCGTGGGAGTGCGCCTGGCCGACAACCGCCGCCTGTGCGTGGCCGCGCCCGCCTACCTCAAGCGCGCCGGCACGCCGGCCGCGCCCGCCGACCTGGCGCGCCACGCCTGTTTGACGCTCAGCTCCGAGGCCAGCCAGCCGCGCGGCTGGGCCTTCACGATCGCCGGCGAGCCCACGCACGTGCGCCTCAACGGCCGGCTGGACTGCACCGACGGCCAGGTGCTGCACGACTGGTGCATCGCGGGCCTGGGCATCGCCTGGCGCAGCGCGTGGGAGGTCAGCGCCGACCTGGCCTCAGGGCGGCTGGTCAGCGTGCTGGACGATTTCGCCGCGCCGGCCAACGGCATCTTCGCGGTGTTCCCGCACGCGCGCCACCTGGCGCTGCGCGTGCGCCTGTGGATCGACTTCCTCAAGCACAGCTACGGCGATCCGCGCTACTGGAGCCGCCCGGGCGCGGCGGCCACCGCGCCCTGACGTCCCCGGCGGCGCCTGCTCCTCCACCCGCAGGCTCGACCCGGGCGCCGCGGCGATCCCCCGACCCGTGCTCTGCATGGGAAACGCGAAGCGCGAACGCATGGTGACGCACCGCGGATTTCAGGATGCCGCGGCCGGCTTGGCCTTGCCCGACAGGCACTGCTTCATGAAGGCCTTGCGGTCGGGGCCGTGCAGGTCCTTGGTCCTGGCGTCGGCGTTGCAGGTCTTCATCTTCGAACGCTGCGGCGTGCCCGGCGTGGTGCCGTCGCCGGTGGCGACGGTGGTGGCAGCGGCGGAGGCAGCCGGCGCCTGCGCGGGACGCGCGAAGGAGGTGCCGGCGACGAGGGCCAGCGACAGGACGATGATCGATTGCTTCATGGAATTCCTCGGATGACGGTGAATGGACGTGGAAACGCTGCGCCGACGACGGTGTCGCCGGTGCGCGCCAGGTCATGCTCGGGCCGATCGGGGAATCTCGCCGGCGCCAAGCGCGGGGATAAGCGCCGCCCGGCGCCAAACGACGCGGAAATCGGGCGATGCGCGCGCCACGCGCGCCGGCGGCGTCCTGAAACGACGAACCCGGCGCAGGGCCGGGTTCTTGGGCGCCCACCTCGCGAGGCGAGGCGGTGGATTCGATCGGAAGACGATCAGGCCGCGAGGCAGGCCTTCTGCGAGTTCTTGTAGTCGTCGCCCTTCTTGCCCTTGTTCTGCTTGGAGCAGGCGGCCATCTTCTGCTGTTGCGTCATCGGGGTGGACGCGGCGGCGGCCGGCGCGGGGGTGCCGGACAGGCAGGCCTTCTGCGCGTTCTTGTAGTCGTCGCCCTTCTTGCCCTTGTTGGCGGCCGAGCAGTCGGCCATCTTCTGCTGCTGCGCGGTCAGCGGCTTGCTGGCGGCGGCGTCGGCAGCGAAGACGCCGGCGGCGGCGAGGGTCAGGGCGAGGGCGGTGATCAGTGGCTTCATGGACGGGTCCTCTCTGGCGCCTGCGGCGGGCGCATGATGTTTCGCCGTCGACGACGGCGTGGACGGATTGAAGCAAAGGCCTCGCGGCCCCACAAGCAGCAATTGCCCCGTCAACGACAACGTTCACGACGCGTTGCGCCAGTGTGGTTGCAAACCGACGCCGGCGCTGCCGCTCGCCCGTGCCAAGCAAAGGACAAGGGAGCGGCGGATCCGGCTTCGCCGGGCCGCTCGCGGAGCGCCCCCTCGGGGGGCAGCGAGCGCTGGCGAGCGTGGGGGCTACATCACGCGGCGCGGATGGGCCAGCGTCTCGTGCGCGGCGTGCAGCCGGCGCACCAGCACCTGGATGAAGGCCTTGTCGAAGCGCATGCGCGATTCGGCGCTGAGCTGGGTCAGCGTCTCGGGCGTGAACGAGATCGTGGTGCACGGCTCGGAGACGATGATGTCCGCGCTGTGCCGGCGCAGGTCCGGGCTCGGCGCGAGGTAGGCCATCTCGCCCACCGACGTGCCTGCACCGAGCCGGGCCACGCGCTGGCCGTCGCGGAACACCTCGACCTCGCCCTGCGCGATGATGTGGAAGGTGTTGCCCTCCTGGCCGCGCCGGTAGACGCGGTGGCCGTAGTGCAGCCGCTGCCACTTCGCGCGGTGCACCACTTCCCACAGCTCGACGTCGTCGAAGTCGGAGAAGAAGTCGAGCGAACGCAGCAGGTTGAAGCGCTCGGAGTCGAGCACCTTCTGCAGCCGGCCGCGCGGCACCTGGTGGTTGACGATCAGGCCGGACAGCGCCTGCGCGAACGACTCCCAGTCCTGCGGCCGGTCGTCCTGGCTCTTGGCGAGCGCGCCCAGGATCACCGCTTCGAGCGCGGGCGTCACGCCCTCGCGCAGCGTGGTCAGCGGCGGCGGCTCGTTGTGGAAGATCTGGTTCATCAGCGCGACCTGGGTCTGCGCGTCGAACGGCGGCCGGCCCGAGATCAGGTGGTACAGCACGGCGGCCAGCGCGTAGATGTCGGTGCGGCAGTCGAGCGTGTTGCCCTCGATCTGCTCGGGCGACATGTAGGCCAGCGAGCCCACGCGGTGGATCTGCGTGCGGTCGGAATTGGTGTTGAGCACGCTGCCGAAGTCGCTCAGCTTGACGTCGACGACCTCGCCGTCCTGAAGCACGGTGAGGATGTTGGCCGGCTTGACGTCGCGGTGGATCAACCCCTGGCGGTAGACGTAGCCCAGCGCCATCGCGCACTTGAAGCCGATCTCGACGACCTGTTCCAGCGGCAGCAGCCGGTCGGGCCGGCAGAACTCGCGCAGCGTGACGCCGGGCACGCACTCCATCACCAGGTAGGGCACCTGGGCATCGCTGAAGGCCTCGTAGAGCTGGACGACGTTCGGATGGTTCAGCCGGCCGACCAGCGCGGCCTCGGCGGCGAAGAAGCGCGACCAGAAATGGGCGTCGACGGCCGCCGTCTCGGACGACAGCCGCAGCCGCTTGATCGCGACGTCGCGCTTGTTGAGCTCGTCGTGGGCGCGGAACACCTCGCTTGTCGCGCCGTCGCCCAGCCGCCCGAGAATCGCGTACTTGCCGATCGTCGACGGCAGTTCGCCGGCGGACTCGTCGCGCTCGGAGTTCTCTGCGTTGAAGACGGTGTCGCTCATCGGGAGGGTTTTGTTGTCGGGGACGCGTGCGCCGGACAGGCGCCATGTGTCAGGGTCGATATTGACCGCTCCCAGGTTGATCCGATCCAGCGAGAAATGG
The DNA here is from genome assembly GCA_903845345.1 of uncultured beta proteobacterium. GTDB lineage: Bacteria > Pseudomonadota > Gammaproteobacteria > Burkholderiales > Burkholderiaceae_C > Scleromatobacter. The sequence goes on from CAIMXF010000501.1 coordinate 3,209, forward strand.
TTCGTTCGTCTGGCTGTTCGGTTGCGCCTGCCCGACTGCCGGCGGGCTCGGATCGACCGCGAACCGTAGAATCCTCCGCATGATCCAAGCCAAATCCGAGCTGGCGCAAGCCCTGGCGGCCGCTGTCGCCCAGGTCGCGCCGGACGCCGCGCTCACCCCCGCGTTCGAGTCCCCCAAGCAGGCCGCCCATGGCGACCTGGCCATCACCGTGGCGATGCAGCTGGCCAAGCCGCTGCGCCTGGCGCCGCGCGCCGTCGCCGAGCAACTCGTGGCCGCGCTGAATGCGCAGCCGGCGGTCCAGCGCTGGGTGTCCGCCCTCGAGATCGCCGGCCCCGGCTTCATCAACCTGCGCCTGGCGCCCGCCGCCAAGCAGGCGGTCGTCGGCGAGGTGCTGGGCGCGGGCGAGCAGTTCGGCATCCAGCCGGCCAACGGCAACAAGGTGATCGTGGAGTTCGTGTCGGCCAATCCGACCGGGCCGCTGCACGTCGGCCACGCCAGCCAGGCGGCGCTGGGCTCGACCGTCTGCAACCTGCTGGCCAGCCAGGGCTGGGCGGTGCAGCGCGAGTTCTACTACAACGACGCGGGCGTGCAGATCGGCACGCTGGCGCACAGCACGCAGCTGCGCATCAAGGGCTTCAAGCCGGGCGACGACTGCTGGCCCACGGATCCGGCCAACCCGGAGAGCAAGAAGTTCTACAACGGCGAATACATCGCCGACATCGCCGCCGACTTCCTCGCGAAGAAGACGGTCAAGGCCGACGACCGCGAGTTCACCGCGTCGGGCGACCCGGACGACCTCGACTCGATCCGCCAGTTCGCCGTCGCCTACCTGCGCCACGAGCAGGACCTCGACCTGCAGGCCTTCGGCGTGCACTTCGACAATTACTTCCTCGAGACCAGCCTGTACGCGAACAACGCGGTCGAGACGACGGTCGGCAAGCTGGTCGCCTCCGGCAAGACCTACGAGCTCGACAACGCGCTGTGGCTGCGCACCACCGACTACGGCGACGACAAGGACCGCGTCATGCGCAAGTCCGACGGCACGTACACGTACTTCGTGCCCGACGTCGCCTACCACCTGGACAAATGGCAGCGCGGCTTCGCCAAGGCCATCAACGTGCAGGGAAGCGACCACCACGGCACCGTTGCCCGCGTGCGCGCCGGCCTGCAGGCGGCCGACGAAGGGGTGCCCCAGGGGTGGCCCGACTACCTGCTGCACAAGATGATCACCGTGATGCGCGGCGGCCAGGAGGTCAAGATCTCCAAGCGGGCCGGCAGCTACGTGACGCTGCGCGACCTGATCGACTGGACCAGCCGCGACGCCGTGCGCTTCTTCCTGGTGAGCCGCAAGGCCGACACCGAGTTCGTGTTCGACATCGACATGGCGCTCAAGCAGAGCGACGAGAACCCCGTCTTCTACGTGCAGTACGCGCACGCCCGCATCTGCTCGGTGCTGCGCCAGTTCGCGGACAAGGGCGGCGATCTGTCGCAGGTGAAGAACGCCGACCTGTCGCTGCTGACCGCGCCGTCGGAAGCCGCGCTGATGTTGAAGCTCTCGGAGTTCCCCGAGACGCTGACCGCCGCCGCGCGCGACCTCGCGCCGCACGACATCGCCTACTACGCGCGCAGCGTCGCCGCGAGCTTCCACTCGTACTACGCCGCCGAGCGTTTCCTCGTCGACGACGCCGCGCTCGCGCTGGCGCGCCTGGCACTGCTGACGGCCGCGGCCAAGGTGCTGCGCAACGCGCTGGCCATCCTCGGCGTCAGCGCGCCCGAAGCCATGAACCGCGATGAACCCGTCGCCACCCCCGCTGATTCCTGAACCCGGAACCCCGTCGTGAAACCTTCCTTGAAGAACCAACGGGGCGGCTTCGCCCTGGGCTTTGTGGCCGGCCTGCTGGTGGGCCTGGCCGTGGCGCTGGGCGTCGCGCTGTACGTCACCAAGACGCCGGTGCCGCTGATGAACAAGAGCCAGCAGCGCACGCCCGAGCAGGACGCCGCCGAGGCCGAGCGCAACAAGACCTGGGATCCGAACGCCGCGCTGGCCGGCAAGCAGCCGGTGCGTCCGGTCGCGCCGGCACCGGCGCCGCCGACGGCCGCGGCGTCCGACACCGCCGTCGTGCCGCGCGTCGCGGCCCCGGTGCTGCCGACGCCGGCGGACATCGGCAAGGTCAGCCCGCCGGCCGCCGCCGCCTCGATCGCGCATGTGGACACTCCGAAGAGCACGCGCGATGCCGCCGCCATCCTCAACGGGCAGGCGGGCGCCGGCGATGTCGACGCGACGAAGGTCGCCAGCGGCGCCGATCCGTTCGTGTATTTCGTGCAAGTGGGCGCCTACTCGAAGGAAGAAGACGCCGAGCAGCAGCGCGCCAGGCTGGCGCTGGCCGGCCTGCGCGCCACGGTCTCCGAACGCGACCAGAACGGCCGCACTGTCCACCGGGTCCGGCTTGGGCCGTTTGACAGGAAGGACGAGGCCGATTCGCAGACCGAGCGCGCGAAGACGATCGATCCGGACGCGTCGCTGGTGCGCGTCGAGCGTTCTAAACAATGAACTTGCGGCCGGGCGCGCGCTCCACCCGCTTCCGAGGCCGTCCCGAAAGGATCCCCATGAACCGGCGCGCGTTTTCCCTTCGAGTCGTCGTCGGCGCGGCCGGCCTGGCGGCGCTGGCCGTACCCGGGCTGGCGCTGGCATCGGCCCGCGCACCGGTCGAGGGCACCGACTACAAGAAGCTCGAGACGCCGCTGCCCGAAGCCAGGACGGGCCGCGTCGAGGTCATCGAATTCTTCTGGTACGGCTGCCCGCACTGCTATGCGTTCGAGCCGACGATCGAGCCGTGGATCGCAAAGCTGCCGGCCGACGTCAACTTCCATCGCGTGCCCGCCGTGTTCAGCGCGCGCTGGGCGACGCATGCGCAGGTCTACTTCACGTGGGAGACGCTGGGCCTCGTCGACGCGATGCACGCGAAGACCTTCGACCGCTTCCACAAGCAGGACAAGCCGATCGACAGCGAGGCCGACATGCTCGCGTTCGCGAAGGAATCCGGTCTGGACGTCGCCAAGGTCAAGGCCGCCTGGGAAGGTTTCGTCGTCAACACGAAGATGACGCAGGCCCGGCACCTGACCGAGGCCTACGGCATCGACAGCGTGCCCACGATCGGCATCCATGGCCGCTTCACGACGGCCCCTTCGCTGGACGGCGCGGACTGTCTCGGCGCCACCGACACCCTCATCGCGCAGCTGCGCAGGATCGCCTGATGACCATGGACCGTCGCACGTTCTCCCTCGCCGCGACGGGCGCCGCGGGCGCGCTGGCGCTCGCGGGCCTGCCCCGCCGCGCGCTCGCGCAACGCAGCGCGCCGGTCGAAGGCCGCGACTTCTTCACGCTGTCCAAGCCGCTCGCCGTTCCCGGCGACGGCAAGATCGAGGTGGTCGAGTTCTTCTGGTTCGGCTGCCCGCATTGCTACTCCTTCGAGCCGGTGCTCGAGTCGTGGATCGCGAAGCGGCCGGCGGACGTCGCTTTCCGCCGCGTGCCCGTGGGGTTCACCGCGCGCCAGGAGACGCACCAGCGCGTCTACTACACCTGGGAGGCCCTGGGCCTGGTCGGCACGATGCACATGAGCACCTTCATGCGCTTCCAGATCCAGCGCAAGCCGATCGACAGCCTCGACGACATGGTCGCCTTCGCGCAGCAAAGCAACGTGGACGTCGCCAAGGTGCGGGCCGCGTGGAACAGCTTCGGCGTGCAGACCCGCTGCCAGCAGGCGAAGCGTCTGACCGACGACTACGCCGTCGACCGCACGCCAGAGATGGGCATCCAGGGCCGATTCACGGCGGTCGGCGGTCCGGTGAGCATGCTGTCGGCCACCGACTGGCTGGTCGACCGCGTCCGCCACGGCGGCTGATTCGCGGCGCGCGAACGCTGGTCGCGCACTCGCGAAGCGACACCGCGGGAAGCGTTGGCCAGGCCCGACAGCGGGATCGACCCGCTGCGTAAAGGGGCGGGACGGTGCACGTCGCCGGTGCATGCGGGCTAGAATGGTCTGCAATTTCCGTGCCGATCCTTATGCGACCGCTTACACATTCCTCCCGCCCTGAATTTCCGCGCGCTGCCAGGCCCTTGCGCCCAGGCGTGGCCGGCGCTGTCGCCGCGGTCGCCGTCCTGGGACTGGCCGGCCTGCCCGCCCAGGCCGAACGCGCCGATCGCACCAAGCCGATGAGCGTCACCAGTTCGGGCGGCAATCCCGACACGGTCGACCTGAAGAAGCACAGCGCGGTCTTCATCGGCAACGTCATCATCACGCAGGGCACGCTGGAGATCCACGCCGACCGCGTCGAGGTCAGCGAGGATCCCGACGGCCAGCGCCTGGGCTTCGCCTACGGGTCCGCCGAGCATCCGGCCACCTTCCGCCAGAAGCGCGACGGCGACGACGAATACAGCGAAGGCGATGCCTCGCGCATCGAGTACGACAGCGCGGCCAACCGCGTGCGCTTCGTCGGCGCCGCCCACCTGCGCATGCTCAAGGGCACGGTCGTCACCGACCAGGCCAACGCGGCGCTGATCACCTACGACACCGCCTCCGACACCATCAAGCTCGGCTCGGGCGAAGGCGTGGCCGCGAGTTCGGCGAGCGGCGGCCGCACCACGGTCGTCTTCACGCCCAAGGCCGCGGCGTCGTCGCCGCGCGCGGTCGCGCCGCTGAAGCTCGACGCACCGGCTCCGGCCGCGGCCAGCGCATCGGGGTCGGCGAAATGACCGACGGACTCCAGCCCGCGGCGCAGGTCAAGCCTGGCACCGCAGTGTCCCCGTCGGCCACGCCGGTGGAACTGCCGCCGGTGAGCGACGCCACGCCGCGCGGCGCGCGCCCGGCCGCCGCACCGCAGAGCCGCCTCGAGGCAACGGGCCTGCGCAAGTCCTACGGCGCGCGCGTGGTCGTCAAGGAAGTGCACCTGGCCGTCAACGCCGGCGAGGTCGTCGGCCTGCTGGGGCCCAACGGCGCCGGCAAGACGACGACGTTCTACATGGTGGTGGGCCTGGTGCGGGCCGACGCCGGAGAAATCAGCATCGACGGCCAGCCGGTCTCCGCCAAGCCGATCCACCAGCGCTCGCGCCTGGGCCTGAGCTACCTGCCGCAGGAGGCCTCGATCTTCCGCAAGCTGACGGTCGACGAGAACATCCGCGCCGTGCTGGAGCTGCAGTACGACGAGAACGGCAAGGCGCTCAAGACGTCGGAGATCGACAAGCGCCTCGACGGCCTGCTCAACGACCTGAGCCTGACGCACCTGCGCGATTCGCCGGCGCCGGCGCTGTCGGGCGGCGAGCGCCGCCGCGTCGAGATCGCCCGCGCGCTCGCCACGCAGCCGCGCTTCATCCTGCTCGACGAGCCGTTCGCCGGCGTCGACCCGATCGCCGTCATCGAGATCCAGCGCATCATCGGCTTCCTGAAGGCGCGCGGCATCGGCGTGCTGATCACCGACCACAACGTCCGCGAGACGCTGGGCATCTGCGACCGCGCGTACATCATCAGCGAAGGTCGCGTGCTGGCGGAAGGCACGCCGGCGGAGATCGTCGAGAACGCCGACGTGCGGCGCGTTTATCTCGGCGAACATTTCCGGATGTGACAGAGACCCCGTGAACGAACCCGACATGCCCGCTCGTTCCACCAAAACGCGCCCGGCCCGCGTTGCAAATGCTCGCCGTGGCATCCAGCACGTCTCGCATGTGCGCCTTGCCCGAGCCCGTTTTGACGGCCCGCTCGAGCACGCCGTGTCCATCCACGGGGTCTAGGCGCTTGAACATGAAAGCCTCGCTGCAGGTCCGCCTGTCGCAACATCTCGCGCTGACTCCGCAGTTGCAGCAGTCCATCCGGCTGCTGCAGCTCTCGACCCTGGAACTGCACCAGGAGATCGAGCAGATGATGGAGCAGAACCCGTTCCTCGAGCCCGAGGAAGAGACGGTCCTGCCCGAGCCGCAGTTCGAAGGCCTGAACGCGAGCACGTCCGCCAGCGCCGCCGACAGCGCCAAGAGCGCGACGGACGCCGACGCCGATGGTCGCTCCAGCAATGACAACGTTGACGAACCCGCCGGCGTCGACGCCGCCGAATTCGGCACCACCGAGCGCGACGACTGGGAGAACGGCACCGAGCGCGACGACTTCGACGGCATCCGCGAACTGCCGACGTCGGGCAGCGGCTCGTCGGGCGACAACGACGACGACTTCGAGCGCCAGAACCGCAACGACGGCGGGCTCAGCCTCGAGGACCACCTGCGCGCGCAGCTGAGCAGCCTGCGGCTGTCCGACGAAGACGCGGCCGCCGTGCACGTGCTGATCGAGTCGCTCAACGAGGATGGCTATCTCGCCGACGCGCTCGAGGAGATCGCCGAGCGCCTGGCCGAGGTGCTGGGCATCGCGGGCGACGACGAACGCGAGGAACTGACGGACCGCCTGCAGTGCGGCCTGAACTTCCTGCAAAGCATGGAGCCCACCGGCGTCGGCGCGCGCACGCTGGGCGAGTGCCTGAGCCTGCAGCTGCGCCAGAAGCCGCCGCCGAAGTCGACCGCGGTCACGCTGCTGGCCGCGCTGAAGATCTGCACCGAGCACCTGGGGCTGCTCGCGCGGCGCGACTTCAAGAAGATCGCCCAGCTGATCGAGATGGACGAGCCCACCGTGCGCGCCGCGCAGGGCCTGATCGTGGCGCTCGAACCCAAGCCGGGCCGGCAGTTCGCGCGCGCCGAGGCGCAGATCATCATCCCCGACGTCATCGTGATGAAGGTCGCGCGCCAGTGGAAGGCCGTGCTCAACCCGGACGTGATGCCCAAGCTGCGCGTCAACGACCTGTACGCGCAGGCGATCAAGTCGCAGCGCGCCAGCGGCAGCGCGCTCACCGCGCGGCTGCAGGAGGCACGCTGGTTCATCCGCAACATCC
>CAIMXF010000502.1 GCA_903845345.1 uncultured beta proteobacterium
ATCTCCCCCAGGGGCATGACCTCTCGCCAGCCTGCTGCCTGCACCATCCGGCAGGCCTGCAGGCCGCCCTCGTGAACGGGCCCGGCATCGACGACGGACACCATCCGCGCCTGCTCCAGGCCTTCCTCGCTCAGGGCCGCTTGCCAATGCCGATCATCGACGCCAGCCTGCCCGATCTGCGCTTGCACCTGTGACGGCAGCATCGCGACATAGAGCGGATGCCTGGGAAGCAGGCCCGAGAAGTCGGCCGGCCGTCGACCGAACTCACCCGGGCCTTCGATCTGGCTCGCGGGCAGGAAATGCCTCAGCACGGCGTTGAAGAACGAAGACTGCGCGACGCCGGCGCCGCCGGCGTGCGCCGCTTCGCCATTCGGCGCGCGCCCGCCGGACAATTCGGCGAACACCCGGTGCGTCGACGGCGCGTCGCGCGACAGCCAGAGCAATGCGGCCCGCACCAGGAGTTGCGCAGCACGTGCGTCTCCCTGCAGGTCGAACAGCTCGGTTGCACCGCACAGGTCGCTGCACAGCGTCAGCGTGCGCTGGCGTTGCAGGACACCGATCTCCGGGGCGGTGTGGATCAGGCTACCCACGTGGTACCAATACCGCGGTTCGCGGTGCCCGGCGTCGAACCTGATCCGCAGCGAACCCCGGACCCCGACATCGCCGATGCCGTCGCGCGCGGTCAGCAGCCATTCGACGGACTCGTCCGTCCCTTCGACGGAGACGGATCCGACCGTTCGTTGCAGGGTCCATTCAGACATCGAGCGCTCCCTGGGACATCGCGGCAGCGGCCAGCGGTGCAATGCGTATCCAGTCCGTGGCGCCTGCGCCCAGGGAACTTGCCAGCTCCGGGGTGAGTTCGGTCGAATTGTCGGGCGTCAGGGTGAACTTGGCGCGGAAGGCGTCGCGCCGCGTGGTGGCCGCCAGATGCAGCGTTCCGGGTGCATGGCGGGAAGATGCGCCGGCGAGCCCGGTACGCGCGCGTGCCAGTCGCGAGGTCGAGATCGTCCGCAGGGAGGACGCTCGGGCATCGACGATGGGGCCGGCATCGAAGATGTCGACATAGGTGTCGGCGTCGAAGCCCTCTCCCTGCAGGATCGTGAACGGGAGTTCCGCCACCGGGTGCAACTGTCCGATGGCCCATTGCGCGGCCTGCGGCATCAGGGCCACGTAGAGCGGTGATTGCGGCAGGAGCTGGCCGATGAACGCCTTGGTGCGGCCGACCGCCAGCCGTTCGACCTCGGGATACGCCATGCCGAAGAAGCGCTGGCCCACGGCCTCCCAGAACGGACAGTGGCCTTGCTCGTCGGCGAGGCCCGGACTCTCGGCCGCGATGCGCTCTGCAAATCGCTCGGCGAACTGCGCGATGAAAAGAAGCCGTCCGCGCGAGAGGAGCTGCGGCGCCAGCGTGTGCTCGTAGTCCGGTTCGATGTAGAAGGACGTGAGCAACGTCGCCCCCGTCAGATCCTGGCACAGATTGAGCGTGTGCACGCGCGCATGCGGGCCGGGTACCGGACTCGAGTGCACGATGTACTCGTTTCGATAGCTGTAGAAGTGACGCCCGCCGCCGGCACTGGCCGCGATGCCGCTGGTGCCGACGATGCGGCCGCACGCGCGGTCTTCCAGGACGAACAGGTAGATCTCCTCGCCGGTGGCCTCGTCCTCGTCGGCGAAGGCGCGCGTGGACCGGGCCAGCCGCGTGAGGAGCTCTGCGCGGTCGACAGGCAGGGTGGTGATGCCGTAAGCGCTCGCGACGGCAAAGCGCTCCAGCGCATCGATGTCGGCCGCCGTGGCGGGACGCATGAGGTAGCGATCGAGGTCGCCTGGGTTGAGCTCGTTCATGGCAACGGGTCCTGGAAATCGGCGTCGGCATTCGCCGGCCCCGCCGATGCGGCCGGCGCGGTGCGCCAGGCGGCGGCGCGTCCTGCTCGCTCCTCGCGCGGCGTGTGGCCGAAGTGTGCGCGGTAGGCGCGCGAGAAGTGTGGCCCGGAAGCGAACCCGCAGGACAGGCCGATCTGGAGGATGGACTGCGAGGATTGCTGCAGCAGGCCGCGGGCTCGGTCGAGCCGCAACTGCAGGTACCAGCGTGCCGGCAACTCGTCGAGGTGCTGCTTGAACAGACGCTCGAGCTGCCGCCGGGACACGCCGACCAGGTTGGCGATGTCGTCGGTGGACAGGGGCTCGCCGAGATTGGCATGCATCAGCGCCAGCGCATCGCCGAGCTTGCTGGACGCCGACAGCAGGCCGGCGCGGGCATGGCGCTGGCGTTCGTCGCCGGGGCGCAGCCGTTCGAGTCCCAGTTGCGTGGTGATCTGCTGCGCCACGCGCCCGCCGTGGCGCTGTCCGAGCCAGTGGATCGTCATGTCGATGCTCGCGCTGCCGCCCGCGCAGGTGAGGCGCTGGCGATCCGCTTCGTGCAGGTGTTCCGACACGATCGTGTTCGGGCTTTGCGCGGCCAGTTCGGCCACCTGTTCCCACCGGATCGCGCAGCGGTAGCCTTCGAGCAGGCCCGCCGCGGCGAGCCATCCCGCGCCGCTGCCGATGCCCAGGAGCGTCGAGCCGGACCCGGCGGCGTGGCGCAGGGCCGCGCTCACGGCGAGGGCATCGCGCATGCCGCGTCCCGGCATGCGCGACGCCGCCACGGCCAGCGCGAGTCCGGGATGCGCATCGGCCAGCGACGCATCGACCTCGATCCGCACGCCTTCCCGGCAGGCGACCGCCAGTCCGTCGATCGACAGCAGCTGCAAGTCGTAGAGCGGCGTCTCCAGCACGCGATTGGCCGCCCCGAGCGCGTCGATCGCGCCGGCGAGTTCCAGCAGGTGGAAGCCGGGCACGAGGATGAAGGAGATCCGATGTCGCACGCCGCGCCGAGTCGCCAGGCCCGCACGTTCAGCGCGCGGGCGCAGCCGCTCGCGGGCGAAGCACGCTGCCCAGGAATTGCTGGAGCCGCGCGCTGCGCGGCGCCTCGAACAGCGCCTGGGGCGGCCCTTCCTCCTCGACGCGACCGGCATGCAGGAAGAGGGTTCGGGTGGACACCTCGCGCGCGAACGCCATCTCGTGCGTGACGACGAGCATGGTGCGGCCTTCCGCGGCGAGCTCGCGCATCACGGCCAGCACCTCGTTCACGCGCTCGGGATCGAGCGCCGAGGTCGGTTCGTCGAACAGCAGGACTTCCGGCTGCATCGCGAGCGCGCGGGCGATCGCCACGCGTTGCTGCTCGCCACCGGACAACTGCGCCGGATAGACGTCGGCGCGGTGCGCGAGCCCGACCCGATCGAGCAGCGTGCGCGCTCGCTCGATGGCCTCTTCGCGCGGTACGCGCTGGACGTGGATCGGCGCTTCGATGACGTTCTCCAAGGTCGTTCGATGTTGCCACAGGTTGAAGTTCTGGAACACGAACGCCAGGCGCGTCCGCCATCGGCGAAGCTGGGCCGCGTCGGTGGCGTCGAGCATGCCGTCCCGGGCGCGTTTCAGCGCGAGCGTCTCGGTGCCGGAGACCAGCACGCCGTCGTGCGGCCGCTCGAGCAGGTTCAGGCAACGCAGCAGGGTGCTCTTGCCCGAACCGCTCGAGCCGATCACGGTGAGCACGTCGCCAGGATCGGCACGCAGGCTGACGCCGTCGAGCACGTGCCTGTCGCCGTAGCGCTTGCGGAGACCGGACACCGCGAGCGCAGGGGCCGAAGCTGCGTTGGAGACGACCGTCGGCGAGAACGAAGAGGGCGCGTGCGTGGACATCATCAGGCAGACATGAGTTTGCCGCTGCGCGTGGCCTCGACGCCGGAGATCTTGGCGATGCGGGCGCCGGCGGCGACGAAGCGGCGCGCGTCGCGCGCGAAGAACAGTCCATCGACGGGGCTGGCGACGGCGACGGTCTCACCGGTGATCGGATCGACCACCTCGGCGAACGGCTCGCCGGCAGCGACGTGGCTTCCCAGTTCACGCAGGTACACCAGCACGCCGCCGATCGGCGCAGCCACGGGTATCGACCCGGAGAGCGGCCTCGCCAGCGCCATGGGTGTGAACGGCGGATCCACCACGTCGGCCACCGCGGCGACGTGGCCGCGCAGCGTCAGGTACCGCACCAGCGCCCCGGCGTCCGTTCGTGCCAGCTCGTGGCTGACGTCGGATTCGCCGCGCAACTCCACGGTCGCGGCCACGCACGCCATCGACAGGATCGGGTCGGGATCCTTGCCGGAGCGTTGCGCCAGCCGCGCCGCGAGCCGCGGCCAGATCAGCGAGCAGGCCTCGTCGAACGGGTCGTCGCCGGAACCGTCGGCCAGCAGCGCCAGTGGACAGCGCAGGGCGCGCGCCAAAGGCTCGACGGCCGGCCACAGCGTCGGCGTGGTGTACAGGTGAAGAATGGCCTCGTTGTCGCTGTGCAGGTCCAGGACGGTATCGGCATCGACGGCGAGCGACAGCAGGATCTGGCGCAGGCTCTGCAGCTGGGTGAGCACGGGCAGTGCCGCGCATTCGTCGCGCATCAGGGCGCGAATGGCCGCGATGTTGCCTCGCGTGTCGAGCATCGGCGGTTGATCCAGGCGGGCGGCCACGCGTTCGAGCAGGTCGGGATAGTGGCGGTTGAAGTTCTCGCCCGAGGCCAGGTCGAACCGGCCCACGGGCTGCTCGAGCACGCGCTGGCCGAGCCCGATCGGATTGGCCGACGGCACCAGGACGATCTCCCCGCGAATGCGCCCGGCCCCTTCGAGCTCCTCGAGCGCACGCCGCAGGTGCTGCGCGACCAGCATGGGCGGGATCTCGTCGGCGTGCAGCGACGCCTGCAGGACCGCCTTGGGGCCGCTGCCCCGCACGCCGAAGTGCAGGCTGGTGACCTCGCGTCGTGTTCCAGGCGCGGTGGCGCGCAGGGGATGTCGTTGGATGTTCATCGGAAGGAAATGCGGGATCGCTTCAGGAACGCGCGCGCAACGGCGCCAGCCAACGGCGTTCGGCCTGGCGGAACGCCGCGATCAGCGCAAAGGTGAGCAGGAGATAGATCGACGCCGCGGCGATGAACGACTCGAACGGCAGGTAGAAGCGGGCGTTGAGGTCGCGCGCCACGCCGGTGAGGTCCATCAGGGTCACGATGCTGGCGAGCGAGGTGCCGTGCAGCATCATGACCGCTTCGTTGGAATACGCCGGCAGCGAGCGTCGCACCGCCAGCGGCAGCACGACGCGACGCAGCAGCTGCGCGCGCGACATGCCCACCGCCAGCCCCGCTTCGATCTCGCCATGCGGCAACGCGCGGATCGCTCCGTGCAGCATTTCGGTGGTGTAGGCGCACGTGTTGATGGCCATGGCCAGCACCGCGCAGAAGCTCGCGGAGCGCAACAGCGGCCATGCCACGCTGGCGCGTACGGCGTCGAACTGCGCCAGGCCGTAGTAAAGCAGGAACAGCTGCACCAGCAGCGGCGTTCCCCGCACGACATAGGTGAACAGCCGGACCGAGCGGCTGGCAAAGGGCCAGGGCATGCTGCGCACGATCGCCAGCGGCAGTGCCATGGCGCCCCCGGCCAGCAGCGCGCAGGACAGCAGGCCCAGCGTGACCAGCGTGCCCTGCGCGAACTGCGCGGCGTTGTCGAGGATCGGCTGCGCGTTCACAGGCGGATCTCGCGCGCGCCGATGCCCAGGCGCGACTGCAGTGACCGCAGCCCCCATTCCGAGACGCCCGTGAACAGCAGGTAGACCGCCGCCGCGACGCCGTAGAAGAAGAACGGCTCGCGTGTCGCGCCCGCCGCAAGGCCTGCGCGCTGCATCAGATCGGGCAACCCGATCACCGAGATGATGGCCGTGCTTTTCAGCATGACGAGCCAGTTGTTCGACAGCGCCGGCAAGGCGTGGCGCAGCATCAGCGGGCCGAGAACACGGCGCCAGACCTGCGGCCCGGTCATCCCGTACGCGCGGGCGGCCTCTGCCTGGCCCGCCGGTACCGCGAGGACCGCGCCGCGGAACGTCTCGCCCAGATAGGCGCCGTAGACGAAGCCGATCGTGAGCGTGCCGGCGACGAACGGGTCGACGTCCAAGTACGCGCCGTCGGCCCAGTGCTCCAGTGCCGCATTGAGCAGCCGCTGGCCGCCGTAGTACACCAGCAGCATCAACACCAGGTCCGGAACGCCGCGCACCACGGTCGTGTACGCGGTCGCGGCAACGCGCAGCGCCCGCACGCGCGAGAGTCGTGCCATCGCGCCGGCCAGTCCCAGCACGATGGCGATCAGCAGCGAGACCAGGGCCACCGCCAGGGTCGTCAGCGCGCCGGCGAAGACGGCTGGAAGATAGTTGACGGGCATGGTCGAGGTCGCGCGGCGCTCAGCGACGCGCGCCATAGATGTCGAAGTCGAAGTAGCGCGCCTGTGCGGCGGCGTAGCTGCCGTCGGCGCGCATCGCCGCGATCGCGCGGTTCACGCGCAGGCGCAGCGCGTCGTCGCCCTTGCGCATCGCCACCCCCACGCCGGCACCGAAGTAGGCCGGATCGGTGTACTCGGGGCCGGCGAAGGCGAAGCCGCGTCCCTGCGGGGTCTTCAGGAATCCGGTGGTGGCAGCCACCGCATCGACCAGCGTCGCGTCGAGCCGTCCGGCAGTCAGGTCGAGATAGATGTCCTGCTGCTTGGCATAGCGCACGATCTCCGAATCCTTGAACGTGTCCGTGGCGAACCGGTCGTTGACGGAAGCGCGCTGGACGCCGATGCGCTTGCCCTTGAGGCCCGCAGGCGTGGGGGTGAGCTTGTCGGCGCTTCGCACGATCAGCCGGTTGGGCGTCTTGTAGTACTTGTCGCTGAACGCGACCGCGCGCAGGCGCTCGGGCGTGATCGACAGCGAGGCCACGATCGCGTCGAACTTGCGGGCCTCGAGCGCGGGGATCATGCCGTCGAATTCCTGCTGCACGAGGACGCAGCGCACCGCCATCTCGCGACACAGGCCGAGCGCGATGTCGATGTCGAAGCCGCGCAGCTGCCCGTCCGGCCCCACCTCCGAGAACGGCGGATAGGCGCCCTCCACGCCGATGCGCAGCGTCTGCGCCGGTTCCCCGGCGCCGCAACCCGACGAGGCCGATGCGAGCAGGATGGCGGCCAGGAAGGCAAGCAGTCGATGGCGATTCGCACGCATGGATTCAGGCCTCCCAGGGCTTGTAGAGGGGCTGTGCGAGGCGCACCGGGCGGACGTCCAGGCGCAGGTTGGAGACGCTGTAGTCCTCCCCGCCGAACGCGCCGGTGAACCAGGCGAGGCTGTCCGCGCCCTTGTGCAGGCGGAACTCGAAGGCCAGGTCGGGCCTGGCGTCCGTGGGCAGCGGGCGCAGGTCGGCGGCCAGGCCGAAGGCCTCGCGCGCGGGGCTGTCCATCAGCTCCGACATCGCGTTGACGATGGTCGTGTCGCCGAGGATGTCGGCCCAGAACCGTGCGCGCGGGAAGTACGGCTGGAAGTCGCGGGCGTTCGGGTCGATCGCGTGGTCGGCCAGCTTCTGCGGCGAGGGGATGAAGCGGCGCGCGGCCAGGTCGTAGCGGTCGCCGCGATCGAGATAGCTCAGCCGCGCCCCCTGCAACGCGAAGGCGCCGCCAACGGGCGCGTGGCGGGCCTCCGACAGGTCCACGAGCAGCGCGCCCTTGCCGCCGATCACCTCGATGTCGTCGCCGCGCACGATCGCCGCGGTGTTCTCGTCGACGCCGAGCCCCAGCGTGTAGCCGCTGGCCACCATCATCGGCAGCATGCGGCCGATGCGGCCGCGGCGCAGGAAGTGCTGGTCCACGAACAGCCGCGAACCCACGAAGCCCAGTCCGCGGTCGATCTCCCTGCCCGGACGCAACTGGCCCTTGAGCACCGTGAGCACGTCCTGCGCGTCGCGGAACATCGTGGTGCTCATGATCGCCGCGCCCGCCGAGGTGCCGGCGACGACGCCGCCGCGCGACGGGACCGCGCGGATGGCCGACAGCAGCGGCGTGTCGACGCCGCCGGGCATCAGCGTGTCGACGATGCGTTCCTGGGCGCCGCCGCAGAAGAACACGCCGCGGGCTGCGCCCACTTGCGCGATCAGCGCCGTGTCGCGTACCGCGGCGGCGGCACCGGCCCCCGGCGCCACATCGAGGGCTTCGGCTTGCGCGCCGTGGCGACGCAGGACGTCCACGACCTGGGCAGCGGCGTGTCCGGGCTGCTCCGCCGCGGTGCCCAGCACCACCCAGTTCGAGCCGGCACCGCCGGAGAGCGCCACGAGTCGCGACCATACCGCGGCATTGTCGAAGCGCAGCGCACCGCCGATCGGCACGGCGCAACCACGGGCGTCGGCGACCTGGCCGGGTGCGCCGCTCGCGATGCGCTCGTCGGCTGCCGGGCTCGCCCCGGAGGCGAACGGCGCACTCGCGCCGAGCGCCAGTGCCGCCAACAGGCGCCGTCGCGGGGCATTGACTGGAATGTTGTGCATGGTCGTGGAGTCGGCCTGTCGTTCGTCTGGGTGCATGTTGGCACCGCGTGCACCCGATGTCGCGCGCCTCGACCAGGCGCGGCGGAATCAGGCAAGGCCATGTCGCTTTGAGTCAATAGCCATGCCCTGGGTCGTATCGCGACATCGAACACCTGCGCGACGGTTGACGAATTGCGACGGAGATTTGACATCGCGCGACCGCTCGGGGCGCACCCCGTATTCAGACCTGTGTCCGATTCGTAAAGTGGCTTCGCAAGACGTGCCGCCGAGGCGCGCTTCGAGGGTCGACGCGCCAGCGCCCGCCAACCACATCCTCTGCCCACAAGGACTTCCGAATGCCATCCTCATCTCGCGGCCAACGACATCTGCCGTCGTTCGGCGTTCGCCCGGTCGCCCTTGCGGCCCTCGCCCTGCTCTCCGTCGCCGGCGCCTGCGCCCAGGACAGTTCCGACACGCCGGTGCAGCGCGTCGAGGTGACGGGATCGAGCATCAAGCGCATTGCCGGCGAGTCGGCCTTGCCCGTGCAGACGATCACGCGGGAGGACATCGCCAAGGCCGGCGTCACCACCGCCGCCGAACTGCTCAGGACGGTCAGCGCGAACACCGCGCCGTTGTCCGACGGCGCCTCCATCACCGATGGCACGTCGGGCCAGCGCGGACTCAACGGCGCCAACCTGCGCGGCATCGGTGTGTCGAGCACGCTGGTGCTGCTCAATGGACGACGCCTGGCCAACTTCGCCACCCCCGGCGACAACGCAGGCGTGGACCTGAACAACATCCCGGCCGGCGCACTGGAACGCGTCGAGGTGCTCAAGGACGGCGCGTCCGCGATCTACGGTGCCGATGCCATCGGCGGCGTCATCAACTTCATCACGCGGCGCGACTACGAGGGGCTCGACCTCGGCCTGTTCGCGTCCGCGACGCAGGAGGGCGGCGCGGGCAAGCGCACCGCGACGCTCACCGGCGGCCTGGGCAACCTCACGAAGGACCGTTTCAACCTGTTCGGCGTGGTCGACCTGCAGCAACTCGACCCGCTGCGCTCGAGCCAGCGCCGATTCATCCGGGATCGGCCGCTGGCAACGCTGCTGCCCGCGCTGATGTCGTCCAACACGTATCCCGCCAACGTCGATCTGTCGGGCGCGCAACGCGACGCGCTGATATCTGCCGGCCTGCTTCCCGCCGGCACGACCAGCAAGCGCTTCAATCCGAGTTCGCCCGGCTGCAACGGCCCCGCCACCGTCTACGCGCCGGACGGCCCGGGGGGGGGCGAACGGCTGCAGCTACGACTACATGGAAGACACGCAGATCTATCCCGGCTCGAACCGCATCGGCTTCCTCGGCCGGGCCACCTTCCAGGCGGCCGAGGATCAGCAGCTGTATGCCGAATTGCTGCAGTCGAACACGAAGTCGCGCTACGTCCTCAGCCCCAACCCGGTACGCATCAACAACGTGCCGGTCAGCCTGCTGCCCGAGCCCTATCGCGACGCCCTGACGAGCCCGGGCCTGCCGACGACCGTCAACGACATCCGCTACCGGATGACCGAGGCGGGCAACCGCACCGACGACGTCACCAGCGATGCCCAGCGCGTCGTGCTGGGCGCCACCGGCGTCGTCGGGGGATGGGAATACGACACGGCGATCAGCCGCGCGGAGAACCGCGCCACCGATCGCTACGTCCACGGCTACGTGCTCTACGACCAGTTCGCCGCGGCGGTTACCGATGGGACGATCAATCCGTTCGGGCCCTCGACTCCTGCCGGTCTGGACCTGATCAACGGCATCGAGATCAACGATCCGGCGCGGCGCAGCCAGGGCTTCACGCAAGGCATCGACGGGAAGATCTCGCGCGAGCTGATGGCCCTGCCCGGCGGCGAGCTGGAGCTGGCGTTGGGCGCGGAATTCCGGCGCGAGTCGGACGTCTTCCATCCGTCTGCGCTGCTGACCAGCAACAACATCGCGGGCGACCGCGACAGCGGCGACCTGGCCGGCTCCTCGACGGCCCTGGTGGCCACGTCCAACAGCCGTACCGTGGGCGCGGTGTACGCCGAGGTGAACGCACCCGTGTCCAAGCAACTGGAGCTGCAGCTGGCCGCGCGCTACGACCACTATTCGCAGGTCGGCAGCACCACCAACCCGAAGGTGGGCCTGCGCTGGCAGCCGTCCAAGCAGGTGCTGGTGCGCGCCTCGGCCAACACGGGCTTTCGCGCGCCCTCGCTCGACGACCTCTACGCTCCGACGACCTACGGCACGACCGCCAGCGTGCTGACCGATCCCGAGTGCGTGGCCGGCGGCGACACCATCGACGACTGCACCGACCAGTGGCCGGTCGAACGCGTGAGCAATCCCAAGCTCAAGCCCGAACGCTCGAGCCAGTTCTCGCTGGGCACCGTGGTGGAGCCGACGCCCGAGACGTCGTTCAGCCTGGACTACTGGAACATCCAGGTGCGCGACGTCATCAGCACGCTGGGCGAGCAGATCATCGTCTCGAACCCGTCCAAGTACGACGGCACCTACATCACCCGCGACCAATACGGCGACATCACCAACATCCTGCTGCAGAAGGAGAACCAGGGCCGCCTGCGCACCTCCGGCCTGGACATCGGCGCGGACTACCACGGCCCGGCGACGCCGTACGGACGATTCTCCGGCTCGATCAACGGCACCCTGGTGCTGCAGTACGAGCGCCAGTTCGGCCCGCTGGAGCCGTATCGCAGCAACCTGGGCGTGTTCCTCAACGACCAGGTGATCCAGCGCTGGCGCCACCGCGTCAATCTCGATTGGGAGTACGCCAACGTGGGCCTGACGCTGTCCAACAGCTATTCGTCGAGCTACGAAGACCAGAACGCGGCCTATGACCCGGTGGCCAACACGCCGCTGCCCGCGCGCCGGGTCCACGCCTATTCGTTGTGGGATCTGGCCGCACGCTGGAACGCGACGAAGAACGCGACCGTGCGCGCAGGCGTCCAGAACCTGTTCAACACGGATCCGCCGTATTCGAACCAGTCGTACTACTTCCTCGCGACATACGACCCGACGTACACCGATCCACGGGGGCGCACCGGATATGTCGCGCTGGAGTACAAGTTCCGCTGAAGTCGGCTCGCCACGCGGGCTGGGATTCGCGGTGCGCCCTGCGTCGGACAAACCCGGCGAAGGCGGAGCGCCCCTGGCACCTACAATGGCAGCTCTGGGGGCCGTTAGCTCAGTTGGTCAGAGCAGGGGACTCATATTGAATTGTGACCACGGCAAGTAATTGCCGTCGGAAAACCGGGTGAACTCAGGGAAACCTACAGCGCGAAAGCGTCATGGCAATCCTGAGCCAAGCTCGCCGAAGGCAGGCCTTTCGAGGCCGGTAGGCGAGAAGGTGCAGAGACTAAGGTGTGAGCAGCCAGTGCGATAACCACCTCACGAGCGCCCGGCACCCCACCGCGTTGTGGCGAGGGTGATGAGATAGTCCTTGCCCGGGGAAACCCGGGGCGAAAAGAATCCCTTGGTCGCTGGTTCGAGCCCAGCACGGCCTACACCCAGACTTCATTGCGGCCGCCCACCGGCACAACCGCTGCGGCGCCTCGCGCTGCAAGGCCTGCGTGCGCACCTTTTTGCGCTGCACCGAATATTGACAGCGACTCCAGCGAGGAGCGCATCGGCGAACTCGATGGAGGGCGGGTCGTGGCTGTCGCGGCGCCGGATCGAGCGATCGGCGGAACCAATGCACCGCGCCGGGGTCGTTCGTGCGAAGCGCCGGCGACCGGCGCGGTCGATCTAACCGAGCATCGAGGCGGACGAGCCGCATCCCCCAAAGTGGGGTGTCGAATCCACGCGAGAATCGGGGCTTCGTCCTGGAGGAAACGTCTGCATGAGACTGCTCTCGCGGTTGCCGCTTGCCGGCGCGCTGTCTGCCATCGTGGCACTGTCCGCGTGCGTGGACCTGGCGCCGACCTACCAGCGGCCCGATGCCCCCGTGACGGCTGCGTGGCCTGATGGCGCGGCGTCGTCGGCGGCGCCCACGGGCGCCCGCGACGCCGCCGACATCGGCTGGCGCGACTTCATCGTCGACGACCGCCTGCGCCGCGTCGTCGAACTGGCTCTGTCCAACAACCGCGACCTGCGCGCCGCGCTCGCCGGCGTCGAGCAGGCGCGTGCGCAGTACCGCATCCAGGACGCCTCCAGCCTGCCCTCGGTGGCCGCGGACGCGAGCTTCACGCGCGCGAAGACCGCGGGCATCGCGGCCAACAGCGCGGCCGTCAGCGTCGGGGTGTCGGCCTACGAGATCGACCTGTTCGGCCACGTGAAGAACGCCAACGCCGCGGCGCTGCAGGCCTATCTCGCCACGGCCGAAGGCGCGCGCGCGACGCGGCTGGCGCTGGTGTCCGAGGTCGCGACGCAATGGCTCGCGCTGGCTGCCGATGCGCAGACGCAGCGCCTGAACGAAGTCACGCTGACGGTCGACGAGAAGGGCCTGGACCTGAACCGCCGCATGCACGACCTCGGCGCCATCAAGGGCCTGCCGGTGGTGCAGGCGCAGGCCGCGCTGGAGGGCACGCGCGGCGCCGTCGCGGCCGGCCGTTCGCAGCTGGTGCTCGATCGCAACGCGCTGCGGCTGCTGGTGGGCCAGGAGATCCCCGACGACCTGCTGCCGCTGCAGGCGCTGCCCGCGCAGTCGGCCGTGCTGCTGGGCGTGCCGGCCGGCGTGCCGTCGCGCGTGCTGCACCAGCGCCCGGACGTGCTGCAGGCCGAGCACGCGCTGCAGCAGGCCCAGTTCGACATCGGCGTCGCGCGCGCGGCGTTCTTCCCCACGATCACGCTCACCGGCAGCGCCGGCACGGGCAGCACCGACCTGGCGGGGCTGTTCAAGAGCGGCAGCGGCTCGTGGAACTTCGGGCCGTCGATCTCGCTGCCGATCTTCGACGGCGGCGCGCTGCAGGCCGGGCTGGACTCGGCGCGGGCCGGGCGCGACATCGCGCTCGCCAACTACGACAAGGCCGTGCAGACCGCGTTCCGCGAGGTCGCCGATGCGCTGGCCGTGCGCGGCACGCTGGCCGAGCGCATCGCCGCGCAACGCGCACAGACGAGCGCCAGCGAGGCCGCGCTGCGCGACGCCGATGCGCTGTTTCGCAATGGCAGCGTCAGCTATCTCGAGGTGCTGACCGCGCAGCGTTCGCTCTACTCGTCGCAGCAGGCCGAGATCGCGCTCGATCTCGCGGAACAGGACAACCGCCTCACGCTCTACAAGGCGCTGGGCGGCGGCTGGAAGGAATCGAATTGAAGCTCCGCAAATGGTTGACGCCCTGGCGCGTCGTGATGGCTGTCGTCGTTCTCATCGTCGTCGCGCTCGTCGTGCGCGGCCACTTCCGCAAGCCGCCGCCGCCGGCCATCACCACCACCGCCGCCGCGCGCGGCGATCTCGAGATCGACGTGCTCGCCACCGGCACCATCGAGGCGGCCAAGCTCGTGAGCGTGGGCGCGCAGGCCACCGGCGAGATCAAGCACCTGTACGTCGCGCTCGGCGACAAGGTGAAGAAGGGCGACCCGATCGCCGAGATCGACTCCAAGCAGCAGGACAACGACCTGCAGCGGGCCAGCGCCGTGCTGCAGAGCGCGCGCGCCGACCTCAGCTCGCGCAAGGCGGCGCTCAAGCAGGCCGAGCTCGCGGTGACGCGACTGCGCGCGCTCGTGGCCATCGACGCCGGCTCGCACACCGATCTCGAGGCCGCCGAGGCCAACGTCGACAGCGCGCGCGCCGCCGTCACCGTCGCCGAATCGACGATCGCGCAGGATGCGCTCGCCGAGGACACCGCGCGCGTCAACGTCGGCTACGCGCACGTGGTCGCGCCGATGGACGGCACCGTCGTGGCCATCGTCACCGAGCAGGGCCAGACGGTGAACTCGGTGCAGATGTCGCCCACCATCATCAAGCTCGCGCGGCTGGACATGATGACCGTCAAGGCGCAGATCTCCGAGGCCGACGTGCCGCGCGTCAAGGCCGGCATGCCGGTGTACTTCACGCTGCTGGGCGATCCCGACACGCGCTACGAGACCACGCTGCGCGCCGTCGAGCCCGGCCCGACCACGCTGGCGAGCGACACCGGCACGACGACCACGACCAGCAGCAGCGCGGCCACGGCGGTCTACTACAACGGCATCTTCGACGTGCCCAATCCGCAGGGCAAGCTGCGCATCGCGATGACCGCGCAGGCCACGATCGTGCTGGACAAGATCAAGGACGCGCTGCTGATCCCGAGCGCCGCGCTCGGCGCCAAGGGCAAGGACGGCCGCTACACCGTGCGCGTCGTCTCGGAGGCCGCGGCCAGCGCAGGCGCCGGCGTGCCGCAGGATCGCCGGGTGCGCATCGGGCTGGACAACCGCGTGCAGGCGCAGGTGCTCGACGGCCTGAAGGCGGGCGAGCGCGTCGTCACCAGCGAGGCCCAGGCGCCGGGCGGCGCCGCCAGCGCGGCGAGCGGCGCCGACGGCGCGAAGTGAGCATGCAGCCGCTGATCGAGCTGCGCGGCCTCGGCCGCGACTATCCCGCGGGCGAGGGCACGATCTCCGCGCTGCGCGACGTCGACCTGGTCATCGCGAGCGGCGAGTTCGTGGCCATCATGGGCCAGTCGGGCTCGGGCAAGTCGACGCTGATGAACATCCTCGGCTGCCTCGACCGCCCCACCAGCGGCAGCTACGCGATGGCCGGCCAGCAGGTCGGCGAGATGTCGCCCGACGAGCTCGCGAGCCTGCGCCGCGAGCACTTCGGCTTCGTGTTCCAGCGCTACCAGTTGCTGGGCGCGCTGAGCGCGGTGGGC
>CAIMXF010000503.1 GCA_903845345.1 uncultured beta proteobacterium
CACGTCGGCGCCGTGGTAGTCGGCGGGGAACTGCAGCGGGAAGGTCTTGGACTCGCCGACCTTCATGCCGCGCACGGCCTGGTCGAACTGCTCCAGCATCTGGCCTTCGCCGACCAGGAACTGGAACGCGTCGGCCTTGCCGCCGTCGAACGGTTCGCCGTCGATCTTGCCTTCGAAGTCGATCGTGACGCGGTCGCCGGCCTGCGCGCCTTCGGCGGCCGGGCGCTGGGCGAACGTGCGGCGCTGCTTGCGCAGGATCTCGACGGTCTTGTCGATGGCGGCATCGTCGACGGAGGTCGTGACGCGCTCGATCTCGGCGGCCGACAGGTCGCCGATGGCGACTTCCGGGTAGACCTCGAACGTGGCGTCGAAGTCCATCGAGCCGGCGGCCGACGTTTCCTTCTCGGCGATGCGCGGGGTGCCGGCGACGCGCAGCTTGGCCTCGTTGGCGGCAGCGTTGAACGCGTTGCCCAGCTTGTCGTTCATGACCTCGTACTGCACCTGGTAGCCATAGCGCTGGGCCACGACCGACATCGGCACCTTGCCCGGGCGGAACCCGTCCGCCTTGACCGTGCGGGACAGTTTCTTGAGGCGGGTCTCGACTTCCTTGTTGATCTCCTCGGCCGGGAGGCTCAGGGAGATGCGGCGTTCGAGCTTGTCGAGGGTTTCTACGTTAACTGCCATGATGGGACTCTTGGTTCGCAAATTCTGGTGCGCGGGGCGGGACTCGAACCCGCACGCCGGTGAAGGCGTCAGGACCTAAACCTGGTGCGTCTACCAATTTCGCCACCCGCGCTTCGTGATCCAGAGCTGGGGACAGGATTGATGAAACGCACCCCCCGCTTTCCGGTGAACCCGGGATTGTAGCCGCAGGAAAGCCCCTGGCCTTTACTTCTGGGGCGGGTGAACCCTGAACGCGGCGGCGTACATCGCCGGCAAAGACAGCAGCGTCAGCCCGGTCGCGAGGATCAGCCCGCCCATGATGGCCACCGCCATCGGGCCCCAGAACTCGCTTTCCGACAGCGGGATCATCGCCATGACGGCTGCGGCGGCGGTCAACACGATCGGCCGGAACCGCCGCACCACCGATTCGATGATCGCGTCCCACGCGTGCACGCCATGGCGGCGATCCTGCTCGATCTGGTCGACCAGGATGACCGAGTTGCGGATGATCATCCCGAACAGCGCGATCACGCCCAGCAACGCGACGAAGCCGAACGGCCGGTTGAGCACCAGCAGCGCAGCGGCAGCACCCGCGATGCCCAGCGGCCCCGTGGAGAACACGAGGATGGCGCGCGAGAAGCTTTGCAGCTGCAGCATCAGCAGCGTGAGGATGATGAACAACGCCACGGGCAACCCGACGATGATCGCGCCCTGCCCCTTCGACGCCTCCTCCACCGCGCCGGCGACCTGGATCTCGTAGCCCGGCGGCATCTTCTTCATCAGCGCGCGCAGCGGCCCGACGGTGTCGCCCTTGCCCCACAGCTCGTCGGTGACGGTCGGCCCCTGCAGGCCTTCGACCACGTCGCCCTGCACCGTCACCGCGTAGCTGCGCTGCTCGCGCCACAGCACGCCGGGCTCCCAGTTCATCGACAGCCTGGCGATCTGCGCCAGCGGCACGACGCCGCCGTTGCTGGTGGCCACGTACGCGCTCGACAGATCGGTGACCGCGCTGCGTTCGGCCAGCGGCTGGCGCAGCACGATGTCGATCAGCTGGTCGCCCTCGCGGTACTGGCCGATGGTCGAGCCGGAGAACTGGGTCTGCGTCGACTGCGCGATCGCCTGCGTCGTCACGCCGAGCGCGCGTGCCTTGTCCTGGTCGATGTCGAGCTTCATCGCGAGCACGTTCTCGTTCCAGTTGTCGTTGA
>CAIMXF010000504.1 GCA_903845345.1 uncultured beta proteobacterium
CGACAAGGACGAGATCCACCGCCTGGTCCACCAGGCCGCGAAGATCCTCAACATCGAGCACCTGCTCGATCGCAAGCCCAAGGCGCTCTCGGGCGGCCAGCGCCAACGCGTGGCGATCGGCCGCGCCATCGTGCGCAAGCCCGAGGTGTTCCTGTTCGACGAGCCGCTGTCCAACCTCGACGCCGCGCTGCGCGTGCGCATGCGCTACGAGTTCGCCAAGCTGCACGAGGATCTCAAGACCACGATGATCTACGTCACGCACGACCAGGTCGAGGCGATGACGCTGGCCGACCGCATCGTCGTGCTGGCCGCCGGCCGCATCGAGCAGGTCGGCTCGCCGCTGGAGTTGTACGAGCATCCGGACAACCTGTTCGTGGCCGGCTTCATCGGCTCGCCCAAGATGAACTTCCTGGCCGCGACGATCGTCTCGGCCAATGCCGAAGCGGCCGTCGTGCAACTGGAGACCGGCGCGCAGATCCGCTGCGAGGTGGACGCGTCGCGCGCGAACGCCGGCGACAAGGTCACGCTCGGCGTGCGTCCCGAACACTTCGAGGCCGCGGCCGCCGGCCAGGCGTCCAACGTCATCGCCACGTCGGTCACCTTCGTCGAGTCGCTGGGCTCGACGACGCACGCGTACTGCGACTATCCGGGCGCCGCCGAGACGCTGGTCTGCGAGCTCGATGGCGCCACGCGCCTGAAGAACGGCGCCGCGCTGTCGCTGGCCATCCCCCCGGCGCGCGCCTACCTGTTCGACGCCGACGGCAAGGCGTTCCGCCGCCACCTGGCCGAAGCCCAGCAAGAGGCCGCATGAGCCGGCGCAACGTCTTGCGCCGCGCCGCGGCGGGCGCCGTCGCGGCCGCCCTGCTCGCCTCGTCCGTCGCGAGTTTTTCCGTCCATGCGGCCGAGCCCCTGAAGCTGCTGGTGTGGATCAACCCCGACAAGGGCTACAACGGGCTGCAGAAGGTGGGCGACCTCTACGCCAGGGACACCGGCGTGCAGGTGCTGGTGCAGCATCCCGACGACGCGCCGTCGAAGTTCCAGGCCGCCGCCGGCGCCGGCAAGGGCCCGGACATCTTCTGCTGGCCGCACGACCGCGCCGGCGAATGGGCCAAGTCGGGCCTGATCGTGCCGGTCAAGCCGCGCAAGGAATTGCACGACGCGATCGAGGACTCCGCCTGGGCAGCGTTCCAGTACCAGGGCCGCACCTGGGGCTACCCGCTGTCGATCGAGGCCGTGGGCCTGATCTGGAACAAGGCGATGATCAAGGCGGCGCCGACCACCTGGGACCAGGTCGTCGCGATCGACAAGGAGTTGTCGAAGCACGGCAAGAAGGCGATCCTGTGGGACTACAACAAGAGCTTCTTCAGCTGGCCCCTGCTCGCCGGCGCGGGCGGCACCATCTTCGCGAAGAGGCCGGACGGCAGCTTCGACACCGATTCGGTGGGCGTCAACGCGCCCGGCGCGGTGCAGGCCGCCACGATGCTGCAGAACCTGATCAAGACGGGCGTGCTGCCCAAGGGCGCCGGCTACTCCGAGATGGAGGGC
This sequence comes from uncultured beta proteobacterium, assembly GCA_903845345.1. Classification (GTDB taxonomy): domain Bacteria; phylum Pseudomonadota; class Gammaproteobacteria; order Burkholderiales; family Burkholderiaceae_C; genus Scleromatobacter. The sequence goes on from CAIMXF010000504.1 coordinate 1,546, forward strand.
GCGTTCAACCGCGGCGAGATCGCGATGATGATCTCGGGGCCGTGGGCCTGGGACAACGTCAAGAAGAGCCACATCGATTTCGGCGTCGCGCCGATTCCCGCGGTCAACGGCCATGACCCCAAGCCCTTCGTCGGCGTGCTCGGCTGCATGATCGCTGCCCCGAGCAAGAACAAGGACCTGGCGCGCGACTTCCTCGAGAACTACGTGCTCACGCTGGACGGCCTGCGCACGATCAACGCGGACGTGCCGCTGGGCACGCCCGCCAACAAGGCCTACTTCGCCGAGTTGAAGAGCGACCCGCACATCGCCGCGACGATGGACAACGCGCGCCGCGGCGAGCCCGTGCCCAACATCCCGGAGGTCGGCAAGTTCTGGACGGCGATGGACGCCGCGCTCGAAGCCATCACGAACATGCGCCAGTCGCCACAGGACGCCCTCGACGGCGCCAAGGCGCGGATCCTCGTCAAATGAGCACCCCTCAAACATTCGACTGGAAGCGCGCCGTGGGCGCCGGCGTGGCGGCGCTCGTGGCCATCGGCGGGTTGTGGCTCGTCTTCGCCATCTACTCGGCCGGCCAGCCGATGCTCGCCCTCGGCGCGCTGGCGCTGATCGCCGCGGGCTTGTACGTCTACGTGTCGCGCGCCGCCATCGCGTGGCGCTACCTGTTCCCGGGCGTGATCGGCATGCTGCTGTTCGTGGCGTTTCCGTTGATCTACACGATGTGGATCGGCTTCACGAACTACTCGTCGACGCACCTGCTGAGCCAGTCGCGCGTGAAGGCCTACCTGCTGGAGCAGACGGTTCCGGACGAGGAACACTCGCTCGAGTTCACGCTGCATCCGGACGGCAACGCGCTGCGGCTGGTGCTGGCACCCTACGCGGCCGCGTCGGGCGCGCAGCGCTTCGTCTCGCCTGCATTGAAGCTCGATGGCGACAAGGCCGAGACGGCGGCGATGGCCGCCCTGCCGGACGACCAGGCGCTCGCACCGGCACTGTCCACGCGCGACGTGCTCACGCACCGCGATGCGTTGATGGCACTGAAGCTCGCGATGCCCGACCAGCGCGTCCTTGTCTACACCGGCGTCCATGAATTCGGCCCGTCGGCCGCCGTCTGGCGCGCCAACCCCGACGAATCGCTGACCCGCCTCGACGACAACAAGACCTACGCCCGCAACGACACCGAAGGCTTCTACGTCGCCGCCGACGGCGACCGCCTGCAGCCCGGCTACAAGGTGACGGTCGGCTTCGCGAACTACGCGCGCATGCTGGCCGACCAGGAGTTCCGCGGCCCGTTCGTGTCCATCTTCCTGTGGACGGTGCTGTTCGCGGCGCTGTCGGTGGTGTTCTCGCTGGGCGTCGGCTGCACGCTGGCGGTACTGCTGAACTGGGAAGGCCTGCGCTTTCGCACGCTGTACCGCACGCTGCTGTTCCTGCCGTACGCGGTGCCGGGCTTCATCTCGATCCTCGTCTTCAAGGGCCTGTTCAACCAGAACTTCGGCGAGATCAATGGCATCCTCGACGCGGTGTTCGGCATCAAGCCGGCGTGGTTCGCCGACCCGCTGCTGGCGCGCACGATGATGCTGATCGTCAATACCTGGCTCGGGTATCCGTATTTCCTGGTGCTGTGCACCGGGCTGCTGAAGGCGATCCCCGTCGACCTGTACGAGGCCTCGGCCATCGCCGGCGCCAGGCCGCTCACGAACTTCTTCAAGATCACGGCGCCGCTGATCGTCAAGCCGCTGTCCCCGCTGATCATCTCGGCGTTCGCGTTCAACTTCAACAACTTCGTGCTCGTCTCGCTGCTGACCAACGGCCGGCCCGACTTCCTCAACACCAAGATCCCGGCGGGCACCACCGACATCCTGGTGTCGTACACCTACCGCATCGCCTTCCTCGACTCGGGCCAGAACTTCGGCCTGGCCGCGGCGATCTCGACGGTGATCTTCTTCCTCGTCGCGCTGCTGTCGTTCGCGAACCTGCGCGTCGCAGCCCGCAACGCCAAGAGATAGGACCCCCCGTGCCCATCGTCACCGGCAAGAACCAGCGCTGGCGCGTGCTCGGCGCGCACGCGTTCCTCATCGTGCTGCTCGTGGTCACGCTGTTCCCGCTCGCGGCCGTGATCTCGATCTCGCTGCGGCCCGGCAACTTCGCCAACGGCTCGCTGATCCCGCGCGAGATCAGCCTCGATCACTGGCGGCTCGCGCTCGGCTTGGACGTCACCACCGCCGACGGCGTCGTCGTGCATCCGCCGTTCCCGGTGCTTCGCTGGCTGTGGAACTCGATCAAGGTGGCGACGATCGCGTCGGCGCTGATCGTGGCGATCTCCACCACCGCGGCCTACGCGTTCGCGCGCCTGAAGTTCGCGTTCAAGATGCCCATCCTCAACAGCATGCTGCTGCTGCAGATGTTCCCCCCGGTGCTGGCGCTCGTCGCGATCTACGCGATCTTCGAGACCATCGGCAACTACATCCCCGCGCTGGGCCTCGAGACGCACGGCGGCCTGATCGTGGCGTATCTCGGCGGCGTGGCGACGCACGTGTGGACGATCCGCGGCTACTTCGAGACGATTCCCGTCGAGATCGAGGAATGCGCGAAGGTCGACGGCGCGACGCATTTCCAGGCCTTCTTCCGCGTGCTGCTGCCGATGGCCGTCCCGATCCTGATGGTCGTGTTCGTGCTGGCCTTCGTCGGCACCATCATCGAGTACCCGGTGGCCTCGATCCTGCTGCGCGAGGAATCCAACCTGACGCTGGCCGTCGGCTCGAAGTATTACCTGGCCGACCAGAAATACCTGTGGGGCGACTTCGCAGCCGCGGCCGTGTTGTCGGGGCTGCCGATCACCGTCGTCTTCCTCGCCGCGCAACGCTGGATCGTGTCGGGACTGACGGCGGGGGGCGTCAAGGAATGAAACGCGAGCCGCTCGTCACTCTGCTGGCGGGCATGCTGTGCGGCCTCGCCGTGTCGCCATCCATCGCGCAGAAGCTCGAGTACGCCAACGGTTTCGACCGGTCGCTCGCCGGCGTCTTCGAGGCGCGCGAGCAGGACTGGCGCGACGGCGCCGTCGTCTACCAGGTCTACGTCGACCGCTTCGCGCCGCCCGCCGACCTGGATGCCAAGCGCGCGCTCTACCCCGCGCCGAAGAAGCTGCACCCGTGGACCGACCTGCCCACGCACGGCAGCTACCTGCCCGACGCCAAGGTGTGGAGCCACGAGATCGACTTCTGGGGCGGCGACCTGCAGAGCCTGCGCGGCAGGCTCGACTACATCCAGGGACTCGGCGCCGACGTCGTCTACCTGAACCCCATCGACCTCGCCTACACGAACCACAAGTACGACACGCTGGACTACCGCGCCGTCTCGCCGGAGTACGGCACGCGCGACGATGCGCGCGCGCTCGCGCGGGACGTGCATGCGCGCGGCATGAAGATCATGCTCGACGGCGTGTTCAACCACATGGGCCGCAACTCGCCCGCCTTCAGGCAGGCCGAGTCCGATCCGAAGAGCAAGTACCGCGACTGGTTCGTGTTCGGCCCGCAGTACGCCGGCGGCGCGCGCGCCTGGGCACTGGCGGAAAACCTGCCCGAGCTGAACCTCGAGAACCCCGCCGTGCGCGACGACCTGTGGAACGGCCACGATTCCGTCGTGCGCGGCTGGCTGCGCGACGGCATGGACGGCTGGCGGCTCGACGTCGCCTTCGACATCGGCTTCAGGTACCTCGGCGAGCTGACGCAGGCCGCGCACGACGAGAAGCCGGGTTCCGCGGTGGTCGGCGAGATCGCGAACTTCCCGAAGGAGTGGTTTCCGTCGGTCGACGGCCTGATCCACTTCACGCTGCGCCAGGTGATCCTGGGCGTGGCCAGTGGCCGCATCGATGCGGCCAGCGGCCAGCAGATGATCGCGCGCATCGTGCAGGACGCCGACTACGAGCACATCCTGAAGTCCTGGGTCTACCTCGACAACCACGACACCCCGCGCCTGGCCAGCGCGCTGCCCGACGCGAAGCAGCGCCGACTCGCGCAGGTGCTGCAGTTCACGCTGCCCGGTTCGCCGAACCTGTACTACGGCACCGAGCTCGACATGCCCGGCGGCGACGACCCCGAGATGCGCGCCCCCATGCGCTGGGATCTCGTGAAGGCCGACAACCCGGTGCTGAACTGGAACAAGCGGCTGATCGCGCTGCACAGGGACAACCGGGCGCTGCGCGTCGGCAACTACCGCGCGATCACCGCATCGAGGTTCATCGGCTTCGAGCGCTACACCGACCGCGCGGCCGACACGGTCGTCGTCCTGCTCAATCCAACGGACATGGCCGTCACCGACACCGTACTGGTCGCCAACTCCAAGCTGATGGACGGCTCGCGCATGGTCAACCTGCTGGCCGACCCGAGCGATCCGGCCACGCCGAGCGACACGCGACTGTTCGCCGCGCTGATGCACCTGACGCTGCCCGCGCACGGCTTCGTCGTGCTCAAGCCCGACGTCGCGCCGCCTGGCGGCTACACCAACTACAAGCGCGTCCAATGACCTCGTGCCGTCTCGCCGCCCTGTCGCTCGCGCTGCTGGCCGCCGCCCCGCCATCCTTCGCGGCCGACTGCCGGCCCAGCCCGCTGGGCGACCGCGTGCTGTACCTGCGTGGCACGTTCGACGACTGGCGCGCCGACGACGAGACGGCGCTGCGCTACGTCTGCGACCACTACGAACTGGTCGGCAAGCTCGAAGGCGACTACCGCTTCAAGGTGGGCGACGAGGACTGGGCCGCCGACGCCGACTTCGGCGCCGCGGACGGCGCGACGCTGAAGGCGGGAACGCCGCTGGCGCTCGTGCACAAGGGCGCGCCGATCAAGGTCACCTTCAGGGGAATGGAGCGCCTCGTCGTCACGCCCGCGGCCACGCCGGACGGCGCGCCCACGCTGTCGCTGACCGACCTGCCCGCGGACACGCCGATGCCGCCCCCGCCGCCCTCTTCCATCGCCGACCCGGTCGCGCTGAGCGTGGCTTTCGATTCGCGCAATCTCGCCGACAAGACGCCGTTCGGCGCGGTGGCGGTCGGCAGCGACGTCGCGTTCGCCTTGAGCGCCCTGCCCGGCATCGAGCAGGTGACGCTGGTGGTCGAGAAGCGCAGGCTCGAAGGCAACTACGACGTCCTCGAGTACAGCGGGCTCGCGCGCGCGCCGCTCACGCGCGCGAGCGCGGGCGCGGACGGCCGCGAGCGCTGGAGCGGCCACTTCAGGTTCGACACGCCGGCCGTCTACGGCTACTGGTTCGAGGTGAAGGTCGGCGGCAGGACGCTGGTGTTCGAGAACAACGCGACCCCCATCTACTGGACGCAGGAAAGAGGCGCCGGCGGCGCGGGCGTGATCGCGCCGATGCCGTCGCAGCAGCGGCGCATCCGCCGCTACCGCCAGACGGTCTACGCGCCCTACGACGTGCCGGCCTGGGCGAAGGACGCCGTCTACTACTACATCTTCCCCGAACGCTTCCGCAACGGCGACCCGCGCAACGATCCCAGGCCCGGCGTCGACCGCTTCCACGACAAGACGGTGGAGTTCCACGCGAACTGGAACGACAAGCCGTGGCGCCCGCATTCCGGCGACGGCAGCGACGACGAGTACAGCAACGACTTCTTCGGCGGCGACATCGCCGGGATCGTCGAGAAGCTCGACTACATCAAGAGCGTCGGCGCCAACGCGCTCTACATCACGCCGATGTTCACGGCCGCCAGCAACCACAAGTACGACACCGCGGACTGGAAGCACATCGACCCGCACTTCGGCAGCAACGCCGACTTCGAGCGCCTGTGTCGCGAGGCCGCCAGGCGCGGCATCCGCGTGCTGCCCGACGCGTCGCTCAACCACAGCGGCGCCGACTCGATCTACTTCGACCGCTACGGCACGCGCGGCGGCCAGGGCGCGTTCGAGGGCGGCAGGATCAACCCGGCTTCGCCCTACGCCAGCTGGTACACGTTCGATCCGAAGCAGACCGATCCCGACAAGCAGTTCAAGGGCTGGGTCGGCGTGGCCGACCTGCCCGAACTGAACAAGGCCGACCCGTCGTACCGTGCGTTCGCCTACGGCGCACCCGACTCGGTCACGCGCACGTGGCTCCAGGCAGGCGCGTCCGGCTGGCGCATGGATGTCGCGCCGTGGGTGCCCGACGACTTCTGGCGCGAGTGGCGCAGCGTCGTCAAGCAGACGAAGCCCGACGCCGTGACGGTGGCCGAGACCTGGTTCGACGCCTCGAAGTTCTTCCTCGGCGACGAGTTCGATTCGACGATGAACTACATCTTCCGCGACGCCGTGCTGGCCTACGCGAACGGCGGCGACGCGCAGCTGATGGCGGCCAACCTCGAGGAGATGCGCGAGGCCTATCCGCCGCAGACCTTCTCCGCGTTGATGAACCTGCTGTCCACGCACGACACCGCGCGCTCGCTGGACATCTTCGGCGACGTCGAGGGCAAGGCCACGCCGGGGCAGGTCGCGCTCGCCAGGCAGAAGCTGCGCCTGGCCGTGTTCTTCCAGATGACCTACCCGGGGTCGCCGGCCATCTTCTACGGCGACGAGGTGGGCGTCACCGGCGGCGCCGATCCGATGAACCGCGGCACGTACCCGTGGGCCGATCGCGGTGGGCATCCGGACAACGCGCTGCTGGCCGACTTCCGGCGCCTGACGACGCTGCGCCGCGAGTTGCCCGTGCTGCGCCACGGCACGCTGCTCGCGCCGCTGCACGTCGATGCGCACGTCGTGGTGCTGGCGCGCCACGACGGCGACGACTGGGCCATCACGGCCACCATCAACAGCGACGCGCCGCAGACGTTGACGCTCGCATTGCCCCTGGACGCGCCGGTCAAGGGCTGGGTCGACGCGCTCTCCGATGCCGCCGCGCACGTCGATACCCCGGCCCGTACCGTGACATTGACCGTGCCGGCGCTCTTCGGCACCGTGATCGCCAGCGCGAAGCGGCCCTGAACGTTCGTGAGAGACTGGCCGCCATGACCTGGGACGACGGCAACGGCCGCTTCTTCAACCCGGCCCCGCGCATCGCCACGGTGCCGCTGCCGGGCGGCTTCGAGGTGGTGGTGATCGACGACGTGCTGCTCGATCCCGAAGGCCTGGTCGCCTGGGCCTGCGGCCAGGCATTCCAGCCGCCGGCCGGCTTTCCCTACCCGGGCCTCGTGGTGGGCGCACCGGGCGGCCTCGCGGCGCGCTTCGCAGACTTCTTCGCGCAGCACGCCCGCACGCGCCTGCAGGCGCGCCGCACGCTGAGCCACGACGTGCGGCTGTCGATGGTCTCGACGCCGCCCGACCAGCTCGATCCGCGGCAATGGCAGTGCCATCGCGATCGCGTGTCGACGGATCCGGCCATCGTCTACATCGCCTCGGTGCTGTACCTGTTCCGCGATCCGGCGCTCGGCGGCACGAGCTTCTACGTGCCGCGCCAGTCGCCCGGCGCGACCGACCGCATCCAGTACGACAGCCAGACGCTCGACGCCGCGCAGTTCACGGCGCGCTATGGCCTGAAGCCCGGCTACATGGACGGCAGCAATGCGTACTTCGACTGCGTGGCGCGGGTGCCGGCCGCGTGGAACCGGATGATCCTGTACGACGCCGGCTTCTTCCACTCCGGCGACATCGGCCGCCCCGACCTGTTGACGACAGCTCCCGCCACCGCGCGGCTCACGCTCAACGGCTTCTTCAGCTGCAGGCGCCAGGCGCGCTGAAGGCAGGCGCCGAGCGGCGCCCGCGCATCACTTGCAGTCGTCGACGCCCGCGACCACGCCGCCGCCCGTCGTCTGCGCCTGGCAGCGCGCCGAGGCACGCGCCTGGTCGCGCTTCTGCTGCGCCTTGAGGCGTTCCTCGGCGCTCGCGTACTGCTGCGCGTTGTCGAGGTCGGCCTGCAGGTTGGGCGCGTTGGCGGGACGGCTCAGCGTGGTGACGTTGTCGTCGCCCGGCTTCAGGAAGGTCCAGAACGTGGTCTTGGCGCCGCTGGGCCACACGGCCGTCACCTCGGCCGTGCGGATCTGCGCGCCCTCGCCGGCGGACGGATAGGACTTCGTGACCGGCGCGATGCCCAGCGACTGGCTGCCTTCGTAGAGCGTCGCGCCGGGCGGCGAGGTCTCGTAGGTCAGCTTCGCGCCCTGCGGCCCGCTCGCACAGCCAGCCAGGATCAGGCAGGAGGCGGCGAGCGCCAGGGTGGACGTCATCTTCTTCATGCGAATTTCCCTTCGTGGTTTCATGCCGCCCGGATCGGGGCGGCGGCGCAGTGGTCTGCGATGAATTGCTCGTGGCTCGGCATCACGTCGACACACGCCCCGATGACGCCAGCCACCTCGTCGAGGTAGGTCGCGATCTCCTGCTCGCTGAGCAGGTCGGTCAGCGGGTGGTAGCCACGCGGCTGCAGACGCTGGCCGTGCATCACCTGGATCCAGCTGGTCTTGGCGAAAAGTTCCTCGCCTTCGCGGAACACGCGGCCGTCGGCCTGGAACAGGGCCATGCGGTTGCGCAGCAGTTCGGGCACTTCCATGTCACGGCAGTAGCGCCAGAACGGCGAGTCGTCGCGCTGGGTCGCCTTGTAGTGCAGGATGATGAAGTCGCGCACCCACTCGTACTCCATCGTCATCATGCGGTTGAACTGGTCGGTCACCGACGGGTCGAAGCCGTTGGTCGGGAAGTACGTCAGCAGGTGCGCGATCGCCATCTGGACGAGATGGATGCTGGTCGATTCCAGCGGCTCGAGGAAACCGCTCGCCAGTCCGACCGCCACGACGTTCTTGTTCCACGACTTCTTGCGCCGGCCCGTCTGAAAGCGGACCGGCCGCGGATCAGCCAGCGGCGGGCTGTCGAGATTGCTCATGAGGATGGCCGTGGCCTCGTCGTCGCTCATGTACTTGCTGCAGTACACGTGACCGTTGCCGATGCGGTGCTGCAGCGGAATGCGCCACTGCCACCCGGCGCTGCGCGCCGTGGAGCGCGTGTAGGGCGTCAGCGGCTGCACCGACTGGCTCGGCACGGCGAGCGCGCGGTCGCACGGCAGCCAGTGCGACCAGTCCTCGTAGCCGGTCTTGAGCGCGCCCTCGATCAGCAGCGCACGGAAGCCCGAGCAGTCAACGAACAGCCCGCCCTCGACCACCTGCCCCGACTGCAGCGTGACCGAGCTGACGAAGCCGTCGCCTTCGCGCTGCTGCACGCTGGCGATGCGGCCCTCGATGCGCTTGACGCCGCGCTGCTCCGCGTACTTTCGCAGGTAGCGCGCGTACAGCGTCGCGTCGAAATGGAACGCGTAGCGGATCTGGGACAGCGGCGACTTGGGCATGTCCATGCGCGGGCGCATGAACTTGTTGGCCGCGCAGGCCGCCGTGTTGATGGAGAACTTGTCGAGCTCCGGAGCCTTGCCGGCGAGGTATTGCTTGAGCCAGTACTGGTGGAAGTCGACCGTCCACACTTCCTGCCCGATGTTGCCGAACCCGTGGACGTAGCGGTCGCCTAGCCGGCCCCAGTTGACGAACTCGATGCCCAGCTTGAAAGAGGCCTGCGTCTCGCGCATGAACTCGTTCTCGTCGATCTGCAGCATCGAATTGAACAGCGCGATCATCGGGATCGTGGCTTCGCCGACGCCGATCGTGCCGATCTCGTCGGACTCGACGAGCGTGATGTTGTACTTGCCGCGGAGGACCTGCGACATGGCCGCCGCGGTCATCCATCCGGACGTGCCGCCGCCGACGATGACGACATCAAGCTTGCCTGGCTCATTCATGGAAGCTTCTCCTGGCGAGGTCCCGCACGAACACCTCGCCGCAAAATTGAAAAACCCCCGGCGACGACCGTCGCGCAAGGGTTTTGGGCGCGCTGCCGTACCAACTGTACGACAGCGCGAGGTCGCCTGATTACAGCTTGTACGACAGGCGCAGGTCGACCGAGGCTCCGGTCTTGTTGGTCGTCGTGATCGCGCCAGCGTAGTTGGCTTCCTTGTAGACCGGCTTGTTCAGGTTGTTGCCTTCGAGGCGCAGGCCCAGGCCCTTCAGCCAACCTTCCTGCACTTCGTAGCCCACCTGCGCCGAGATCCACTTCTGCGGCTGGATGTAGACCAGCGTCGGATAGCCGCCGACCGTGGTGTTGGCCACGCTGCCGATGTACTTCGAACGCGAGTTCTCGGCGATGAACGCGCTGAAGCCCGCACGCTCGTAGTACACCATCAGCTTGTCGTTGATGTGCGACAGGCCCGGCAGGCCGATCGTGCCCGCGGCGGCCGCCTGCGTCGGATTCAGGCCGATCGTGTTGGGCGCACGCACCGAGCTGGTCGTCGACGAGAAGCTGCCGTTGATGCCGAAGCCCGACAGGTAGCGGCTCAGCATGCTGAACGGCACCTGCGCGGTCAGCTCGAAGCCCTTCAGGTTGCCGCCGCTGCCGTTGACCGTGGTCACGTACTGGCCGATGTAGCCGAAGGTCGGCGACGGGTTGACGCCCAGGCGCTGCGCAGCGGTCGTGAAGTCGTAGGCCGACTCGTAGTCCGTGACGATGTAGGTGTCGAGCTTCTTGTAGAACAGCGCCCCGCTCAGGTAGCCTTCCTTGTTCGAGAAGTACTTCTCGTAGGACAGGTCCAGCGCCTTGGCCTTGAACGGCTTCAGGTACGGGTTGCCCGAGTCGCCGGTCAGCACCGTGCAGGTGAACGTCGTGCCGTTGGGGTTGGTGCAGGTCGCGGCGGCGTTCGACGACACCGTGAACGAGTTGCGCATGTCGGTCATGCTCGGACGCGCGATCTCGATCCCGGCGCCGAAGCGCAGCAGGTTGTCCCCGCCGAGGTCGGCCGTCAGGTTCAACGTCGGCAGCACGTTGCCGTAGCGGGTGCCGTTGATCGTCTCGGTGGTGGCCGGGTTCGTCAGCGTCACGGCCGAGCCGATGTTGGCCTGGAAGCCGGCCGACGACTGGTCGGTGTAGACGTACTGCAGGCCTACATTGCCGCGCACCGGGATCTTCGAGACTTCGGTGTCGATGTCGAGCTTGCCGTAGACCGTGCTGACGTTCTCCTTGACGTTCCACGTCTTGGACAGGATGTCGTCGTTGAACTTCGGCTGTTCCACGGCGCCCGGCCACAGGCCCGGAGTCGGGTCGAAGGTCAGCAGGTTGATGCCGGTGCCGCCGACGTTCTTCTCGACATACGAGCCTGCCGGGAACTGGATCGGATCGTAGCCGCCGCCCGTCGCCGAGACGATCAGAGACTCGTCGGCCTTACGGTCCTTCGTGCGCTTGGTCACGTTGGCGCCGAACTGCAGGTCGCTGAACATGCTGTCCGCGAGATCGTGCGTGAAGTCCAGGCGCAACGCGTCGATCTTGTCGATCGTGGTCGGGCCCTTGTCGTAGCCGGCCTGGGCGGCGTTTGTGCCGGACCAACCCGTCTGGTCACGGATGACGATCCCGCCCGGCGAGACGTATGCCGACGGGTTGCCCACCGACAATTGCGGCACGCCGAAGCCGTTCGGGGTCGTGAAGCTCAGCGTGTCGGCGCTGGTGATGCCGGCATAGGCCTCGATGTCGCGCTCGACACGCTTGGCGCTGTTGTGGCTGACGTCGCCGACGACCTTCCAGGTGTCGCTCAGCTTGACGCTGTTGCGCCAGCCGAAGGACTGCAGCGTGTCGTTGTCCGAGATGTTCTCGGCGTAGTCGATCAGGCCGTTCGGGTTGGCGCCGAGCTGGACGGTGCCGGCCGTGATCGTGCCGTTGCTCACCGTCGCGTTCGTCACCGGCAGGCCGCCGAGACCGAACTGGATCTCCGCGTTCTTGGTCGAGGTGAGGATCTTCGCGTGGTAGAAATCGATCTCGCTGGTGAAGTTCGGGTTCGGCTTGAACTCGAACACGCCGGCCATGCCGTCGCGGTCGTCGCGCACGTGGGTGTTGATCACCTTGATGCCGCTGCCAAAGCCCGGGATGTTCACGTCGTCGTAGCCGCTGGGAGCCTTCGTCGGATCCGAGTCGGGCGTGCCCAGGTTGTTGCCGTTGGCGCCGAAGGCCTGGTGGGCGCCATCGCCCCAGTTGCCCGCGCCGACCTGGTTGGTACGGCCGAAGGCATGCACGAAGCCGATCGCGATGCCGATCTTGCGGTCGGCGAACTGGTCGATGTAGACCAGCGAGTAGCGATTGCCGTGGCCGACGTCGGGCAGGCCGCGACCGGTCTCGGTCTTCTCGCCGCTGACGGCGAAGACGCGCTGCGGGAACGACAGCGGGTCGACCAGCTTGTTGTCGATGGTGCCGGCGAGGCCGGCCGTCATCAGGCTCGCGTCGCCCGTCTTGTAGACGGTGGCGCCGGCAATCAGTTCGGCCGGATAGACGCTCAGGTCGTCGGCGCGGCTGTCGCCGGTGCTGGTCTGTTCGCGGCCGTTGAGCAGGTAGCCGTTGAAGTCCGGGCCCAGGCCGCGGATGCTCACGCTGGTGGCGTTGCCGTTCCTGTCACGCTGCGTGGTGACGCCGGGCAGGCGCGCCAGCGACTCGGCGATGGTCGTGTCGGGCAGCTTGCCGATGTCTTCGGCGGAGATCGCTTCGACGATCTGGTCGGAATTCTTCTTCACCGAGATGGCCGCCTCGATGCCGCGGCGGATGCCGGTGACGACGACCTGCTGCGAGTCGGGCGCGGCGGCGCCGGCCTTGGTGACCGCCGTCTCCGGGGCGGACGCCGCGGGTTCCGAGGGAGACGCGCCTTGCGCGAAGACCGATCCGGCACCGGCCAGTGCCACGAGGGCCCCCACCGTGGCGTGACCTGCGAATGCGATGGTCGGCTTGAGCTTGAATGCAGCGGCCGAACGCTTGCCCGTTGAGTTTTTCACCAGCTTGTCTCCTAAGTTCTGCGGGTGGACGCGGTGCGCCACACGGTCGATACGAAGTGTTTGTAGTCAAACGACCCCCGCCCTTCGGGAGTCAAAAATCAGATGTATTAAAACTAGATCGTCTGATTCTCGACAGAAGTTTACTGATCTTTTCCCTCTTTGCAAGGGTGTTGCTCCTGCTGAACGCCTCATTTCGGCGCCCGCGACACGGGTAGAAACACGGGGGTCGCACCGCAATGATGCATCGCCATGCTGGTTCACCCCAGGACGCATATGTAGCTCAATTACTTATCGTGCTGGAGTTTTGTGCCGCGGCAACCGGGGCGAAGCGGACAGTTCACCAATGGAACCGTTTCCGCTGCCCGCGAAATGAGGTCGCCCAGGCCCGACAATGAGCGCATGAACGCGGAAAGCACCCCAGACGTGAAAGACAGCCCCTGGTCACCGGCCTCCGCGGCGGAGCCGCGACTGCTCGCCGACATCGGCGCCACCTACGCGCGCTTCTGCGTCGAGGATTCGCCCGGCCACTTCAACCATGTGGTGGTGTTCCCGTGCGCCGACTTCGCCGGTTTCGCCGACGTGGTGCAGGCCTACCTGCGCGGCCTCGAGGGCCCGCCCCCGCGCCACGCCGCCATCGCCATCGCCAACCCGATCAACGGCGACGCGGTGCAGATGACCAACCGCGACTGGGCGTTCTCGATCGAGCGCGTGCGCCAGCAGCTCGGCCTGGCGACGCTGCTGGTCGTCAACAACTTCACCGCGCTCGCGATGGCGCTGCCCGGGCTGCAGCCGGGCCAGCGCGTGCAGGTCGGCGGCGGCGAGGCCCAGCCCGACGGCGCGATCGCGCTGCTGGGCCCGGGCACCGGCATGGGCGTGTCGGGCCTGGTGCCGGCCGAGGACCGCTGGTCGACGCTGGCCACCGAAGGCGGCCACGTCAGCTTCGCGCCCAACGACGAGCGCGAGCTGAAAGTGCTGCAGCATGCCTGGAAGCACCTGCCGCACGTGTCGGCGGAGCGCCTGATCTCCGGCCCCGGCATCGAGCTGATCCACGAGGCGCTGACCGCCGGCACCGCGCAGGGCGGCCAGCGCCTGACGACCGCCGAGATCGTCCGGCGCGCGGTCGCCAAGAGCGACCAGGCCAGCGTCGACGCGATCGACTGCTTCTGCGGCATGCTGGGCAGCTTCGCGTCCAATCTCGCGCTGACGTTGGGCGCCACCGGCGGCGTCTACATCGGCGGCGGCATCGTGCCGCGCCTGGGCGAGCTGTTCGAGCAGTCGCAGTTCCGCGCCCGCTTCGAGGCCAAGGGCCGCTTCTCGTCGTGGCTGGCCAGGATACCCACGTACGTATTGACGGCCGACAACCCGGCCTTCCGCGGCCTGTCGCTGCTGCTGGCCGAGCACGTGCCCGACCCGAGCTCGCACAGCCCCTTGCTCGATCGCGTGCGCCAGTCGCGCGACACGCTGACGCCGGCCGAGCGCCGCGTCGCCGACGTCGTGCTGGGCAACCCGCGCTCGCTGCTGAACGACGCCATCGCGATCATCGCGGCGCAGGCCGAGGTGAGCCAGCCGACGGTCATCCGCTTCTGCCGTTCGCTGGGCTTCGAAGGGCTGGCCGACTTCAAGCTGAAGCTCGCGTCCGGCCTCACGGGCACGATTCCCGTGCTGCGCAGCCAGGTGCGGCGCGGCGAACCCACCGCCGATCTCAGCGCCAAGGTGCTGGACAACACCATCTCGGCCATCGTGCACTTCCGCGAGTCGCTCAACTCGGCGGCCATCGACCGCGCGATCACGCTGCTGCGCGGCGCACGCCGCGTCGAGATCTTCGCCTGCGGCAACTCCGCGGTGGTCGCGCTCGACGCCCAGCACAAGCTGCTGCGCTTTCGCATCCCGGCGATCTCGCAGACCGACACCTCGCTGCAAAGCCTCGCCGCCGAGATGCTCGCGCCGGGCGACGTCGCCGTGTTCATCTCGAGCTCGGGCCAGACCGCCGAACTCGTGCGCGCCGCCGGCATCGCCATCGAACGCGGCGCCAGCGTCATCGCGATCACCGCCAGCCAGTCGCGCCTCGCGCGACTGGCCACGGTGTGCATCGGCCTGGACCACGCGGAAGACAGCTCCACGTTCCTGTCGATGGTCGCGCGCATCCTTCAGTTGCTGGTGATCGACATCATGTCCGTGGGCCTGGCCGTGCAGCGCGAGCAGAACCCGAACCGCTCGGACGCCGGCATCGACACGCAGAACCGCAACGCGCCGGCGCCGGGCGTGCGGATCTCGCACCTGAACTGACCCCCCGACGGGGCAGAATGGGGTGGCGTCCTTTCGCGCGCACCCTTCATGCGAAGGTCTTCCGACATGGCCAATTCTCGTGTTCCCGGCGTGACGACGCCGCCAGCCGGCGGCTCCGCACCCGGGCCTGCCCGCACGCCGGGCACGCTGGGCTACAACGACCACGGCGACCCCAACGTCACCACTCACCTGGGCGACACGCCCGGCCCCGTCGGGCGCCTGGACGCGGGCGACAAGACGCTGGCCAAGCCCGGCGCCAAGGGCATCACCGGCGCGCCCGGCACCGTCGCCGCGAGCGCCAGCGGCGCGCCCCTGGCCGTGGGTGCGGACAAGGTCGCGGCGGTCAAGGACCCCAAGGTGTGGGGCGACTGGACGCCGCCCGCCGGCTACGAGACCCTGTACAAGCTGCTCAAGCAGAACGAGGGCAACATCCCCTACATGTACCTGGACAGCAAGAACCTGGTCACCGTGGGCATCGGCACCTATCTCAAGACCGACGCCGACGCCACGGCGCTGACGTTCTACCACCGCAAGACGCTCGTGGCCGCCACCGCGGCGGAGATCAAGACCGCCTACGCCGCGGTGGCGGCGGCCGCACCCGACAAGGAGAAGTTTCCGCACGGCAAGAAGGCGTCCGCCTACGAAACCACCACGGACCTGGAGATGACGCCCACCGATATCGGCACGCGCTGGCTGGCGGACGTCAAGGCGTTCCAGGCCTTGCTGCCGTCCTACTTCACCGGGTTCGCCAGCTATCCCGCCGACGCGCAGCAGGCGCTGACCGACATCGCCTACCAGTACGGCGCCAGCGGCGCGTCGAAGGCCGACAAGGGCGCGCTGAAGAAGGCGGCCAACGAAGGCGACTGGGGGGCTGCCGCCGACTGCACCGACGACCTGGAAGGCAGCGACGACCGCAACGCGGCCCGCAAGGCGCTGTTCCAGGCGGCGGCCAAGGTGGCGCCGTTGAAGCCCAAGGCGGTGCCGCCGAAGAAATGAGGCGCCGGCCCCGCGCTCACTGCAGGCGCCTGAGCGTGGTCAATGCGCCGTCTTCGCGCCGCGCCACCAGCAGCAGCCGGGTGCTCTCGAACGTGCCTTCGGTGGCCTTGTCGTGCGCGGCGAGCAACAACTCCTCGCGGCCACTGCCGTCGAAATCGCCGCGCGCCAGCACCTCCACGCGCGTCTGCCACGTGTCGCCCTTGATCACCAGCGCGTCCCCGCTCGCCTGCACGACCGCGTCGGGCAGGTAGTCGCGCAGCGTCTGGCCGCGGGCCTCGGCTGCCTGCGCGCGCGCGTCGTCGCGCTTGCCGAACGGCACGGCCAGGGTGGGCGGCAGTTGCGCGGCGTTGGCGCTGCCCAGATTGAAGCCGGCCAGCGTCCCGGCAGGCGCACCGCGCGCATGCGAAAGTTGCTGCAGCGCGATGCACCGGGCCCCCTCGTCGCGCTCGATCGCCAGGTCGCGATCGTCGGCCGGCGAGGCGCCCTGGGTGCGCGCGGCCAGCAGCGCGATGCAATTGGAGGCACTGCTGCGCACGTCGCCCTTGATCAGGTCGACTGGCTCGCGGAAGGGCCGCGCGAACCGGGTGGGGATCGCCGCCAGCGAGGCCAGCTCGAGCACGGGCGACCACGTGGGCGCCGTCGCCGGCAGGCGCTGCGCGCACGCCAAGAGGCTGACGAGCGCGAGGGCGCCGACGAGGACGACCTGGGGACAACGGGAAGCGTTCATCGCGACGGAAGCGGGAGTATGAAAGCTGCAGTTTAGGCCTGCGCATCGGGCGACGTCCGCCGGCGCTGGCCAGGGACACCCGCGCGGCCCGGGCGCCGCGACGTCGATGCTCAGTCGCGCTGCAGGTGCAGCGTCAATCCGGCGATCGCCTGGCCGTGCCCCTCGCGCAGGGGCGCGCGCTCGCAACGCGACACGCGCAGCGCGTGCGCCTGCGCGAGCTCGCGCAGCCAGGCCTGCGAGTGCGCGTAGCGCAGCGTCGGCAGCAGGTCGTAGCCCGACTCGGCATGCCCTTCCTCGACCGTGAAGGCGAACAGGCCGCCTGGCGCCAGCACGCGCGCGACGGCGTCGAACATCGGCGCGAGGTCGCCCAGGTAGATGAAGACGTCGCAGGCGACGACGAGGTCGTGGCGCGCCAAGGTCGTGCGCAGGTGCGACACCGCCTCGGCCACGTGCAGCTCGTCGTAGAGCCCGGTCGCGGTCGCGCGTTCGAGCATGCGGGGCGACAGGTCGACGCCGGCCAGCCGCCGCGACAGCGGACGCAGCAGCGGCGCCGCGAGCCCGCTGCCGCAGCCCAGATCGAGCGCCGATGCGAACGGCGCCGGATGCAGCGCGGCCAGCGGCGCGCAGACCTGCTCGTGGCCGCGATAGCGCAGCGTGTCGACGAGGTCGCCGTCGAAGCGATCGGCATATTCGTCGAACAGCCCGCGCACGAACTCCGGCGGCGCCGCGTCGGGCAACGCGCCCAGGCCGAGCGCGCCGAGGAAATACAGGTGGCTCGCGACGTCCTCGCCGCAGGCGATCGCGTTGTTGAAGCAGACGCTGGCGTCGCCGAGGCGGCCGGCCTGGCGCAGCAGGTGGCCGCGCAGCGTCCAGGCCGCGCCGAGCTGCGGGTTCAACGCGAGAGCGCGCTCGTAGGCTTGCAGCGCCTCGATCGGCCGCTGCAGGTGCTGCAAGGTCTGGCCGATGGCCAGCTGCACGCGCGCGTCGCGCGGGTGGGCGCGCGCGTCACGCTCGAGCGCGGCGAGCGCGCGGGCGTGATCGGCGCCGGCCGTCACCGCCTCAGTGCGACGCGGGCACGTCGCGCACGCAGTCGACGAAGTAGTGCTTGCGGCCGAAGTTGTCCTCCTCGATCACGAGGCCGTGCACGTCGGTGTCGAAGCCCGGGAAGCGCTCGTTGAACTCGCGCACGAACTGCAGGTACGCGAGGATCTTGCGGTTGAAGCGCTCGCCCGGGATCAGCAGCGGGATGCCCGGCGGGTACGGCGTCAGCAGCGAGGTGGTGATGCGGCCTTCCAGCGCATCGATGGCCACGCGCTCGGTGTCGCGGTGCGCGATGCGGGCGTAGGCTTCCGACGGCTTCATGGCCGGCTGCAGGTCCGACAGGTACATGTCGGTGGTCAGGCGCGCGATGTCGCCCTGCGTGTAGACCTCGTGGATCGCCTGGCACAGGTCGCGCAGGCCCATGCGCTCGTAGCGCCGGTGCGCGGCGCAGAACTCCGGCAGGATCTTCCACAGCGGCGCGTTCTTGTCGTAGTCGTCCTTGAACTGCTGCAGCGCGGTCAGCAGCGTGTTCCAGCGGCCCTTGGTGATGCCGATCGTGAACATGATGAAGAACGAGTACAGGCCCGTCTTCTCCACCACGATGCCGTGCTCGGCCAGGTACTTGGTGAGGATGGACGCCGGGATGCCGGTCTTGTCGAAACCGCCGTCCACGCTCAGGCCCGGCGTGATGATCGTGCTCTTGATCGGGTCGAGCATGTTGAAGCCCGGCGCCAGGTTGCCGAAGCCATGCCAGGTCTCGTTGGCTTCGAGGATCCAGTCCGACGCCTCGCCGATGCCTTCGTCGGCGAGCTTCTCGGGACCCCAGACCTTGAACCACCAGTCCTCCTCGAACTCGGCGTCGATCTTGCGCATCGCGCGGCGGAAGTCGAGCGCCTCCTTGAGGCTCTCTTCCACCAGCGCCGTGCCGCCGGGCATCTCCATCATCGCGGCCGACACGTCGCACGACGCGATGATCGCGTACTGCGGCGATGTCGACGTGTGCATGAGATAGGCCTCGTTGAACAGATGCCTGTCCAGCTTTCTCGTCTGCGAGTCCTGCACCAGCACCTGCGACGCCTGCGACAGCCCGGCCAGCAGCTTGTGCGTGGACTGCGTGGCATAGACCATCGCCTCCTTCGGGCGCTGGCGCACCTTGCCCATCGCGTGGTACACGCTGTAGAAGTCGTGGAACGCGGCGTGCGGCAGCCAGGCTTCGTCGAAGTGCAGCGTGTCGATCCAGCCGTCGAGCAGGCCCTTGATCGTCTCGGTGTTGTAGACCACGCCGTCGTACGTGCTCTGCGTGAGCGTCATGATGCGCGGCTTGATGGACTTGGTGTCGACGCCCGCCAGCAGCGGGTTCGCCGCGATCTTGCGCTCGATCGCCTCGCGCGTGAACTCCGACTGCGGGATCGGACCGATGATGCCGTAGTGGTTGCGCGTGGGCGTCATGAACACGGGCACCGCGCCGCACATGATGATCGAGTGCAGGATCGACTTGTGGCAGTTGCGGTCGACCACCACCACGTCGCCCGGCGCCACCGTGTGGTGCCACACCATCTTGTTGGACGTGCTGGTGCCGTTGGTGACGAAGAAGCAGTGGTCGGCGTTGAAGATGCGCGCGGCGTTGCGCTCCGAATCGGCCACCGGGCCGGTGTGGTCGAGCAGCTGGCCGAGTTCCTCCACCGAGTTGCAGACGTCCGCGCGCAGCATGTTCTCGCCGAAGAACTGGTGGAACATCTGGCCGACCGGGCTCTTCAGGAACGCGACGCCGCCCGAGTGCCCCGGGCAGTGCCAGGAATAAGAGCCGTCGGCCGCATAGTCCATCAGTGCCTTGAAGAACGGCGGGGCCACGCCGTCGAGGTAGCTGTTGGCCTCGCGGATGATGTGGCGCGCCACGAACTCCGGCGTGTCCTCGAACATGTGGATGAAGCCGTGCAGCTCGCGCAGGATGTCGTTGGGGATGTGCTGCGACGTGCGCGTCTCGCCGTACAGGTAGATCGGGATCTCGGTATTCTTGGCCCGGATCTCCTGGATGAACTTGCGCAGGCTCAGCACCGCCGGGTCGAGCTCGGGACCCGGCGTGAACTCCTCGTCGTCGATCGACAGGATGAACGCCGAGGCGCGGCTCTGCTGCTGCGCGAACTGCGAGAGGTCGCCGTAGCTGGTCACCCCCAGGATCTCGACGCCCTCCTTCTCGATCGCGGCCGCGAGGGCGCGAATGCCGAGTCCGGACGTGTTCTCGGAGCGGTAGTCCTCGTCGATGATGACGATGGGAAAGCGGAAGCGGATCATGGCACGAGGCCCGCTCGGAGTGCGGGCGTGGCGGGGTGGAAAACGGGCGAAGGGCGAAGTGTAGGGCGGAACTCTTGCTGCGCCATGTCAAATGGCCGGGTTTGCCCGATATCGGCGCCGGTAACGATCGGTATCTGCCACAAACGCCCTGCCGGCGCCTTTCGGCCGCCCCGCTGAACCGCGGCACTGGACAGACTCTACGTTTCATCAGCTAGAATAGCGGGCTACCCTCCGGAGGGGTGGATGAGCGGTTTAAGTCGCATGCCTGGAAAGCATGTGTAGGTTAATAGCCTACCGCGGGTTCGAATCCCGCCCCCTCCGCCAGGAAACTACGCCACCGACGCGCAACAGCACGCCGTCCGCACGCGGCAGAGACGTCCTGAGTCGTTGACTTGACGACGCTTTCTCCCCTGCACACACTGCCTGACGCGCAACAACATGCGGTCAGCACGCGATGGACTGTCGCGTCTTCCTCGCGCACGACGTGGCGGACATCGGATGAAAAAAGACGCTGCCAGCGTCTTGCCGTTCACGTTGAATCCCGACGGGCTTTCAGGCTGCGCTTCAACGGCTGCCAGCCATGAATTCAGGCTCGTCGCCGCGCGAGCGATGCATGCGTCGGTCGTCAGGAACGCATTGCCGGCCTGTCATTGGACGTAACGCCTTTCAATCGCTCCATCGAATTCGGGAGGTGCGTCCCGGCGTGGCTCGCGTGCCCCGCTCCGCTGACTCGAGGGAGCAACTCCAGACTGTGTCCTGTCGCACAGACGCTTGCACATCGAACGCTCAGGCTGGCATGGTCGTCGATGTCCGGGTCGAGACGTTGACGTCGCACAGCTGATTGATTCTCGAGATCACAGCTCCCTCGCCCGTCAACCAGACACGACAAGGAGTTCGACCATGATCACGAAGAGCGCACGCATCACGGGGCCTGTTCCCTACAAGGCGGCAGACGGTCACGCCCATCACATCCCGCTCGGACCGTGCCTGATCGAGCGACTCGATGATCGCCTGATCGACATCATCTGGGGGCGCGACGGGCAGCGTTCGGCAGCATTGCCGCTGGAAGACGTCGAATCCGCCGAGCAGCAAGGCAACCTGGTACTGCTCGACTGACCAGGCGGGCAATCTCGCCCTGCCCGGAGGCCGCCACGGACGGCTGAGCTCGACTCGCATCTTCGCGGATCCGGAAGAATGTTCGCTATCGCACGGACAGGGGCGCTCGGTTGGCCTACCGTCGATCCATGAAAGTACCGAATCGTTCCGGCGAGGGCTCGGGCCGGGGCGACGGTAGAAAGACCTTCCGCCAAGCGTCAGTGCCTTCCGCGACAGGCAGGTCGATGTCCCTGCACGAGCCCGGCACACAGCCAGCACCGACCCCGCGTGCTGTCGCAGACGCTGCTGTCGTCCAGTGGAACGCTGTCGCGCAGGCGCTGGCGCCGATCATCGGCCCGTCCTCAGTGACGATGTTGTATCGGCGGTGTCTGGTATCTGTCGGGCTGACGCGCCCCTGGCTGCCAGCCGTCACGGCCGCCGACCTGCCGCAGAACGACTGGGGCGTGCTGCATGCATCGGTCTCGCGCCAGACCGCGAACGAGGCCTCCGACGCCTGCACGGCGCTCTTCGCAACGTTCCGCGACCTGTTGGGTTCACTGATCGGTCCGTCACTCACTGAGCAGCTGCTGCAACCTGTTTCAGCCCTCCCCTCAACCGGCAGCGCCGAACAGGACACTCCTCCATGAAGACAGAAAAAGCCACCATCCGACGCCTTGCAACCGGTGTCCCAGGCCTCGACGTCGTGCTGGGCGGGGGACTGCCGGAATTCTCGTTCAATCTGCTCGCAGGCGCGCCGGGGAGCGGCAAGACGACGCTCGCACACCAGATCATGTTCGCGCTCGCCAGCGTCGAACAGCCGGCGTTGTATTTCACGGTCCTGGGCGAGCCGCCACTCAAGATGCTGCGGTACCAACAGCAGTTCAACTTCTTCGATAGCCGCAAGATCAACAAGGCCGTGAGGTTCATCAACCTGAGCGACGAGACCGCCGCGGGTGATCTTCAGAAGGTGCTGACACGCATCGCGAGCGAGGTCGTGGAACACCGTCCGAGCTTCGTGTTCGTCGATTCCTTCAGATCGGTCATCGTCGCCAGCAAGGGAGCCGAAACTTCCTCGCTCAGCCTTCAGCAGTTCGTTCAACAGCTGGGCATGATGATGACGGGCTGGCAGGCGACCACGTTCCTGATCGGCGAATACACCAGCGATCACGACCCGGACTCGGTCTTCACGGTGGCGGACGGCGTGATCTGGCTGCGCCAGAGCACCCAGCGCAACTCGGTCGTCCGGAAGATGGAGGTGAGCAAGATGCGCGGTCAGCACACGCTGGCCGGCCTGCACACGTTTCGCATGGATGCCGACGGCCTGCACGTCTTCGCGCCGATGCAGGTCACGCAGGCCGATGCCGCCGGTGCATCGCCTCTCGAGAATCGCGTGACGATGGGTGTGCCCGGTCTCGACGAGATGATGGGCGGCGGATTGCCGCGCGGCTACTCGATCCTGGTCGCTGGGCCATCAGGCTCGGGCAAGAGCATCCTGGCCGCGGAATTCCTGGTGGAAGGGGCACGGCTGGGCGAGACCGGCGTCATCGCGGCGTTCGAGCAGCGGCCGACCCTCTCGCGTGGCCGCGCCCTCGCCGACCTGATCGCCGCCGGACGAGTCAAGGTCGTGGACACACGATCCGAATCCCTCTCGGTCGACGAGATCGCGATGATGTTGGTCGAAGAAATCCGCGAGTCCAAGGCGACGCGCCTGGTCATCGACTCGCTCTCCGGCTTCGAACTGGCGATTGCGCCGACATTCCGCGACGACTACCGGGAGTCGCTGTCCCGGCTGGTGTCGGCGCTCGCGTCCACGGGCGTGACGGTGCTGATGACCTCGGAGCTGGAAGACCGCTACACCGACCTGCGTTTCAGCCCCTACGGAACGGCCTTCCTCACGGACGCGATCATCGTGCAACGATATGTCGAGATCGA
>CAIMXF010000505.1 GCA_903845345.1 uncultured beta proteobacterium
CTGGCGCAGCTCGAGATCGACGACAGCTTCGGGCAGAAGTCGTTGATCGTGTTCAACGGGTTCGAGGCGAACGCGAAGCTGGCTTCCGACACGTTCGTGTTCGTGCCGCCGAAGGGGGCGGATGTGGCGGAGCAGTGAGTCTGGCCGCCGGTAAGCTGCCGAACCCGCCCGCGCTACGGCGGCGCACGCAGGCGCTGGCGATGCTCGACGCGATCCTGTCGCCCGATTGGGAATCGCGGTACTACAGCCATGACGCGCAGTGGGGCGCTGGACATGAAATGGCCTCGATGCGCAACGGCCAAGGCGACGACTGGTTCCTGCTGTTCGGAGAATTCGGAGCGGCCATCAAAGGCCTCGCGCATGAGTCGACGTTGGCGCATGACGGAGCGTTCGCCGCGGACATCCAGCGCCAAGTTCCTTCGGCGTTCGGCGAGTTCTTGCGCGAGCCGGCGTTCGGCATGGAGTGCGCCACGTTCTGCTACTGGATCCCCGCTGGCGATTCCGGGTGGCATCGGGTGACGCCTTCGGGCGCATGGCCTGGCGCGGCGGAAGATGGATCCGAGCAGCTTCTGGACTTGCTCGTGCAACCCGCCGTCGCCTATGTCGATTTCGCCGGTTGGTATCACGAGACAGCACTGCCCCTGTACCCGATCTCGCGGATCTACGCGCATGCGCCGCTGACGCCGGGGCTGATCGCGGCGCTGAATCCGGAGCTGCCCTTCGACGACGCCGCGGCGTTCGCGGCGGAGATCGGCTACCCGCTCGGCTAGCCGCGCCAAAGAAAACGGCCGCGACGGTTGCCCGCAGCGGCCTTCGAAGCCTTCGAGGAAATTGTCCGGAGTCCAGGCGCGGTGAGGACGCGCCGTCGTTCGCCCCGGATCAGCACATCAGTGCACCATCGGCTCGTCCATGAGGCCCATGTCGGGGGCGGTCATCATCTGTTCGATGTCCATCAGGATCAGCATGCGCTCGGCATCGCCGCTCTTGATCGTGCCCAGGCCGGTGATGTAGGCCGATTCGATGGCGCCGTTGAATTCCGGGGCCGGCTTGATGGCGTCGCCGCCGAGCTCGAGCACGTCCGACACCGAATCCACCACCATGCCCACCGTGCGGTTGGCGATGTTCAGGATGATGACGACGGTGAAGCTGTTGTACTGCACGTCCGACAGGCCGAAGCGCAGGCGCATGTCGACGATCGGCACGATCACGCCGCGCAGGTTGACGACGCCCTTGATGAAGTGGGCGGCGTTGGCGATGCGGGTCGGATTCTCGTAGCCGCGGATCTCCTGCACCTTCAGGATGTCGATGCCGTACTCCTCGGCGCCGAGCTTGAAGGACAGGTATTCGCGCGTGGCGCCGTGCAGAGCCGAAGTGGCAGCCTGCGCGCTGGCGCGGGGATCGGTGGCAGTGATGGCGCTCATGGGCGGTTTGCTCCTTGCAACGTGGACGATGCCGCGCGACCCTGACAGGGAGCGGCCGCGTCGATGCCATGCAGTGTGGGCCTGCGATGGCGCGCCGAATGCCCGAAAAGACGGGCGCGACCCTGCCATTTCGGGAATTGGCCGCGCGACGCGCCGCCGCGTGGCCCGGCGTCGAGCGCCGCGACCGCTGTAGGATCGTCGATACCATGGCCGACCTCTTTTCCAAGAAACCCGTTCCGCCGCTGGCCGAGCTGATGCGCCCGATGACGCTGGACGACGTCGTCGGCCAGCGCCACCTGCTCGGGCCGGGCAAGCCGCTGCGCCTGGCGTTCGAGTCGCGCAAGCTGCATTCGTTCATCCTCTGGGGCCCGCCGGGCGTGGGCAAGACCACGCTGGGCCGGCTCGCCGCGCGGGTGACCAACAGCCACTTCATCGCGATCTCGGCGGTGCTGGCCGGCATCAAGGACATCCGCGCCGCGATCGAGGAGGCGCAGGACCAGCTCGATCGCGAAGGCCGCTCGACGGTGGTCTTCGTCGACGAGATCCACTCGTTCAACAAGACGCAGCAGGACGCGCTGCTGCCGCACGTGGAATCGGGCCTGCTGACGCTGATCGGCGGCACCACCGAGCATCCCGGCATGCAGGTGACCAACGCGCTGCTGTCGCGCGCCCAGGTCTACAACCTGCAGCCGCTGTCGCAGGACGACTTCAACGAGCTTTACGCGCGGGCTCGCCAGCACCTGCCGGCGGTCGAGGTGGACGCCGATGCGCTGGCGCTGCTGGGCGGCTATGCCGACGGCGACGGGCGGCGCTTCCTCAACCTGCTGGAGCAGGTGAGCAACGCCGCGGTCGGCGCGGGGATCGCTGGCGTCGACGCGGCCTTCGCGGCATCGGCCACCAGCCCGTCGCTGCGGCGCGCCGACAAGAGCGGCGATTCGTACTATGAGCAGATCTCGGCCTTCCACAAGTCGGTGCGCGGCTCGCAGCCCGACGCCGCGCTGTACTGGCTCGCGCGCATGATCGACGGCGGCGTCGACCCGCGCCAGGTCACGCGCCGAATGATCGCGATCGCGAGCGAGGACATCGGCAACGCCGACCCGCGCGCGCTGCAACTGGCGATGAACGCGGCCGAGGCCGTCGATCGGCTGGGCCTGCCCGAATGCGAACTGGCGCTGGCGCAGGCCACCACCTACCTCGCGTCGGCGCCGAAGTCCAACGCGTCCTACCTCGCATGGAAGCAGGCCAGGGACTTCGTCGCGCGCGACGGCACCCGCGCCGTGCCGATCCACCTGCGCAACGCGCCCAGCAAGCTGATGAAGCAGATGGGCTACGGCAAGGAATATCGCTACGCGCACGACGAGCCCGGCGCCTACGCCGCCGGCGCGAGCTGGTTCCCGGACGACGTCGAGCCGCAGCGCTGGTACCACCCGGCGCCGCGCGGCATGGAGATCAGGATCGGCGAGAAGCTCGCGGCGCTGCGCGCGCTCGACGACGACGCGCCGCAGGACTGAAGCACCTTGCCGGTGCCCCTGCACCTTGGCAAGGCGTGTTCGCGCAGCGCGGGCCGGGCCGTCGATACGCCGATGCTTTTCGTCGATACGATTCGCGCACCCGCGACGTCCGGTCCGGCGACGGCGCATCGGCGACGGCGCGGCTCGTCCGCACGCCGCTGGCGCGCAGGAGCCGCCCTCATCGCGTCGGTCGAAGGCCGCGACGAACAATGCTCGCGCATCCGGCGGCCGATTAGTGGGTCGTTCGGTTTCTCGCGGGTAAGTCCGTCCGCTTTCGCTGCGGGGCGCTCCTAGAATCCCGCCAACGTGCAGGGGTGGACGGGCCCTTGTCATCGGCGTGTCATCGTGCGCGCCGATGGCCGGGTTCTTGCAACGCCTGCACAGGCCGCATGCGGGTATTTGCCCGTGGCGGCGGGCCGCCGGCTTCTCGATGCTGGGGCACTCGGGCCGCGCGCCGCTTCGGCGGCGCCGCGGCGGTCACGACCAGGAGACCCCCTGATGGATACCCTTTTGCAGCAGTTGATCAACGGCCTGGTGCTCGGGAGCATGTACGCGCTCGTGGCACTCGGATACACGATGGTCTACGGCATCGTCAACCTGATCAACTTCGCGCACGGCGAAGTGTTGATGGTGGGCGCGCTCACCAGCTGGTCGGTGACGGTCTGGCTCGCGCCGCTGAACCTGCCCGGCTGGCTGCTGCTGCTGATCGCGCTGCTGTGCGCGGTCGTCGTCTGCTCGATCCTGAACTTCAGCATCGAGAAGATCGCCTACCGGCCGCTGCGCAACGCGCCGCGCCTCGCGCCGCTGATCACCGCGATGGGCATGAGCCTGCTGCTGCGCACGCTGGCGATGATCATCTGGAAGCCGAACTACCACTCGTACCCGACGCTGCTGCCGCGCGACCCGATCTTCATCGGCGGCGCGGTCACCAACTTCACGCAGCTCACCATCATCGTGGTGACGGCGGTGACGCTGGGCGGCCTGATGTGGCTGGTGAACAAGACCCGCCTGGGCCGGGCGATGCGCGCCACGGCCGAGAACCCGCGCGTCGCCGCGCTGATGGGCGTGCGTCCCGACAACGTCATCTCGGCCACCTTCGTGATCGGCGCCGCGCTGGCCGCGCTGGCCGGCGTGATGTGGGCGTCGAACTACGGCACGGCGCAGTTCTCGATGGGCTTCACGCCGGGCCTGAAGGCCTTCACGGCGGCGGTGTTCGGCGGTATCGGCAACCTGGCCGGCGCGATGCTGGGCGGCGTGCTGCTGGGCCTGATCGAGGCCTTCGGCTCGGGCTACATCGGCGACCTCACCGGCGGCGTGCTGGGTTCCAACTACCAGGACATCTTCGCCTTCATCGTGCTGATCCTCGTGCTGACGCTGCGCCCGAAGGGCCTGCTCGGCGAGCGTGTCGCGGATCGCGCCTGATTGACGCAAGACGACAGGAGAACACTCACATGAAGAACACGTTCGTCAAGCTCGCCGCCGGCGCAGCGTTGCTGCTGATCCTGCCGTTCTTCGCGCAGTACTTCGGCAACGGCTGGGTACGCATCCTCGATGCGGCGCTGCTGTACATGATGCTGGCCCTGGGCCTGAACATCGTCGTCGGCTATGCCGGCCTGCTCGATCTCGGCTACGTCGCGTTCTACGCGGTCGGCGCCTACATGCTGGGGCTGCTCGCGTCGCCGCACCTGACCGACACCTTCGACTGGTTCAAGCACGCCTTCACCCACGGCCTGCACGCGCCGATCTGGGTGGTGATCCCGCTCGGGGCGCTCGTGGCCGGCACCTTCGGGGTGCTGCTGGGCGCGCCGACGCTGCGGCTGCGCGGCGACTACCTCGCCATCGTCACGCTGGGCTTCGGCGAGATCATCCGCGTGTTCATGAACAACCTCGACGCGCCGGTCAACATCACCAACGGCCCGAAGGGCATCGACACGATCGACTCGATCAAGTTCTTCGGCATCGACCTGGGCCAGGACCACACGTTCCTCGGCATCGAGATCCACTCGGTGACGTGCTACTACTTCCTGTTCGTCGTGCTCGTGATCCTGGCCGTGATCATCTGCCACCGGCTCGAGCGTTCGCGCATCGGCCGCGCGTGGATGGCCATCCGCGAGGACGAGATCGCCGCCAAGGCGATGGGCATCAACACGCGCAACCTGAAGCTGCTCGCGTTCGGCATGGGCGCCACGTTCGGCGGCGTCTCGGGCGTGATGTTCGCGGCGTTCCAGGGCTTCGTGTCGCCGGAGTCGTTCTCGCTCGACGAGTCGATCATGATCGTCGCGATGGTGGTGGTGGGCGGCATCGGCCACATCCCGGGCGTGCTCCTGGGCGCGCTGCTGCTGTCGGCGCTGCCGGAAGTGCTGCGCTACGTCGCGAGCCCGCTGCAGGAGCTGTCGGGCGGACGCCTCGACGCGTCGATCCTGCGCCAGTTGCTGATCGCGCTCGCGATGATCGGCGTGATGCTGTCGCGCCCGCGCGGGCTGTGGCCGTCGCCGGAGCACGGCAAGGCCGCCCCCACGCCCGTCGGCGCCAAGTAAAGGAAATCCAGCACCATGAGCAGCAATGCAGTTCTCCAGGTCAACGGCGTCTCCAAGCGCTTCGGCGGCCTCCAGGCACTGTCGGACGTCGGCATCACCATCGACGCCGGCCAGGTCTACGGCCTGATCGGCCCCAACGGCGCCGGCAAGACCACCTTCTTCAACGTCATCACCGGCCTGTACACGCCCGACTCCGGCAGCTTCATGCTGGGCGGCGCGCCGTACCAGCCGACCGCCGTGCACGAGGTCGCCAAGACCGGCATCGCGCGCACGTTCCAGAACATCCGGCTGTTCGCAGAGATGACGGCCATCGAGAACGTGATGGTGGGCCGCCACGTGCGCACCCAGTCCGGCCTGATCGGCGCGGTGTTCCGCACGCCGGGCTTCAAGGCCGAGGAGGAGGCGATCCGCAAGCGCTCGCAGGAACTGCTCGACTACGTCGGCATCGGCAAGTTCACCGACTACAAGGCCCGCACGCTGTCGTACGGCGACCAGCGCCGCCTCGAGATCGCGCGCGCGCTCGCCACCGACCCGAAGCTGATCGCGCTCGACGAGCCCGCCGCCGGCATGAACGGCACCGAGAAGTTGGTGCTGCGCGAGCTGATCGACCGCATCCGCAACGACGGCCGCACCATCCTGCTGATCGAGCACGACGTGAAGCTGGTGATGGGCCTGTGCGACCGCGTCACCGTGCTGGACTACGGCAAGCAGATCGCCGAGGGCACGCCTGCCGAGGTGCAGGGCAACGAGAAGGTGATCGAGGCTTACCTCGGCGCCGGCCACAAGCCGCATTGAGGGATCAAGAATGACTGCTCAAGTCCTGCTCGAAGTCACGAATCTCCGCGTCGCCTACGGCGGCATCCAGGCCGTCAAGGGCGTCAGCTTCAAGGTCACCGAAGGCGAGCTCGTCAGCCTGATCGGCGCCAACGGCGCCGGCAAGACGACCACGCTGAAGGCCGTCACCGGCATCCAGCCGATCGCCTCGGGCGACATCAAGTTCCTGGGCCAGTCCATCGCCGGCCAGGGCGCGTGGAACCTCGTCAAGCAAGGCCTGGTGATGGTGCCGGAAGGCCGCGGCACGTTCACGCGCATGACCATCACCGAGAACCTGCTGATGGGCGCGCACGTGCGCCGCGACAAGGAAGTGCAGGCCGACATCGACAAGGTGTTCGCCACCTTCCCGCGCCTGAAGGAACGCGCGATGCAGCTGGCCGGCACGATGTCCGGCGGCGAGCAGCAGATGCTCGCGATGGGCCGCGCGCTGATGGCGCGCCCGAAGGTGCTGCTGCTCGACGAGCCCTCGATGGGCCTGTCGCCCATCATGGTCGACAAGATCTTCGAGGTCATCGAGTCCATCCACAAGCAGGGCACCACGGTGCTGCTGGTGGAGCAGAACGCCAGTCGCGCGCTGGGCATCGCCAACCGCGGCTACGTGATGGAGTCGGGCGAGGTCACGATGGACGGCGCGGCCGACATGCTGCTCAACGACCCGAAGGTGCGCGCCGCCTATCTCGGCGAGTGAGCCCGGACGACGGCCGATGTCGCAGGCCACCGTGGCGATGCCGGGCTGGGGTTTGATCCTGGTCGTGCTGGCCGTGGCGCTGGTGTGGCTGGGCTCCGCCGCGGCCGCGTCGTGGTACGGCGGATGGTCGTCGCTGGCCCGCCACTACGCCGACTCCCCGGCCAGGCCTCGCCGGTCCGGCGAGCGGTTCCGCTTCGCGGCCGCGCTGATGGGCGACGACGGCCTGGCCGTCAGCTACGCCGGCTCGCTGGACGTCACCGTCGGCGATGCGGGCATCGGCCTGCGCATCGGCTATCCGCAGCGTTGGTTCAGCCCACCGCTGTTCATTCCATGGAGCGCCGTCGCTGGCGTCGAGGCGCGCCGGACGGCGATTTCATCGGACGCCGCGATCAGGCTGCATGGCCGCGACAAGCTCATCCGCCTGCGAGGAAGCGCGGGCCAGTGCGTGCTCGAGACCTGGGCACGCGTGGGCCATCCGTCCGACTGACGCGCGGCCTCAGGAACAGGCGCCGCTCAGCCCGCAGCCCGACAGGATGGTCGCGAGCGGCGCCACCAGCACCGCCATCAGCGAGACGACCAGCGCCGTCGTGCGCGCGGCGCGCGAGCGCACGCCCGCGCGCGCGAGCGACTGCGCCGAGGCCACGCAGACCGCCGCCGGCAGCGCCATGAACAGCAGCAGCGGCGACCAGCCGAACGCCTGCCCGAGCACCCAGCGCCAGCTGCCCACGCGCACCAGCGGCGGCGCGACGCCCAGCGTGCACAGCGCGACGCAGGCGAGGATCACCGCCAGCGCGACCACGAGGCCCACGCGGCGCGGCGCGCTCGCCGCCCATTCCGACAGCGGCCACAGCGACGCGACGGCGAACACCTCCGCGCCGATCAGCAGCGCGACCAGGAAGTCCTTGGCGGCGAGATGCATCGGTCGCGTGCCGCAGGCGTTCAGGCGCCGTGCTTGTCCGCTTCCGACGTGAAGCTGTCGGCGTAGAACTCGTCGTCCGGCAGGCCGCATCGCGCGACGAAGTCGCGTTGCGCCGACTCCACCATGACCGGCGCGCCGCAGGCGTAGACCTGGTGGCCGGACAGGTCGGGCAGGTCGGCCATCACCGCCTGGTGGACGAAGCCGGTGCGGCCCGTCCACGCGTCTTCCGGCGCCGCGTCCGACAGCACCGGCACGTATTCGAGCTGCGGCAGCAGCTGCGTGGCCTCGGCGATCCAGTCGGCCAGGTAGATGTCGGACCGCCTGCGCGCGCCCCAGTACAGCCGCACCGGACGGATGCTGCCCAGGTGGTGCATCTGCTCGATCAGCGCCTTGATCGGCGCGAAGCCGGTTCCCGAAGCCAGCAGCACGATGGGCTTGTCGCTGTCCTCGCGCAGGAAGAAGCTGCCGAACGGGCCTTCCATGCGCAGGATGTCCTTTTCCTTCATCGCGCCGAACACGTGGTCGGTGAACTTGCCGCCGGGCATGTGGCGCAGGTGCAGCTC
>CAIMXF010000506.1 GCA_903845345.1 uncultured beta proteobacterium
CGCACGATCACCCGGTAGTGCGGCGTCAGGGTGCGCGCCACGCGCGTGAAGTTGTCCTTGTCGGCGCCGAAGCCGTGCACCAGCACCAGCGGCGCGCCGGCGCCGCCTTCGAGGTAGACGATGCGCGAGCCGTCCGGCAGCACGATCTCCTTGCGCTGCAGGCCCGCGCGCGAGCGCTCCATCGCAAAGGCGCGGTCCTTCAGCGACGGGCCCACGCTGTCGCACGCGGACAGCAAGCCGGCGACGGCGACGGTGCAGGCGAGCAGGGCGGAGCGCAACGGGAGCGACATCGGGCGGCGATCAGTGACGGGATGAAGTCACTGTAGCCGCGGATCGCGGGTCAGGCGACTCGCATTCGCCCACCGGGCGTCAGAGGCCGCCGAACGCGCTGAACTCGCCCAGCGTGCTCAGCGAGCGCTCGAGCGCCGCGAGGCAGTCGGCATCGATCGAGCTGCCGACGCCCTCGCGCATCACCTGCAGCGCCTGCGCGGTGGGCATCGCGGCGCGGTACGGGCGGTCGGCGGTGAGGGCGTCGAAGATGTCGGCCGCCGTGATGATGCGCGTCTCGAGGCGGATGTGGCGCGCGTCGAGGCCGCGCGGGTAGCCGGTGCCGTCGAGCTTCTCGTGGTGCGCGCCCGCGACGCGCGCGAGCACGCCGAACGCGCTGATGCGCCCCAGGATCTGCTCCGTGTGCAGCGCGTGGCGCTGCACCGCGGCCCATTCCTGCGGGTCGAGCTTGCCGGGCTTGTCGAGGATCTGGCTGCTCACGCCCAGCTTGCCGACGTCGTGCAGCAGCGCGCCGCGGCGCAGCCAGCGGCGCTCCGGGGCGCCGAGCCCGAGCTGCTCCGTGACCTGGTCGGTGATCAGCGCCACGCGCGAGCTGTGCCCCGCCGTGAACGGGCTCTTGGCGTCGACGATCTGCCCGAAGGCCAGCGCGATGTCGTCGAGGTAGTCGTCGTCGACCGGCTGCAGCTGCTGCGCCGGCTCCATCTCGAGCACGCGCTGCTCCAGGTCGTCCGACGCCAGCTGGCGCCAGAACTGCGGATCGCGCGCGAGCACCGCGAACGCGTCGGCGATGCGCGGGTCGAACCAGCGGCGGCTGCGGCGCGCCACCTCCTCGCGCGTGGCCTGCGGGCCGGCGCCGGCGTGGAACACGTCCACCACCTGGGCCAGCAGCGCGATGCGCGAGTACAGCGGGATCTCCTCGCCGCCGATGCCTTGCGGCTGGCCGCTGCCGTCCCAGTGCTCGTCGAGCGCCTGGATGCCGTCGGCCACGTCCTCGGAAAAGCGCAGCTGGCGCGCGATCTGCGCGCCGCGCGAGCAGCGCGTCTCGACGAGCGTGCGCTCGATCTCGCCGCCGTTCTGCACCGCGTGCGCGATGGCGCGCAAGCGTTCGGCCAGGCCGGCCTTGACGCCGGTGTGCCGGACGACGAAGTTCATCAGGGCGGGCAGGCTCATGCCCACCGTCTTGCGATCGCGCTTGAACGCGAGGTCGTCGGTGAGGAACAGCGCGCAGATGCGCGAGGCGTTGCTGCTGCAGCCCGAGTCCTTGAGCAGCGTGGTGTAGTACAGCTCGCGCATCTGCACCGTGTTCAGGCCGATCGCGCGGCCGACCTGCTGGCCGATCCAGCAGCTGCGCATGCAGTGGCCGGCGGGCTGGCCCTCGGTCATGTCCAGCGCGTGGCTCAGCGAGCCGAGCAGCTCGCCGAGCCGTGGGCCGTTGGCCGAGGACGGCGCCGGCGCGCGCGGCGCGGGCACCGGCCGGTCGCGCACCCGGCCGAAGCCGGACGGCGTGCCAGCGGCCGTGTCGTTGGCGGCGGCGGCGTGCAGAAGGTCGAGCTGGGCGTCCATCCGGGGTCTATCGGCGCGGGCACGGGCGGGCTGAAGTCCGTGGAACGTGAGAAGTGCATGGGAAATGCGTGAGAAGTGTCGCAGTCGCCGAACCTTGCAACGCCTCAATTTCCGGATGAGACCGGTCGATAACCACCTGACGCCTCTCTGACAACCCTCCACCGGACACCCATGGCCGCCGCCGACGACCTGTCGAACACGCCGAACCGAATCGCCCGCAGCGCCCCGATCGCCGTGCGGCTGGCGCTCGCGTTCGGCCTGCTGCTGGCGCTGCTGGCCGGGGTGGTGGCGCTGGCCCTGAAGCAGGCCGAGCTGGTGGGCGAGTCGAGCCGTGTCGTGGCCGAGACCAGCCTGCGCCAGGTGCTGCTGGCGCGCCAGGCCGAGAAGGCCGCACAGGCCGGCGCCCAGCACCTGCACACCCTGTTCCTGCTGGAGGCGCGCTCCGACCGCGTCCCTGTCTACGCGCTGATCGACACCGAATTCGCCGAGCAGAAGAACGCGCTGTCGCAACTGCTGGCCGATGCGCACGCTGTGGAAGACGCCGTCGTCGTCGAACGCCTGGTCTCCACGCGCGGCCGCTTCGAGGCCGCGTTCCAGCACACGGTCGAGGAGGTCGAGCTCGATCTCAACGCGGCGCGCCCGATCATGATCAAGGAGACGCTGCCCGCGCTCAACGACATGCTGGACGCGCTCGACGCGCTGGTGGCCGTCAAGTCGGCGCATGCCAACGCCACGATCTCCAGCATCCGCATGCAGCAGGCCCGCAGCCGCGAGTACGTGCTCGAGCTGTCGGGCCTGGCCGTCATCGTCGCGCTGATCTGCGCGGTGATGATCACGCGCTCGATCACC
>CAIMXF010000507.1 GCA_903845345.1 uncultured beta proteobacterium
ACGGCGCGCGCATCGCCCGCGCGCACGGCGTGATGCACGCGGCGCGCGAGCGACACCGACGGCCAGCCGGGTTGCGCCAGCGCGCGCAGCACGTCGGCATGCAGCGCGCGCGCCGTCGGCGGCGACAGCGATTGCTCGACCGCCGCGCGCGCCAGTTCGTGGCGGAAGAAGTAGCCGTCGTCGGACGCGTTAAGAAGGCCGGAGTCGAGGCACTCGTCCAGCACCGTCGACGTGGGCGCCAGCAGCGTGTCGACCAGCGCGCTCTCGATGCGCGTGGGCACCGTCGACGCCAGCCGCACCACGGCCCGGGCCGCGGCGCCGAGGCGCGCGAAGCGTGCCAGCACGAGGTCCTGCACGCCGCGCGGCACGCCGTCGGCGCCGTGGCGCAGCAGCTCGCTGACGAACAGCGGATTGCCGTGCGTCAGCGCGTGCAGGCCCGTCGCCGGCTGCATCGCCGCGGCCGCGAGCCGGGCGACCGCCGCGGGCGACAGGCGCTTCAGCCCGATCCGCGTGACGAGGCTGGACGGCAGTTCGCCCAGCAGGCGGCGCAGCGGATGCGCGGCCGACACCTCGTCGTCGCGCCACGACAGCACCAGCAGGCACGGCACGCGGTCGATGCGCCGGCCAAGGAACTTCAGCAGGTCCAGCGTGGCGTCGTCGGCCCAGTGCACGTCCTCGAACACGGCGAGCACCGGGCGGCCGGCGTGCTGCAGCGACGCCAGCACCGCCTCGAACAGGTCGGCGCGCGCGTGGCCTGGCTGCAGCTGCGCGCGGAACGCGAGGTCGGCACCGCGCGCGATGTCGTGCAGCGGCGCGAGCGGATGCGGCGTCTCCAGCGAATCGCAGGCACCCCACCACAGCGCCGCGTCGCCGCGCCGCTGTCCGAAGGCCTTCAGCAGCGTCGTCTTGCCGATGCCGGCTTCTCCTCTGACCAGCAGCATATGCCCCGTGCCGAGCCGGGTGGCCGCGAGCTGGCGCTCGAAGGCCAGCAGCGGGGCGTCGCGCTCGACGAGTTCCATCGCGTCACGCCATCGCCGTCGCCGCGTCGAGATCGAGCGGCGCGACGCCGCTCATGAGGCTGCCCTCCACCTGACGGCTGCGGGGCGAGCGCCTGCTGGCGGCCGGGCGGCGCTCATGAGGCTGCCCTCCACCTGACGGCTGCGGGGCGAGCGCCTTCGGGCGGCCGGGCGGCGCTCATGCCGCCTCGATCAGCCAGCCATGCGCCGGCAGGCTGCGCTCGCTGCCGCCGAGGCGCAACGTCTGCTCGGAGGCGGTCACGTTGACGGCCACGGTCACGCTGTCGGCCGGCACGCTGCGCATGAACGCGAAGACCTGGTCGTTGCCGACGTCCTGCACCGTCAGCGCGCCGCCGTACTGGCCGCTTGCCAGCGCCGGATGCGCGTGCCTGAGCGCCAGCAGCTTCGCGTAGAACGGTGCCAGCTCGTACGTCTTCCACGCGATCGGATCCTTCTCGAAGAACTCCAGCCGCTTCGCGAGCCGCGACTCCTGCCCGCCGTAGATCAGCGGCATGCCGGGCAGCGTGAACGTGAGCACGGCCAGCGGCAGGTAGTTGGCGCCGTACAGCTCGGCATCGGTGCCGTTCCACGAGTTGAAGTCGTGGTTGGTGGTGAAGCGCATGCGGTAGGCCGAGGACGGGTAGCCGTGCGGCTCCTTCGCGGCCCAGTCGCGCAGTTCGGCGGCGCCGGCCCGGCCCTTGCCGACCTTCTCGAACAGCGCCGCGAGATCCCAGCCGTAGGTCATGTCGAACGCGCTGCCATGCAGGTCGCGCGCGTCGGACTCGGCCAGCATGAACATCGGCTTGACCGCATCGAGCTCGCGCCGCGCGCGCTCCCAGAACGGCGTCGGCACCGAGCTCGCGACGTCGCAGCGGAAGCCGTCGAGGTCGGTCTCGCGCACCCAGAACTGCATCGCCGCGATCATCGCGTCGCGCAGCGCGGGCGCGTCGTAGTTCAGTCCGGTGACGTCCGACCAGTGCTCCTCGCCCGGCGTGCCCGCGTTGAACGTCACCGGGAAGATGTCGCCGTGCGCGTCGAGCTTGTACCAGTCCTTGTGCTCGCGCGTCCACGGATGGTCGAACGCCGTGTGGTTGGCCACCCAGTCGAGGATCACCTTCATGCCGAGCGCGTGCGCGGCCTGCACGAACGCGCGCGCGTCGGCCAGCGTGCCGAACTCCGGGTTGACCGCGGTGTAGTCGCGGATCGAGTAGTAGCTGCCCAGCGTGCCCTTGCGATGCAGTTGCCCGATCGGCTGCAGCGGCATCAGCCAGAGGATGTCGACGCCCAGCGCCTTCAGGCGCGGCAGGTCGCCCATCGCGGCCTTCAAGGTACCGTCGGCCGTGAACTGGCGGATGTTGATTTCGTAGATCGCGGCGTTGCGCGACCACGGCACGTGCGGCATGGCAGGCGCGGTGGCTTCGGCGGCTTCCGAGGAGCGCATGGCGAGGCTCGGGATGCTGGCGACGAGCGAGAGGAACTGGCGGCGAAGCAGGGACATCGGGCCTCCTGGGTGAGCCAGTTTAGTGCGAAGCTCACCTCGCGATCGATGCGGCGGGCGGAGCCGCCGTGCCGCCAACGCGCTTCGTTCACAGGGTGAAGTCGTAGTCGATCGTCAACGGCGCATGGTCGCTGAAGCGCGACTCGAGGTGGATCTGCTCCTTGCGCGCGAGCGCGGCGACGCCCGGTGTCGCCAAATGGTAGTCCAGCCGCCACCCCACGTTCTTGGCCCACGCCTGGCCGCGGTTGCTCCACCACGTGTACTGCTCTTCCTGGTCGTTGAGCGTGCGGAAGACGTCCACGAGGCCGCCGTCGGTCAGCAGCCGGGTCATCCACTCGCGCTCCTCGGGCAGGAAACCGGAGTTCTTCTGGTTGCCCTTCCAGTTTTTCAGGTCGATGGCCTTGTGGGCGATGTTGATGTCGCCGACGAGGATGAACTCGCGCTGGCCCTTCAGCGCCATCAGGTGCGGATAGATCAGGTCGAGGAAGCGGAACTTGGCGGCCTGGCGTTCCTCGCCGGACGAGCCGCTCGGGAAGTAGCAGCTGATGATGCTCAGCTTCTCGAACGGATGCTGCAGCCCGGGCGACGGCTTGTCGAAGCGGAACTCGATGTAGCGGCCTTCCTCGTCGAACTGGGCGTCGCCGAAGCCGGTGACGACCTCGGTCGGCGCGACGCGGCTGTACAGGCCGACGCCCGAGTAGCCCTTCTTGACGGCGTAGTGGAAGCGCCCGGCCATGCCGTCGAGGGTGTCGAAGGTCTCGTGCACGTGCTCGTGCTGCGCCTTGACCTCCTGCACGCCCATACAATCGGCCTTCATCGTCTCCGCCCACGCCAGGAAACCCTTGTTGTGGGCTGAACGGATCCCGTTCAGGTTCAATGTCACCAGGCGAAATCCCAAGGCTTCCTCCATGACTGCTGCCGCGCCCACCAACGACCTGCTCGCGCAGGAATTCGTCCAGTTCTCGGTGGAGGCCGGTGTTCTTCGGTTCGGTGATTTCACGACGAAGGCAGGGCGCAAGTCGCCCTACTTCTTCAACACCGGGTTCTTCGACGACGGCATGAAGCTCATGCGCCTGGGCGAATTCTATGCACGCCGGCTGCTGGTGTCGGGCGTCGAGTTCGACATGCTGTTCGGCCCGGCCTACAAGGGCATCACGCTGGCCGCCGCGGTGGCCATCGGACTCGCGAAGCACGGCAAGAACGTCACCTATGCGTACAACCGCAAGGAAGCCAAGGATCACGGCGAAGGCGGCACGCTGGTCGGCGCGCCGGTCAAGGGCCGCGTGATGATCATCGACGACGTGATCACCGACGGCGCCTCCAAGCGCGAGGCCGCCGACCTGATCCGCGCCGTCGGCGCCGAGCCGGTGGGCGTGGCCATCACGATGGACCGCCAGGAACGCGCGCGCGACGACGGAGACGATCGCCGCTCCGGCGTGCAGTACGTGGAGCAGTCGCTCGGGCTGAAGGTGGTGTCCATCGCCACCCTGGCCGACCTGATGCAGCTGCTCGCCACCACCGGCGACCCCGCCTTGTCCGCGAACGCGACGGCCGTCGCCGCGTATCGCGCCCGCTACGGCATCGACGCCTGACGAAAGCCTGAAGCCATGACCCATCGCCCCGTTTGCCCGCCTCGCGCCATCCGGATGGCGATGCTGGCCGCCCTGGCCTTCGCCGCCGCCGGCGCGCAGGCCATGACCGTGAGCTACCAGTGCACCGGCCGGCGGCTGCTCACCGCCGAACTCACGCCGCGCCAGGGCCAGCTCCACTTCGAGGGCCACGACTGGACGGTCGCGCGCGTGCCGGGCGGGCGCGAGGCCCGCTACGTCAACAAGAAGGACAGCATCGACGTGGTGACCAAGGAGCGCCAGATGACCTTCACGCACGGCACCGAGACGCTGCAGTGCTTTCTTTACTCCGACGCGCTGCCGGGCGACGCACCGCAGAAGACCAACTGACATGAACACCCAGACAGACGTTTCCGGCAGTGGAGAGATCATCCTGCGCGAGGCCTGCACCTCGTGGTGGGCGCTGTGGCCGCGCGTGTTCTTCGGACTGCTCGGCCTGGCGCTGGCGGGCTGGGGCCTGCTGCGCCAGGACCAGCCCGGCTACGCCGTGGCGGCCTTTGGCGCGCTCATGTTCCTGTGGTTCGTCGGCGGCGCGCTGGCACGGCGGCGCGCGATGAGCGTCAAGCTGACCGACCGCTACCTCGTCCTGCAGACCGGCCTCGTGAGCCGCCACACCTCCACGGTGATGCTCAACCGCGTCGAGAGCCTCGACGTCGACCAGAACCTGTGGCAGCGCATGGCCGGCTACGGCACGCTGACGATACGCGGCACCGGCAGCGAGGACCTGCGGCTCGCGGGCATCGCCGACCCGGTCGGCTTCCAGGCCGACGCGCGCAAGGCCATCAACGCGGCGAGTCAATGACGACCCGAGTCTGTGCAATGCCGCAGACAGCCCCCGAGAGGCGTCCGGCCTTGCTCCGGAGCGGCCGAGCGCGGCGGCCGCACACGCGCGCCGCTCTGAGCCGCGCCGCGATGGCGGCAAGCGCGCTCAGCCGGCCAGCTTCTTCTTCAGCATCTCGTTGACCTGCGCCGGGTTGGCCTTGCCCTTGCTGGCCTTCATCGCCTGGCCGACGAGCGCCTGGAACGCCTTCTCCTTGCCGGCCTTGAACTCGTCGACCGACTTCTGGTTGGCCGCGAGCACGCCATCGACGATGGACTCGAGTTCGCCGGCATCGTTGTTCGTGCGAACGTCCAGACGATCGATCGTCTCGTCGACGTTGCCCGCCGTGCCCTTCTCGCGCGTCCACAGCGCGTCGAACACCTGGCGCGCGGCGTTGTTGGAGATCGTGCCGTCCTGGATGCGCTTGATCAGCGCGGCCAGCAGCGCGGCGTCGACGGGACTCTCGACGATGGCGAGGCCGTCGGCGTTGAGCCGGCGCGAGATCTCGCCCATCACCCAGTTGGCGACGAGCTTGGCCGGCGCGCCCGCGTCGCGCGCGGCCTCGTAGAAGCGCGCGGTGGCGAGCGACTGCGTCATCAGCGCGGCGTCCGCCGGGGCGAGGCCGTCGGCCTTCTGGAAGCGCTCGGCCATCGCGCGCGGCAGCTCGGGCATCTGCGCCCGAACCTGCTCGACCCATTCGCGCGAGATGACCAGCGGCGGCAGGTCGGGGTCGGGGAAGTAGCGGTAGTCCTGCGCGTCTTCCTTGGTGCGCATCATGCGGGTCTCGCCGGTGTCCGGGTCGAACAGCACGGTGGCCTGCACGATCTTGCCGCCGTTCTCGATCTCGTCGATCTGCCAGTTGATCTCGTAGTCGATCGCCTGCTGCAGGTGGCGGAAGCTGTTCAGGTTCTTGATCTCGCGGCGCGTGCCGAACGGCTGGCCCGGGCGGCGCACGGACACGTTGGCGTCGCAGCGGAAGGAGCCTTCCTGCATGTTGCCGTCGCAGATGTCGAGCCACTGGACCAGCGCGTGCAGCGCCTTCGCGTAGTCGACCGCCTCGGTGGACGAGCGCAGGTCGGGCTCGGTGACGATCTCCAGCAGCGGCGTGCCGGCGCGGTTGAGATCGATGCCCGACATGTGGGCGTGGCCCTCGTGCACCGACTTGCCGGCGTCCTCTTCGAGGTGCGCGCGCGTCAGCCGCAGCGTGCGCAACTCGCCGTCGTGCATGAACGCCACCGTGCCGCCCTGCACCACCGGGATCTCGTACTGGCTGATCTGGTAGCCCTTGGGCAGGTCGGGATAGAAGTAGTTCTTGCGCGCGAAGATCGACAGCGGCGCGATGGTCGCGTCGACCGCCAGGCCCAGCCGGATCGCGCGTTCGACCGCGCCGCGGTTGAGCACGGGCAGCGTGCCGGGCAGCGCGAGGTCGACGGCCGAGGCCTGCGTGTTGGGCGCCGCGCCGAAGTGCGTGGACGCGCCGGAGAAGATCTTGCTGGCCGTCGACAACTGCGTGTGGGTCTCGAAGCCGATCACGACTTCGTAGCCGCGAATGAGGGTGCTCATAGTGGGACGCTGTCCTTGGAAACTTTGGCCGTGGCGGTCCCGCGGCGCGGAGAGATGAGTTCTTGTTCGGTGACGGCGGCCGCGCGCGCGAGCGCCTGCGCGGCCTCGTGTGCGGTCGCGAGGGTCTCGCGGCAGCGCGCGACGTACGCGGGCGCGAGCTCCACGCCGAACGCGTTGCGGCCGAGTTCGAGCGCCGCGCCGAGCGTCGTGCCGGAGCCCGCGAACGGGTCGAGCACGGTGTCGCCGGGGTCGGTGAAGAGTTCGATGAACCAGCGCGGCAGGGCCCGCGGGAACGCGGCGCTGTGGCCCTTGTTGCCGCACTCGGTGGCCAGGTGCAACACGTTGGTGGGGTACGCGCGATCGCGACCCTGCCAGTTGGCGATGTTCTTGCCGAACGCGTTGCCCACCTGCGAATCGTGGCGCACGACGTCGTTGGCGCCGAGCGTCTTCAGGCGCGTGCCGGCCCAGTCGCCCATGGGCACCATGACGGCGTCCTGGTTCATCCTGAAGCGCTTTTCGCGCGTGAAGTGCAGGCAGCGCTCCCAGGCGTCGCGGAAGCGGTTGGGCCACTTGCCGGGAAAGCAGTTGCGCTTGTGCCAGACGTACTCTTCCGTCCACAGCCAGCCCTGCTTGCGCATCGCGACGATCAGCTCGAGGACGTAGGTGTGGCGCTCGCCGTCGACCACTTTTTCCTTGATGTTGATCACCAGCGAGCCCGTGGGCTTGAGCACGCGCGCGAACTGCTCGGCGCGCGGCATGAACCAGTCGACGTAGTCGTCGGGCGCGATGCCGCCGTAGGTCGACGCGCGCTGGTCGGCGTACGGCGGCGAGGTGACGATGAGGTCGACGCGCTGCGCCGGCGTCGACCGCAAGACGTCCAGGCAATCGCCTGCGACCACGCTGCCACGCACCGGGACGGCATGAGGCGGGTGATCGGCGCGCGCGTTCATCGGCAGCTCAGGCCTTCGGGCGCTGCAGGTGGAAGTCGGTCGCCGTCTGCAACGCATGCGCCGCGTGCAGCAGCATGCCCTCGGCGAAGTAGTTGCCCAACAGCTGCAGGCCCACCGGCATGCCGCCGTCGCCGAGGCCGGCCGGCACGCTCATGCCGGGCAGGCCGGCGAGCGAGCCGGGCAGCGTGAAGATGTCGGCGAGGTAGGCCTTGACCGGGTCGCCGCCCTGTTCGCCGAGCTTCCACGCGACCGTCGGTGCCACCGGCCCGGCGATCAGGTCGCACTGCTTGAAGCAGGCCTGGAAGTCGTCGGCGATCATGCGGCGCAGCTTCTGCGCCTGCAGGTAGTAGGCGTCGTAGTAGCCGTGGCTCAGCACGTAGGTGCCGATCATGATCCGGCGCTTGACCTCGGGGCCGAAGGCCTCGGAGCGCGACTTCTTGTACATGTCCATCAGGTCGCCGTACTGCGCGGCCCGATGGCCGTAGCGCACGCCGTCGAAGCGGCTCAGGTTCGAGCTGGCCTCGGCCGGCGCGATGATGTAGTACACGGGAATCGACAGCTCCGTGCGCGGCAGCGAGACGTCGACCAGCGTCGCGCCGAGCTTCTCCATCTCGGCCAGCGCCGCGCGCACGCGGCCGCCGACGTCGGCCGCCAGCGCGGCCGGGAAGAACTCCTTGGGCAGGCCGATGCGCAGGCCCTTGAGCGGCTGCGACGCGGTCGCGCCGTCGCGGGCCTTGAGCATCTGCGCGTGGAAGTCCTGCGGCGGATGCTGCACGCTGGTGGCGTCGCGCTCGTCGAAGCCGCTCATCGCCGACAGCAGCAGCGCGCAGTCTTGCGCCGAGCGCGCGAGCGGGCCGGCCTGGTCGAGGCTGGAGGCGAACGCGATCAAGCCGAAGCGCGAGCACACGCCGTACGTCGGCTTGATGCCGGTGACGCCGGTGAAGCTGGCGGGCTGGCGGATCGAGC
>CAIMXF010000508.1 GCA_903845345.1 uncultured beta proteobacterium
CAAGATCGACGTCTTGCGGGCTTTCTTCATTGTGGCTGCGCTTCCGGCACAGACAGTCCGGTGTCGGCCCACCTGAGCTCCCCGCCGCTCGGGCGCGCCTGGCGATGCCCTGCGCGCAGCGCCGCGTCTTCCTGGGCGCTCCGTCGCCACGACCGTGGCCTCGACGGCAGGGTCGTCGTGCCCGATGCCGGCGTGCGGTGGGCGAGATCCTCGACCGCGCGCGGCCGGAACTCGACATCGAGGTGCCGGAGATGCTGCTGCCCGCGAAGGTCGCGAGGACGGGCAGGGCGCGCTGGCCGCAGCGGTCGACGGGTCTTGCCCATCGGGTCGACGACGACGTGGGCCACAGGCCGGGCGCCGGTGGGCCGTTGCGGGCTTTTTCCTGCCCGCACACCGTCGAGTTGCCCGGCGGCGCCGGGGCGCGGATACGCACGGAAGACCCGAACGGATGCATGCCAGCGCCGCGAGAGCGGTTAACCGGCGCTTTGCATCCGGAAGCATTTCGCGCCACGTAACGACTCCTGCCAGCACCGCGCTTCGACAGCGCGATTCGCGTCCGGTCACCGGTGCTTCGCGCCATACGTCCATCACAAGCACCAGGAGAGATGACATGCGACTTGACCGACCCCATCTGCGCGCCACGCCCGTCGTGGCCGCCGCCCTGCTCGCCCTCGCGGGCAGCGCATTCGCTTCGAGCCACCGCGAGGCGCCGTTCATTTCGACGTCGCCCAAGGTCGACGCGTCCGACTTCTACATGTTCAACAGCTACGAGGCCGGCCGCGCCGGCTTCGTCACGCTGGTGGCCAACTACCAGCCGATGCAGGACGGCTACGATGGCCCGAACTACCACGCGATGGATGCGAACGCGCTCTACGAGATCGAGGTCGACAACGTCGGCGACGCGCATGAGCACCTCACGTTCCAGTTCCGCTTCCAGAACAACTTCAACGCGCTGACGCAGACGGTCGGCGGCACGGCCGTCGACCAGGCCCCGCTGCAGAACGGCGCCGTCAGCGTCGCGCACGACCCGCACCTGCAGGTCAACGAGACCTATACGCTGACGCTGGTCACCGGCGACCGCCGCACAGGCACGCCCGCCGCGATCAAGAATGCGACGACGGGCTCGACGACCTTCGACAAGCCGGTCGACAACATCGGCGAGAAGACGATCGCCGACTATGCGTCCTACGCGGCCGCGCACGTCTACCCGATCACGATCCCCGGCTGCGCGACCGCCGGCAAGGTGTTCGTGGGCCAGCGCCAGGATCCGTTCGCGGTCAACCTCGGCGTGATCTTCGACATGGTCGACGCACCCGTCGGCACCATCGACACCGCCGGCAACTTCGGCGCGACGCCGCACGGCTCGCTGTACTACAAGAACGTCACGTCCCTCGAGCTCGAGGTGCCGGCGACCTGCCTCGGCGCGACCAGCACGAACCCGGTGATCGGCGCGTGGACGACGGCCTCGCTGCGCCAGACCCGCGTGCTCGACCCGACGCCCAAGTCGGGCTACCAGACCACCGACCGCAACGGCGGCGCATGGACGCAGGTGTCGCGCCTGGGCATGCCGCTGGTCAACGAGGTCGTCATCGGTCTCGACGACAAGGACAAGTTCAACGCCTCGCAGCCGAAGGACGATGCGACCAACTTCGCCCCCTATGTGACGAACCCGACCTTGCCTGCGCTGATCCAGACCCTGTTCCCGTCCGCCCCGGCACCGACGAAGTTCCCGCGTACCGAC
Organism: uncultured beta proteobacterium; assembly: GCA_903845345.1. GTDB lineage: Bacteria > Pseudomonadota > Gammaproteobacteria > Burkholderiales > Burkholderiaceae_C > Scleromatobacter. The sequence continues at coordinate 1,742 of CAIMXF010000508.1, forward strand.
CTGGAAGCTGCGTTCCTGACGGGCATCGCCGGCGTCAACCAACCGGCGGCCGCGGCGAC
>CAIMXF010000509.1 GCA_903845345.1 uncultured beta proteobacterium
GATCGCGAGCGCCTGCGCCGCGTCGGCCTCGACTGGATCAGGCAGCCCGACGTGCCGCTCGAGATCGCGCACCGCATCGTCAACGTGCGCGGCGAGGTGCGCCACGTCGTCTCGCGGGCGCGCGTCGAGCCCGAGGGCAGCCCGTTCCGCGCGACCGGCGTGGCCATCGACGTCACCGAGCGCGAGCTCGCGCTGGCCGCGCTGCGCGAGGCCAACGAGCGCACCGTGATGGCCACGCGCGCGGCGGGGATCGGCATCTGGGAATGGGATCCCGAGTGCGGCGTCTCGACCTGGAACGACCAGATGTTCGCGCTGCGCGGCCGCGCGCCGCGACCCGACTGCCCGAGCTTCGAGGAGATGACCTCGTGGGTGCATCCGGACGACCGCGCCTACGTCAACGACCAGATCCAGAGCGCGCGCGTCGACGACCGCACCGCGTACTACGAATTCCGCATCCTGCGCCCGGACGGGCAGACGCGCTGGCTCGCTTCGAGTTCGCTGCCCGTGCGCGACGAGCGCGGCCGCACGCGCCTGCGCCTGGGCGTGAACTGGGACATCACCGAGGCCCACGAGGCCGCCGCCGCGCGCCACGAGCGCGAGCTGGTGCTGCGCGAGAGCCAGGCCAAGTCCGAGCTGCTGGCGCGCATGAGCCACGAGCTGCGCACGCCGATGAACGCGGTGCTGGGCTTCACGCGGCTGCTGATGGTCGACGACGCGGCCTCCGGCAGCGACCCGCAGGCCAACGCCACCCGCCAGGCGCGGCTCGAGCACATCCACTCCGCCGGCGAGCACCTGCTCACGCTCATCAACAACGTGCTGGAGCTGTCGCGCCTGGACGGCCCCGCGCGCGACGTGGTGCTGCAGCCGGTGCGCATGGCCAGCGTCATCGAGCAGACCCTGCCGCTGGTCGAGGGCCTGGCGATCCAGCATGGCGTGACGGTGGTCGCGCCCACCAGCCCGCTGCACGTGCGTGCCGACGCCACGCGGCTGAAGCAGGTGCTCGTGAACCTGCTGACGAACGCGATCAAGTACAACCGGCCCGGCGGCAGCGTGCGGCTGGAGGTGTCGCCGGACGCCGGCCGCGTGCTGATCCGCGTGTCCGACGACGGCGTCGGCATGACGCCCGAGCAGCAGCACCACGCGTTCGAGCCGTTCAACCGCGCCGGCGCCGAGCGCGAGGGCATCGAGGGCACCGGCATCGGCCTGACCATCGTCAAGGCGCTCGTCGAGGGCATGGGCGGCCGCATCGGCGTGCACAGCGCGCGCGGTGTCGGCAGCGTGTTCGAGGTGGTGCTCGACGCCGCCGCCGACTCCGGCCCGCTCGCGCTGCCCGCGCAGCGCCTGCTCTACATCGAGGACAACGCCGTCAACGTGCTCATCGTCAGCGAGCTGGTGCGGCGCCGGCCCGGGATCGAGTTCGACAGCATGCCCGACGGCGCCAGCGGCGTCGCGCGCGCCGCGCAGACGCTGCCCGCCCTGACACTGGTGGACATGCAACTGCCCGACATCGACGGCCTCGAGGTGCTGCGCCGGCTGCGCGCCGATCCGGCGACGGCGGGACTGCGCCTGGTGGCGCTGTCGGCCAACGCGATTGCCGCGGACATCCAGCGCGCACTGCAGGCCGGCTTCGACGACTACTGGACGAAGCCACTCGACTTCCGCGTGTTCAACGCCGCCCTCGACCAGCTGTTCGGCGAGGCGACGCGCGCGCAGCCGGTCAGCGCGCCGACCGCGCCGACCGCGCCTGCCGCATGACCGCGCTGCGCCTGCTCACGCTGGACATCAGCGACAACGACGAGGGCGTCGTGACCATCGAGGCGCTGGCTTCGACCGCCGCCGCGCAGCACGCCGCGGCGCTGGACGAGGCGCAGCGGCTGCTCGCCTGGGCCTGGCACGCGTTCCCGCACGCGCACGGCCCGCACGACGACGGCGGCGAGTGGGATCACGACCTGCAGGTGGCCGACGAGGGGGGCGGCTGGCACGCGGTGACGTTGACGTTCACCGGTACGCCGGAGTTCGCCGCGGCGCTCGTCCGGGCGTTCGGCGATCCGTCCGATCAGGGATAGTCCAGTCCGCGAAAACACGACGCGCCGCGCGCGTCGGCAGATCCGCGGCGTGATGAAGTCCTCCTCGACAGGAATGACTTCGCCTCTCGACCAGCAGCCTTCGGACCGCATTGCGACGAAGCGCGACTTTCAAGGCACGAGTTGCAGTGACTCGCCAATGCATGCGTCCTAGACTTCATGTCAGCGGCGCAGCAGACGTGCGTGCCGCCGGAACACGGCTCGACGTGCTAACCAGCACGCGAGTCGGACAAACATCGCATCGCGTGGTCGGCCGGCCGCGCAAGCTCACCCCACTCGAATATCGGAGATATCCATGAAAGAATTCCAGGGCACCAGGGCGCAGCGCGCCACTGCCGCCATCGCCACCGCCGCCGTGCTGGCCGCGGGCCTGCTGTCGGCCACCGCGTCGAACGCGTCGTCGGCCGCGTTCGACAACCGCATGTCGCACGTCATCACGCAAGTGAAGGCCGATCCGAACTACAAGAAGATCCCGCTCGATTCGACCAACGACCGCGAATGGTTCGCCGACCAGAGCGAAGCGCTGTTCAAGAAGAAGATCACCAAGGAAGAGTACGTCGCCGAAGGCGCGAAGCACTATCCCGGCTACGAGGCCTCGTTCAGCGAATTGGCCGACCTGCTGACGGCGCCCTGAGCCACGTCGCGTCCTCGCGCGCGCGTCCCGCGCATGAGCGCAAAGGCGGCGGTGTGCGGTCGATAGCGGCCGACACCGCCGTTTCTCGTCGTCGCCTCAGACGGTGAAGACCGGCCCCCGGCCGACGGCCAGCGGCTGGCCGGCGAACGTCCACGTGTCGGGCGCCAGCGCCTGCGACACGTCGCCGGACGCCAGCGCGACGACCGCGGAGCTCGCGCCGTCGTAGCCGACCACGCGCACGCGCAACGGCTTCCACGATTGCCGGGATTCGACGTGCAGCGCGATCGCGTCGCCCGTGCGCGTCGCGCGGAAGCGCACGACGCCGCGTTCGCCGCGCGCGTGGGCATCGGTGAGGCCGTCGTCGAACGCATAGTCCAGCACCGCCGCATCGGCGCAGCCCGCGCCGAGGATCACGTGCAGCTCGATGTCGGCGAGGTCGTTGAACTGCGTGGTGCGCTCGCCCGGCTGCATCGGCACCAGCTGGCCTTCGCGCACGTACAGCGGCGTCGACGCGACGTCGCTGCGCACGTTGATGCTGCGGCCCGCGCGCACGAAGCGGCCGCTGCCGGCATCCATCCAGCGGCCGATGCCCGGCAGCGCCACGACGCGTTGCTGCTGGCCCTGGTGCAGCAGCGGCGCCTGCATGATCGCCGGGCCGACCAGGAACTGGTCGTCGATGCGGTCGAGCTCGAGGCCGTCCGCGTTGTCGAAGTCGTGGAACAGCGGACGCATCACGGCCGTGCCGTCGCGCGCCTGCGCGACCCACAGCTGGTACAGGTAAGGCAGCAGCTTGTAGCGCAGCCGCACGAAGTGTCGGATGACGGCCAGCGCCTGCGGCCCGAACTGCCACGGCTCCTGCGGCGCCGAGCCCTTGCACGAATGATTGCGCAGGAACGGGAACAGCATGCCGGCCTTGTACCAGGCGATCGCGAGTTCGCCGTCGGCGTGGCCGCCGAAGCCGGGCACGTCGGGGCCGTTGAACGGCAGGCCCGACAGCGCCAGGTTCAGCGTGCCGGGAATGCTCAGGCGCAGGTGGTGCCAGTTGCTCCAGTTGTCGCCGGTCCACAGCGCCGTCCAGCGGCTCGATCCGGCGGCCGCACTGCGCGACAGGATGAACGGACGCTCGTCCGGCTGCGCCGCCTTGAAGCCTTCCCACGTCGCCTGCGCCATGCCCGTCGCATACAGGTTGTGGTATGTCCAGTGATCCCGCTGGCCGCGCTGGAAGCGCATGTCGTCGACCTCGGCGGCGCCGGTGCTCGGGTCGTTCATGTCGATCCACGCGGCGCTGAAGCCCCAGTCGCGGAACTGGCGCGCGTAGCCCGCCCACCACGCGCGGCCCTCGGGCAGCGAGTAGTCGGGGAACCACGTGCGGCCCGGCCACACGAAGCCGACGTAGGGCTGGCCTTCCGGGTTCTTGCAGAAGATGTCCGCCTTCGTGCCGCTCTCGGCGACCTCGTAGTGGTCGGCGACCTTGACGCCCGGATCGAGGATGGGCACCACGCGCCGACCCTTGTCGGTCAGCGCGCGCAGCTCCGCGGCGCGGTCGCCGAACTGCGCGGGACTGGTCGTGAAGACCTTGAAGTCGTCCATGTAGTCGATGTCCAGCCACAGGCCGTCGTTGGGGAACTCGTGCTCGGTGAAGGCCGCGTCGAGCGCATTCAGGTCGCGCGTTCCCGCATACCCCCAGCGGCATTGATGATGGCCCAGCGACCACAGCGGCGGCAACGGCGTGACGCCCACCAGGCGCTGCAGCCGACGCGTGACCGAGGCCATGCTGTCGCCCGCGATCACGTAGAACGCCGGCACGCCCTCGTCGGCACCGAACCACAGGCTGGCCGGCGCGTCGAGGTCGTCGCGGCCGCTGAAGAACCAGTTCGAGCCGGTGTCCATGAACACGTTGCCCGGATGGTCGACCAGCACGCCGATCCAGTGCGCGCCGTTGCGGATCAGCAGGTACGGGATCGCGGCGTACTGCGGATCGGCCTGGCCGTCGATGATCACCGGCATCGGGTGGTCGCCCCACACGTCGAGGTTCCAGAACTTGGTGCGCTTGCCGGACTTCTCGAGCCCGGTCACCTTCTCGCCCTGCCCGTAGAAGCGCATGTCGTCGTCGCGCGCGAGCTGCACCAGCCACGCCTTGCCGCACACGCCCACGCTCGCGCGCGGGACGCCCGCGAGCACGCGCGCGCCCTGCGCATCCTCGAGACGCAGCGTGCCGTCCGGGTCGAAGCCGAGGCGGTGCGTGGAAGTGCCGGCGAACGCGTCGTCGCGCATGCGCAGCAGGCGCGGATCGAGCGGCCAGCGCGCGTCGTCGCCGAACTCGACGTGGAAGACATCCTCGCCGAGGTCGCGCACGCGGGCCTGCAGCGGCGCGGCGTCGCCGAGCTGCAGCGCGCCGCCGGCGTGGCTGCTGGCGAAGCGGAAGTTGGACGGGTGGCGGATCTTATGGAAGTACACGCGGGGATCCTGGCGGCAGACAAGCTGCCGGCAGTCTAGCGCCGCGTCGTGACGGCGCGGGTACGCCCCGCGCCAATGAAGACGGCGTCGAGACCGGGTCGACGCCGTGAACTTGCACAGTGCAGGGGTGAGGCCCACTCGGCGACGCCGGGCCCGGCCTGAGGAGGGGGTCAGCCGGACCGCGTGCCGCCGAGAGGGCGCCACGAACCCGTCAGTTCGATTCCTTGAACTGGATGTAGGGCGTCGAGCCCGA
>CAIMXF010000510.1 GCA_903845345.1 uncultured beta proteobacterium
AGGTGCCGGTGCCGTTGCGCACGGCCTCGCGGTAGATCCCGGCGCAGGCGGCGACGTCGGCGACGGTGCTGTCGCGCAGCGTCAGCGGCGACGTCGCGGCAGCGGAGTTGTCAATGTTCATGGCGATCAGTTTATAATGCTCGGTTTTCGGCGTTGGCTGGTGCCTTGCCTGGGGCTTGCGGACTGATCCTCCGCTGGGACTAACGTCCTGAGCTCCGTTCCCGTCACAGGCGGGGAAGCAGTTCACCGGCGTATCTAACGGCGTCGAATAGTAGCGCTGCTGCCGGCCTTCAGGGCCGGCAAAGGCAACAAACGTTTGGCCTGCCCTTGCGTGTCTCCCTGGCGCGGCAAAACTCACCAAACATCTAGGAATTCATCATGGTCGTCATTCGACTTGCCCGCGGCGGCGCCAAGAAGCGCCCGTTCTACAACATCGTGGTCGCCGACTCGCGCGAACGCCGCGACGGTCGCTACCTCGAGCGCGTGGGTTTCTACAACCCGGTGGCGTCCGGCCAGGAAGAGCCGCTGCGCGTCGTGTTCGATCGCGTCACGTACTGGAAGAGCGTCGGCGCGCAAGCCTCGCCCACCGTCCAGCGCCTGCTCGACACGGCTGCCAAGAAGGCCGTCGGCACCCCGGCGCCCGTCGCTGCCTGATGTCGGCTCGTCTTCTTCGCTTCGCGGCTGACCGCGTCGCCACGCGATGACCGATCCGGCGAAGCAAGAAGACCTCTCCTGGCCCGAAGACGCGATCGAAGTCGGTCGCATCCTCGGCGCCTGGGGCATCAAGGGCGGCATCAAGGTGCTGCCCTTCGCGTCCGATCCGCAGGCGCTCTTTTCCGCCAAGGTCTGGTTCCTGAAGCCGGCCGAGAGTGCGAAGCCGCCATCGGCCGCCGCCTCCGCTAATCCGCTCAAGCCGGGCAAGCCGGCCGTCGTGCCGGCGCACAAGACACCCGCCCAGAAGGCCGCGCTTGCCGCGCCGCTGCCGTTCGCGCTGAACGTCCAGGGCGTGCGCGACCAGGGCGACGCGATCGTCTGCACCGCGCCCGAGATCGCCGACCGCGATGCCGCCGAGGCGATGAAGGGCGTGCGCGTGTTCGTGTCGCGCGCTACGTTCCCGCACCCCGACCCCGACGAGTTCTACTGGATCGACCTGATCGGGCTGTCCGTGTTCAACCGCGACGACGCAGCGCTGGGCGAGGTCATCGGCCTGATCGATACCGGTCCGCACTGCGTGCTGCGCGTCAAGCCCGTCGCGAGCGAGGGGCAGGGCACCGCGCCCGCCGAGCCCGCTGCCGACGAGCGGCTGATCCCGTTCGTCGAAGCCTACGTCGACTCGGTCGACATTCCCGGCCGGCGCATCGTCGTCGACTGGGGCCTCGACTATTGAGACGTCACGCGGCCGTTGCCGATGCGCTTCGACGTCATCACGCTGTTCCCCGACCTGTTCGCGCCGTTCCTGGCGCAGGGCATCACGCGTCGCGCCTACGACTCGGGCCAGGTCGACGTGAAGCTGTGGAACCTGCGCGACCACGCCGAGGGCACCTATCGCCGCGTCGACGACCGCCCGTTCGGCGGCGGCCCCGGCATGGTGATGCTGGCCGAGCCGCTCGAGCGCGCGCTGGCCGCGGTCGCGAGCGCGCGGGCGGACGCAGGCGCGCCCGCGGGGCCGGTCGTGCTGTTCACGCCCACCGGCCGCCGCATCGACCAGGCGCTGGTGCGCGAATGGGCGGACGGCCCCGGCGCGACGCTGCTGTGCGGCCGCTACGAGGGCATCGACCAGCGCGTGATCGATCGCCACGTCGACCTGGAGCTGAGCCTGGGCGACTTCGTGCTGTCCGGCGGCGAGTTGCCGGCGCTGACGCTGCTGGATGCGATCGCCCGCCTGATGCCCGGCGTACTGGGCGACGAGCAGTCGCACCTGCAGGACAGCTTCGAGCAGGGCCTGCTGGACTGCCCGCACTACAGCCGGCCCGAACGCCTGGCCACGCCCGGGGGCGAGGTGCCGGTGCCGCCGGTGCTGCTGTCCGGCCATCACAAGGACATCGCACGCTGGCGCCGCGAGCAGTCGCTCGCGCTGACGGCCCGCCGCCGCCCCGACCTGATCGCGGCCGCCCGCGCCGCGGGACGGCTCACGAAGGCCGACGAGAAGTTTCTCGCCAATCTGGATTGCGGCACGCTATAATCGCGGGCTTACCGTTCCTCTGCCGGGCAGAAGTGGCCGTAGAGGGCGCCGGACTGTCAATCCGCAGTCCGCTGCCTTCACACCTGGATGGACTCCAGTGCCGCATTCAAAGCAATAGTGCGCCGCCAAGAACGGGTTTTGACTGAAGGTTCCCCATGGATCTGATCGCTACCCTCGAGCAGGAAGAGATTTCCCGCCTCGGCAAGACCATCCCCGTGTTCGCTCCCGGCGACACCGTGATCGTGAACGTCAACGTCGTCGAAGGCACGCGCAAGCGCGTCCAGGCGTACGAAGGCGTCGTGATCGCCCGTCGCAACCGTGGCCTGAACTCCAACTTCATCGTTCGCAAGATCTCCAGCGGCGAAGGCGTGGAACGCACGTTCCAGCTGTACAGCCCGCTGATCGCGTCGATCGAAGTCAAGCGCCGCGGCGACGTCCGCCGCGCCAAGCTGTACTACCTGCGCGATCGCTCGGGCAAGTCGGCGCGCATCAAGGAAAAGCTGGCCTGATGTTTCGGGCGCCGTCTTCGGCGCCTGACACGGACCGCAAGAGCCCGGCAGTGCCGGGCTTTTTCGTTTCCGGCGATGGATGGCCGTGCAAGCCTGAGACACTTCGGCACCGATGACCGACCCATCCCCATCCGAACCCTTTCGCGTAATCGTCATCGGCGGCTACGGCTTCTTCGGCCGCCGACTGGTCGAGCGGCTGTCGCTGCAGTCCGGCCTGCACGTGATCGTCGCGGGACGCTCGGCGCAGCAGGCGGCGGCGCTGGTGACCGGGTTGCAGGCGACCGCCGCCGCCGCGCTGGGCAGCGTCGCGCTGGACGCGATGTCCGACGACTTCCCCGCCTGGCTCGATCGCCTGCAGGTGCGCGTGGTCGTGCACGCCGGCGGGCCGTTCCAGGGGCAGGACTACCGCGTCGCGCTGGCCTGCACGGCCGCCGGCGTCCACTACGTCGACCTGGCCGACGGCCGCGAGTTCGTCGCCGGCATCGCGGCCGTCGACGTCGCCGCCACGGCGGCCGGCGTGTGCGTGCTGAGCGGCGCGAGTTCGGTGCCGGCGTTGTCCGGCGCGGCCGTCGACGAGCTGACGCGCGGCTGGCGGCGCGTCGATGCCATCGACATCGGCATCAGCCCGGGCAACCGCACCGAGCGCGGGCTGTCGACCGTCCGGGCCGTGCTGAGCTATTGCGGCCGGCCGATCGCGCATGCGGACGGCGCGACGCTGACCGGCTGGCTGCGGACGCGGGCGCGCCGCTATCCGGCGCCGGTCGGCTGGCGGCTGCTGTCGCCGTGCGACGTTCCCGACCTGGCGCTGCTGCCGGCACGCCATGCCGGTCCACCCGTCGTGCGCTTTCGCGCCGGGCTGGAACTCGCCGCGCTGCACCTGGGGATGAACGCGATGGCATTGGCCGGCCGGCTGGGCCTCGTGCGCGACTGGGGGCGGCATGCCGGGTGGCTCAAGCGCTGCTCGGATCGCTTCATGGACTTCGGCACCGCCGCCGGCGCGATGCACGTGACGGCGCGCGGCCTCGATGCGCAAGGCCGCCGCGCGAGCCGCACCTGGACGCTGGTGGCCACGCACGGCGACGGCCCGTGGGTGCCCACGCTCGCCGCCGCCGCGCTGGTGCGCAAGCTCGCGGCCGGCGACGCGCCCGCGATCGGCGCGCGGCCCTGCGTCGGCGCCTTGACGCTGGAGGACTTCGCGCGCGAGACCCGCAGACGCCACATCGCGTGGAGCATCGAATGAGCGAGGGCACGCTGTTCGAGCGCGCGATGGGCGACCGCTTCGCGTCGCTGGCGCCGGCGCTGCAACGCTTCCATCGGCTGTCGGGTCGGCACGAACTGCACGGCGTGGTGGAGACCGATCCGCCGACGTCGACGCTGGGCCGCGCGTTGGCCTGGTGCCTGGGCAGCCCGCGACGGTCGGCCTCGGGCGCCATCCGCTTCGAGCTCGACGCCGCGCCCGGCGTCGAGACGTGGACACGGCATTTCCCGGGCCGCACGATGCGCTCGAGCCTGCGCCTCGTCGACGGGCGCGTGGTCGAGCGCATGGGCCCCGCGCGGCTCGCGTTCGCGCTCGACGCGATCGACGGCGGACTGCGCCTGCAACTGCAGGCGATGCGCTTTCTCGGCATACCGTGCCCGGCATGGCTGCGGCCGCGGATCGTGGCCGAGGAGACGGGCGACGGCCGCCGGTTGCGCTTCCGCGTCGAGGCGGCGGTGCCGGGCCTCGGTCGCGTCGTCGGCTACCGCGGCGATCTGGTCGTGCACCACGAGACGCCGGCGTGACGGACCGCGATTCCGAGGGCTCGTGGGGTGATGGGCCAGCGCGCGTGCATCGCGGGCGATGCGGTCGGACAATCGTCGCCCGACCCCTGAACGCGCGACCCCGACCGAATGCCTGCCTCCGACGATCCGTCCCACCCTGACGCGCCACCGCGCGCCGCCATCCGCGAGCCGCGGCTCGCGCCGGTCGTCGGCGTCGATGCGCACCTGCCGGCCGTCGCGCCCGAGCGCCTCACGCCCGATGCGCTGCGCGCGCGTTTCGCGCCCACGCTGCGAGCGCTGTCACGCACGAGCGCCGACGCGGGCGCGAACGACGAGCCCGCCTGGACGCCCGAGTTCGTCGGCGACGGCCAGCGCCTGTCCGAGCGACCGGTGCGCCAGGCGGCGGTGCTGGTGCCGCTGGTGCGGCGTCCCGGCGGGCTCACGGTGCTGCTGACCCGGCGCACCGACCACCTCAACGACCACGCCGGCCAGATCAGCTTTCCGGGCGGCCGCACCGATCCGCAGGACGCCGACGCCGTCGCCACCGCGCTGCGCGAGGCGCATGAAGAGGTGGGCCTGGCGGCCGACGAGATCGAGGTGATCGGCGTGCTGCCCACGTACACGACGGTGACGGCCTACGAGGTCACGCCGGTCATCGGGCTGCTCGATCCGCCGCGCGCGCTGGCGCTCGACGCCTTCGAGGTCGCCGAGGTGTTCGAGGTGCCGCTCGCGTTCCTGATGGATCCGGCCAACCACCGCCGCCATGCGTTCGAGTTCCAGGGCCTGGCGCGCCGGTTCCTGGCCATGCCCTGGGGCGCCGACGCGAGCGGCGAGCCGTACTTCGTCTGGGGCGCCACGGCCGCGATGCTGCGCAACCTGTACGGCTTCCTGGCGCGCTGACACGCAGCGGCTGCACGCCCGCGACGCGGGCGGCGTGCCGTCGTGCTGCGGCTATGATCCGTCTCAATGAGTTTCGTCGCCGTCCTCTTCGCCTTGTTGCTCGAGCAGATCAAGCCGCTCCCGCGCAACAACGTCGTGCACTATTCGCTCGCCTCGTGGGTGGGCTGGACGGGCCGCAACTTCGACGCCGGCAAGCCGCAGCACGCGAAGATCGTGTGGATCGTCACCGTCATCGCACCGGCGCTCGCGGCCGCGCTCGTGTACATCGGCATCGCGCACTACAACGTGTTCGCGGCGCTGGCCTTCAACGTGGCGATCCTGTACCTCACGCTGGGCTTTCGCCAGTTCAGCCATTACTTCACCGACATCCGCACCGCGCTCGAGGGCGGCGACGAGCCCGAGGCGCGCCGGCTGCTGGCCGAGTGGCGCCATCTCGACGCCTCCGAGCTGCCGCGTACCGAACTGCTGCGCCACATGATCGAGCACTCGCTGCTGGCCGCGCACCGCCACGTGTTCGGCGTGTTCTTCTGCTTCATCGTGTTCTCGACGCTGGGCCTGGGCCCGGCCGGCGCGGTGCTGTACCGCATGGCGGAGTTCGCGTCGCGCTACTGGACGTTCCGCAGCAAGTCGCTCGACACGCCGATCAACGAGAACCTGATGGCGCTGTCGCAACGCCTGTTCAGCCTGATCGACCACATCCCCGCGCGCCTGACCGCCTTCGGCTTCGCGGTGGTCGGCAACTTCCAGGACGCGATCGACGGCTGGAAGCGCGATGCCGGCCTGTGGAAGCACGCCAACGAAGGCATCATCCTGGCCGCCGCGGCGGGCGCCGTGGGCGTGCAGCTGGGGGGCGGCACCGCGCCTGGCATCACGCCCGACCGCTCGAAGACGTTCAGCAGCGGCGAGGGCGCGGCCGCGTTCGAGTCGGGTGGCAGCACCACGCAAGGCATGCCGCCGCAACTGGGCCATCTCGGCATCGTCGTCGGGCTGGTGTGGCGTTCGGTCGTGCTGTGGATGTTGCTGGTGGCGTTGCTGAAGCTGGCCAACCTGCTGCCCTGATTCCGTGCTGATCTGCGAGCCGGGGCGTCAAGTCCCCCGAAATGGCGTGGGCCGACAGACCTCGCGCTTCGATACTGCAGGCATGACGACACCGCCTTCCTCGTGCGCGTTCATCGCCTTCACGGCCGCCTACCTCGCGATCCGCGGCGTGTTCATCCGCCGCGCGCGCAAGCAGCACAAGACGGACAAGGGCGACGCGCGCGACCGCGCGCTGGTCGCGCTGGTGGGCCTCGGCCAGATCGCGCTGCCGCTGCTGTTCGTCTGGACGCCGCTGTTGGATGTCGCCGACCGCGCGCAGCCGTCGGCCTGCCTGCCGCTGGGCGCCCTCGCGATGGCTGCCGGCCTGTGGCTGTTCTGGCGCTCGCACGTCGACCTCGGCGAGAACTGGTCGGTGACGCTGGAGATCGATGCGCAGCACCGCCTCGTCACGCGCGGCGTCTACCGCTTCGTGCGGCATCCCATGTACACGTCGTTCTTCGTGTCGGGCATCGGCCAGGCGCTGCTGCTGGCCAACTGGATCGCCGGACCCGCGGCGCTGGTGGCGGTCGCGCTGCTGGTGGGCGTGCGCGTGCCCAACGAGGAGGCGATGATGATTTCGGTCTTCGGCGACGAGTACCGCGACTACATGCGGCGCACGGGCGGCGTCGTGCCGCGACTATCGTAGTGCCTCGCCGGGCCGGCAGCGCCGCAGGCTGTGCTGCCCGCCGATCGCGGGTCGGCTGACGCCCGCCTCAATGCCGCGACGCCGCCCGCTCCAGCTCGCCCATCAGTTCTTCGTAGATGCGCTCGCGCGACGGCGAGATGTCGCCGCGTGCGATCGCCGCGCGCACGCCGCATGACGGCTCGTGGCGGTGCGTGCAGTTGGCGAACTTGCAGTCGCCCAGGTACATGCCGTAGTCCAGCATCAGCGAGCCGAGCTCGGCCGACTGGATGTGATGGATGCCGAATTCCTGGAAGCCGGGGGAATCGATCAGCGCGCTCTTGCGATCGTCGTCCAGCCAGTACCAGGTGGTGGTGGTGGTCGTGTGCTTGCCCGACTTCAGCGCCTTGGAGATCTCGCCCACCTGCGCGTCGGCGTGCGGCACCAGCAGGTTCACCAGCGTGCTCTTGCCCATGCCGCTGGGGCCCAGCACCAGCGTCGTCTTGTCCTTGAGCAGCGGAACGAACAGCGCCTTGGTGCCGACGGGATCGGTCTTGACCGCCACCTCGAGAACGTCGTAGCCCATGCGGCGATACGGCGCCAGGCGTTCGCGGGCGGCGACGGCCTCGGGCAGGTCGATCTTGTTGAGGACGATCCTGACCGCGATGCGGCCGTCCTCGGCGGCGATCAGCGCTCGCGCCAGCTGCGACTCGCTGTACGGCGGGTCAGTGGCCACCATGATCAGCAGCAGGTCGATGTTGGCCGCGAAGTTCTTGCTGCGCCATTCGTCCTGGCGCTTGAGGAGGCTGGTGCGCGGCTCGAAGGATTCGATCACGCCCTCGTCGCCTGAGACCTGCCATCGCACGTGGTCGCCGACGATCACTTCGCTCTTCTTGCCGCGGCCATGCGCGAGCATGCGCGTGCCGTCGGCCGTCTCGATGACCGAGTGCCGGCCATGCACGCCGACGACGCGCGCCAGCTCGAGCTTCGAGGGAGGCGGCGCGCCGCGCGAGCCGGCGCTCAAGCCCTCGCTCCGGCGAGGTTGGCGTCGGCCATGCCGAGTGCCGCGATGCGCGACGACGCCGGCGGGTGCGAATAGTAGAAGCGCACGTAGACCGGATCGGGCGTCAGCGTGGACGCGTTGTCCTCGTAGAGCTTGAGCAGCGCCCGCACCAGGTCGGCGGCGTTGGCCTTGCTGCGGGCGTAGGCGTCGGCCTGGTACTCGTCGCGGCGCGACAGGCTCGCGAAGATCGGCGCGACGAAGAACATGAACGGCGGCAGGCCCATCATGAACAGCAGCAGCGCCAGCGCGTCGTTGCTCGCCGGCAGGTTGGGCACGACGCCAAGACCCAGGTAGAAACCGGCTTGCGTCGCGAGCCAGCCCAGCAGCGCGAAGCCCGCGAGGCTGAATGCCAGCATCAGCACCACGCGCCTGGCGATGTGGCGATGCGCGAAGTGGCCCAGCTCGTGCGCGAGCACGGCCTCCACCTCGTCGCCGTTCAGGCGCTTGAGCAGGGTGTCGAAGAAGACGACGCGCTTGCCCGCGCCGAAGCCGGTGAAGTACGCGTTGGCGTGCGCCGAGCGGCGGCTGCCGTCCATCACGAAGAAGCCCTTGGCGCGGAAGCCGCAGCGCTGCATCAGCGTCTGCACGCGCGTGACGAGCGCGGCGTCGGCCAGCGGCTCGAACTTGTTGAACAGCGGCGCGATCAGCGTCGGATAGATCACCATCGCCAGCAACTGGAACACGGACAGCGCGACCCACGCCCATGCCCACCAGTGCGCGCCGGTGGCCTGCATGATCCACAGCACCAGCGCCAGCAGCGGCGCGCCGATGAGGATGCCCAGCAGCGTCGACTTGAGCATGTCGCTGACGAACAGCGCCGGCGTCGTCTTGTTGAAGCCGAAGCGCTGCTCGAGCCGGAAGGTGCTGTACAGATCGAACGGCAGTTCGAGCGCCGCGCTGATGAACATGAATGCGCCGACGAGCAGCAGCTGGCAGGCCATCGCGCCCCAGTGCGGCGCCACCCAGCCCAGCACGAGGTCGTTGAGCGCCGCGAGACCGCCCAGCAGCGTCCAGCAGATCAGCACCGCGCTGCCGAACGCGTCGTTGACGATGCCCAGGCGCAGCTTGGCCAGCGTGTAGTCGGCGGCCTTCTGGTGCGCCTCCAGCGGCACGGTGCCGGCGAACGCGGCAGGCACGGCGGCGCGGTGGGCGGCGACGTGCCGCATCTGGCGCGTCGAGAGCCAGAACTTGACCAGCAGCGAGGCGAGGATGGCGACCGAGAACGCTACGGAGAGGACGACAGGATTCATGGACTCAAGTGTAGATTGTCGGGGACGCGTCCCGAGGCGCGTTCGCACGCGTTTCTCGCTGGAAATGCGCGGACGAGCTGACGCCCATGCGGCCGCGCGCCCCAAGCGGCGCGATCCAAGGGTTGACAGCTTGTTACGGCTGGACAGACCCGGAACGCCGCCTGCCGCGCCTTCACGCACTAACATCCCGCGAGCGGCAGGGCGACGAAGCGATGGAGAAGCGACCGTGAGCAATCAGGACATCGACGGCAGGCTGCCGCCCGACGCGGCGCCCGGCGCGGCCGCAGCGGCGGCCGGGCCGGAGACGCTGGAGCAGCAACTGGCCAAGGAGCGCGAGGCGCGCACCTTGATGCGCGACCGCCTGCGCCACACCGAGGCGCTGGCCGCCGAGTCGCATGCGCTGCGTGCGCGCATGGCGCAGGAACTCGAGAAGGTGACCGCCGACCGCGATCGACTGCGCAGCGCGAACGCGAGCTCGAACGCTGCACCTGCGCCGGCCGCGGGGCGCCCGGCCGAGCCCTTGTTCACGCCGACCCTGGCCGCGTCGCCCACGACGTCGCGCGCGTCCGATGCCCCTCTGAAGCCGCCTGTGCCCGCGAGTCGCAAGGGCCCGTGGCTGTCGCTGGCGATGCTCGGCGTCGTGGCGGCGGTCGTCGCTGCCGTCGCCTGGTCCACCGGCTCGCTGTCGGGCGGCAAGGCCGTGCAGACGGCGTCGGTGCCCCCGGTGGCGGCGCCCGTCGTCGTGGCCATGGAGGCGGCGCCGCCTTCCGCCGCGGCGCCCGTGGCCGCGACACCGCCGCCCGCGCCATCGACCCCCGTCGCGAGCGTTCCGCCGTCGCCCGGCGCGGTCGCGCTGCCGCCGCTGACGCCCGAGGCGCAACTGGCGGCCGCGCCCACAGCTGCCGGCCCGGGGCCGGCCCCGGCC
>CAIMXF010000511.1 GCA_903845345.1 uncultured beta proteobacterium
CGCGCGCGCGACCGGCAGGCTCTCGCCGGTGACCAGCGACTCGTCGACATGGCTCTCGCCTTCGGCCACGACGCCGTCGGCGGCGAAACGTTCGCCGGGCCGCACCACGAGCGCGTCGCCCACGCGCAGGCGCTCGACGGGGACATCCGAGTCGACGCCGTCGCGACGCACGCGCGCGGTGCCCGGCTGCAGCGCCTGCAGCCCGCGCAGGGCCTGCGTCGTCTGGCGCTTGGCACGCGCCTCGAGCTGCTTGCCCAGCAGCACCAGCGTGATCACGACGGCGGATGCCTCGAAGTAGAGGTGCCCGGCCGCCATGCCCGGCATGCGCGCGGCGGCCCACCATTCGTACAGGCTCAGGCCGTACGCGGCCGAGGTGCCCAGCGCGACCAGCACGTCCATGTTGGCCCCGCCGCCGCGCAGCGCGCGCCAGGCGCCGGCGTAGAAGCGCGCGCCGAACCAGAACTGCA
Organism: uncultured beta proteobacterium; assembly: GCA_903845345.1. Lineage (GTDB taxonomy): Bacteria > Pseudomonadota > Gammaproteobacteria > Burkholderiales > Burkholderiaceae_C > Scleromatobacter. Next base: position 468 of record CAIMXF010000511.1, read on the forward strand.
CCGGCGTCGCGAGCACGAACTGCAGCCACGCCGGCCACGCCCAGGCCACGCCGACCAGCGCCGCGGCCATCGGCAGCAGCAAGGGCAGCGACAGCGCCGCCGCCACGATCACCGGCCGCCACGCCTGCGCGTCGGAACGGGCGGCGGGCGCGGGCGCGTCGGGGGCGCGCGCCGCGTAGCCGGCCTTGCGCACGGCGGCCTCCAGGCCGTCGAACGGCAGCGGCGCGTCGGCGCGCACGCTCGCCACTTCGGTGGCCATGTTGACGCTCGCCTCCGCGACGCCCGGCACCGCGCGCAGCGCCCGCTCCACGCGCCCGGCGCACGCGGCGCAGCTCATCCCCTCGACCGGAAACGACCAGTCGAGGCGGGCGGGCAGGACGGAAGCGGACGGCTGGCTGGACATCGCCGGAATTGAATCCCAAGAAGGAGGCAGTGTCGACGGTCTGCCTGTAACGATCTGCGCAGATTGGAAAAACCCCACGCGAAGGGGTTAGATGCGGGCGGATCGTGCTTTCCCAAACCCGCGTGGGACCCGGGGCCGCAGGCGCTCGCTTTGCCGGACAAGCTCCCGCCGCGCGACACTGTCGGCAAACCCCTCCAGGAGAACACCATGACCGAATTCATCGTCGAAGGCATGAGCTGCGCGCATTGCGTCAACGCGGTCACCACGGCCATCCACGCGCTCGATCCGGCGGCCAGCGTGGACGTCGACCTCGGCACCAAGCTCGTGCGCGTCGACTCCGAGCTCGACCCGTTCCTGCTGTCGCAGACGCTGGTCGACGCGGGTTACGACCCGATGCCCGTCGGCCTGAAGATGCCCGACCACATCTGAACGGGACGCCGCGATGCCTCTCGTGACCCTGACCCTGCGCCGCGGCAAGGACGTGGCGTTCAAGTCGGCGGTGCTCAACGCCGTGCACGACGCGCTGGTGATCGCCGGCGTGCCGCAGGCCGACCGCTTCCAACGCGTGCTCGAGCTGTCCGCCGACGACTTCCGCTACGACGCCAGCTATCCCGACCTCGCGTCGCCGCGCACCGACGACTTCGTGCTGATCGAGATCCTGCTGTCGACCGGCCGCAGCGTGAAGATCAAGCGCAAGATCGCCGTCGACCTGATCGACAGCCTGCGCCAGTCGCCCGGCCTCGATCCCGACAACGTGATGCTGGTCTTCAAGGAGACGTTGTGGGAGAACTGGTCGTTCGCAGGCGGCCGGTTCATCCACGTCTAGCGCCTCAGGGCCGGTCGGCGCGCGGTGGCCAGACGAAATCGTGCGGCCGGCGGATGAGCCGCTTGAGCACGAGGCGCATCACCAGGCCGGCGCGCTCGTAGCGCACGTGGCGTGCGCGGAACGCGGTCGCGAAGGCGAGGCTGTAGCTGACCGCGACATTGACCACCCCCACGGCCACGACGCCAGCTACGGCGAACGCGGCGGCGGATTCGGGCGCGTGTTCCTGCAGCGTGCCGAGCGCATAGGCGGTGTTGGCCGACGCGAACGCCACATGGCGGATGTCGATCGGCAAGCCCGTGAGGAAGCCGATGAAGCCGACGCCGCCCAGCATGAATCCGAACGACAGGTTGCCCAGCAGCGCGCCGAGGTTGTGCTCGATGTAGTTCGCCAAGCGGGCCGCACGCGCCGTGCCCAGCAGTCGCAGCAGCACCGGATGGACCGCCAGCCGTTCGCCGACGCGGCCGAACACGCACAGGTTGTCGTAGTAGCCGCTGATGACACCGGACAGGAACAGGCACACGCCCGCGATCGCCGCGTGCAGCAAGGCCCAGCTGGCCCACGGATGCAGCTCCTCGAGCATGTGCAGCGCCTTCGGCGCCGGCACCGGGCTCTGGCCTGTGGCCGCACGGAACGCGGACAGGATCAGCAACGCGGTCGGCACCGCCAGCGCCACGTTGCCGACGATCGCCACCACCTGCGTGCGCACGGTGCGCACGATCAGGTCGGCCAGCCGCGCGGCGCCGGCGGGCGTCGAGTCCTCCCGGTCGAGCCGTGCGGCGAGCAGCGCGGCGGTCATCGCGGGCTGCTTGGTGGCCACGGTGAAATGCAGCAGGTGGATCACCACGAATCCCAACCCGTAGTTGAGGCACACGGCCAGCGTCTCCCACAGCGGCGGGAGATGCGTCTTCGTGACGAGCACCTTGAGCAAGGCCATCGCGCCGACGATCACGCCGGCGCCCGCGGCCACGCGCAGCATGTGCCACCACTGCGGCCGGTCGTCGGTGACGTAGTGCTGGCCGGCCTCGCTGGCGTGCTCGGTGATCTGCAGCGCGACGTCGTCGGCGACCTGCGAGAACACGTGGCGCATGCTGTGCTCGGTGCGTTGCGCCGCCACCAGTTCGACGAACAGCGCCGCCAGGCGGGCGGCGCGCTCGTCGTCGACCGACGCGGCCCGTATCAGCACCAGCGCGCGCATCCGCTCCAGCGTCTGGTGCGCCGCGTGCAGGCTGTGCGTCAGCGCCAGGCTGGTGCCGTGGGTCGGCGCGGCAGCCCGCAAGGTCTCGACGGCCTCCTGCGACGCGGCCAGCCGCCTCAGCAATTCCTTCGGGCTCTCCTGCGCGTCCTGCGACCGAACGAGGATCCAGTGCCGCGCCGCCGCGGGCAGTTCCAGCACGTCGGCCTCGTTGGCAGCCTCGGAGCCGCGCACGGCGTGGTCATAGCGCACGCGATCCGGGTCGACCGCCAGGCCCGCGGCGCGCGCCGCCAGCATGGCGATCGCGGCGTCGCATTCGCCGGCGCACTGCGTCGCGCCGGCAGCCAGCGCCGGCGACGCCAGGACGAGCTCGAACAGCCGGGCCCAGCGCTCGACGGGCACGGCCTGCGCGGCATCGATGTCGGCTTCGCGTTCGAACGTCGACCCGAACAGGTCGCGCATCAGGCCCGGGTCGGCGACGTGCGGCAACAGGCGCGATCCCAGCCGCGAACGCAGCGTGCGCGAGAACGAGGTCGGCTCCAGCACGCCGGTCTCGGCGTACAGGAAGCGATGGCGGCGACCGACGAGCAGCGTGTCGAGGGCGTCGGCGAACGTGTCGCGCAAGACCGGATCGGCGCGCAATGCAGCGATCGCGTCGGCCACGCGCCGCGGCGCCTCGCGCTTGTCGCCCAGCCAGTCGGACTTCAACGCGTGCACCGCCAGCACGCCTTCGCCGCGGCGAACCGCCTCGACGAAACGGGCAAGACCGAGGGTCGCAGCGGAAGTCATCGGCACATTATCGGCATGCCGCCCGGCGTCTTCGCGCGGCCATCAACGACAACGCCCGGACATGCACTGGATGTCCGGGCGCTGGCGTCCGTCTGAAGCGTTGGTGCGACCGACGAATCGATCGCGTGAACCGGGCTTCGGAGACCGCGCCGGCACTGGGGTGCGGACTCCGTGGTCGATCTCCGGATCGACCCTGCTGTTCAGGCAGCGTTCGCTGCCTCTCGATCAGCGATCGATCGCCTTCTTGATGGCGTTGCCGACGTCGTTCTTGACGTCGCCGAGCGTGGACTGCACCTTGCCGGCGGCCTGCTCGGCCTGGCCTTCGGCGGTCAGGCGCTCGTTGCCGACGAGCTTGCCGGCGGCTTCCTTGACGTTGCCCTTGACGGTTTCGGCGCGGCCGTTGACTTGGTCCTTGTTCATGATCGAAGCTCCTTTGGGTTGTAGGGGCCGGTCGACATCGGATGTTGTTCGAGTTCTGCGTCCGATGTCGTTCGGCATGTACAAACTATCTCACCGGAGCTCGCCGCGCCGTGTCGGACCGGCGTCGCAATGCGTGTAGGACAAAAGAGCCCGACAGTGAAGGCGCACGACGACGCCGCGCCCGCTCAACGCTCCTTGACGACGCCGCGGTAGAGCAGGAACGTGGCGGCCAGGCCGCAGGCGGCGGCGCCGCTCATCCACCACCCGGGCGCCGCCTTGTCGCCGGTGTGCTCGATGAGCCAGGTCGAGACCGCCGGCGTGAAGCCGCCGAAGATCGCGGTGGCCAGCGCGTAGGCCAGCGAGAAGCCCACGGTGCGCACGTGCGGCGGCATCACCTCGGTGAGCGCCACCACCGCCGCGCCGTTGTAGCTCGCGTAGAGCACCGACAGCCACAGCTCGGTCACCAGCATGTGGCTGAACGACGGCGCCGCGACCAGCCAGGCCAGCACCGGATACGCGGTGAGCAGCGTCAGCACGGTGAACGTGGCAAGCAGCGGCCAGCGGCCGACGCGGTCGGACAGCGCGCCCATCACCGGCAGCAGGATGAAGTTCGACAGGCCGACGCAGAACGTGACGATCAGCGCGTCGGCCGCACTGAGCTTGAGCACCGTCTTGCCGAAGGTGGGCGTGTAGACGGTGATCAGGTAGAACGACACCGTCGTCATCACCACCAGCATCATGCCGGCGCCGATCAGCGACCAGTTGCGCGCCATCGCGTGCACGCTCTCGCGGAACGTGGGCCGCAGCTTGCGCGCGAGGAACTCCTCGGTCTCGAGCAGCGAGCGCCGGACGTAGAACACGAACGGCAGGATCATGCAGCCGACGAAGAACGGGATGCGCCAGCCCCAGTCGTCGACCACCGCGGGTGCCAGCCACGCGTTGACGGCGTAGCCCAGCGCCGCGGCCATCATGATGGCGGCCTGCTGGCTGGCCGACTGCCAGCTCACGTAGAAGCCCCGGTGGCCCGGCGTCGACATCTCGGCCAGGTACACCGACACCCCGCCCAGCTCGACGCCCGCCGAGAAGCCCTGCACCAGCCGGCCGATCACCACCAGCAGCGGCGCGAACAGGCCGATCGTCGAATAGCTCGGCACGCAGGCGATCAGCACCGTGCCGCAGGCCATCAGCGCGAGCGTGAGGATCAGCCCGCGCCGCCGGCCGATGCGGTCGATGTAGGCGCCCAGGATCACCGCGCCGAGCGGCCGCATCAGGAAGCCGGCGCCGAAGGTGACGAGCGTCAGCATCAGCGAGACGTAGCTGTTCTTGACCGGGAAGAACGCCTTGGCGATGTCGGACGCGTAGATGCCGTACAGGAAGAAGTCGAACATCTCCAGGAAGTTGCCGCTGGTCACGCGCAGCACGGTGGCGATCTTCGACGGCGCGGCGGCGGCACTGGTCATCGGGACTCCCGGAAAATCGGATCAGAGGAACAGCACGTTGCTGCCCGCAGCGGGTTGCGCGGCCTTCTGCGCGAAGCCGTCGAAGAAGAAGACGAGGTCGTCGCCTTCGTCGCCCGTCAGGCGGCCGACGACCTTGCTCCAGGTCATCAGCGCGACGTGCGCCTCGGGCTCGCCGACGACGAGGATGGGCTGCTCGCCCTCCGCATGCCAGAAGTACTCGCCGCCGAACGCGCGCCGGCCCACCTCGAGCACGTAGCAGCCGAGCTGCTGCACGAGGCCGGTGACGACGTCCTCGTCGAGATCGGCCACGTAGGCCGACGCCTCGACCAGCATCCCGTCGACGACCGCGATGCTCGCGACCGAGAAGTCGAGCCGGCCGCCCGCACGCGCCTGCAGCGACGCGACCGCGCGATCGGCGGCGGAGGTGACTTCCTCGAGGATGGCGTTCATGTCGGTCATCGCCACATTCTGCACGCGGGCCCGTGATCCGACGGCCTCAACGCAGATCCCTGGCCGTGCACACCAGCCACTCGCCCAGTTCGCAGGCCATCTGCGTGCGCAAGGGCGGGGACGGGTCGAAGCGATGCCAGGACAGCTCGCGCTCGCCGTCCTTGACCGTGATCAGGTCGAACGGCACGTCCCCGGCGCCGAACAGCAGGATGTGCAGCTTGCCGGCGCCCTCGAAGTGGAAGCGGCCCTGCTCGTCGGTGGTCGTCGCGAGCCGGTGCTCGCACTTGTCCGGCGTCCACGACGGGTACGGCGGTTCATCGAGGCAGGTGCCCACCGTCACGCCCGCGCGCGGCGCGCCCGCGCTCGCGAGCACGCCGTCGATCTGCGGATGCGAGCGCACGTAATGCGGCGCCGCGACGCAGCCCGCGAGGCCGGCCGTCGATGCGGCGAGGATCAGCAATCGGATTCGCATCGCGTCACTCCAGGATGAAGCGGCGCAGTTCCGCGAACGCCGCGTCGGCGTCGTCGCGCCATGCGCCGTGGCCGACCTCGGGAAACGCGCGGTACTGCATCCACTGCGACGGCAGCGCGGCCGCGATGTCCTGCGCGTCGGCCAGCGGGCACACCGGATCCTCCTCGCCGACCATCACCAGCACCGGGCACTGCGCCTTCGCCAGGCCGGGCAGCAGGTTCATCGTGCGCTGCTCGCCGGAGGCGGACGCGAACAGGATGTCGAGCTCGTGGATCGTGCGCGCGCCGACGTGCGGATCCTGCGGCGTCGTGTTGTAGAGATGGCGGCAGTGCACGCCGTAGTCGTCCCAGGTCGCGGGATTCGGGTCGCTCCAGAACCGCGCGGCCGACTCGCCCGCGGCCGCCCCGCCCAGCTTCGCGAACATCGCCACCTTGCGATCCATCCGCATGTGCGGCGAGGTGCTCGACAGGATCACCTTGGACGGATGGCCGGGATGGCGCGCGACATACCGCTGGGCGACGAAGCCGCCGAACGACTGGCCCAGCACGATGGGCTTGACGATGCCCAGCGCGTCGCACAGGCGCACCACGTCGTCGGCGAAGACATCGAGCGTCCACTCCTCGCGCGGCCGGCGATCGCTGCGGCCGTGGCCGCGGTGGTCGTAGTAGAGGACCTGCGCGATGTCGGCCAGGCGTCCGAAATACGGCCGGAAGCCCGAGTGGTCGAAGCCGGGGCCGCCATGCAGCAACAGCAGCGTCGGCTTCTCGCGCAGCACCGGGCCGTCGGGCACGAACTGCGGGCTCTCGACGTCGACGTAGAGGCGGACGCCGGGTTCGATCTCGATGCGCATGCTGCGATGTCTCCCGGAAGACGAAGTTCCGCAGCATAGCCCTCAATCGTCGCCGTCCATGTCGCCGTGCCCGTGGCCGTGAGTGGTCACCGGCATCGCGGCACCGTCGACGCCGTCGAAGAAGAACGGCCGGCGCGGCTTGTTGCGCGGCGCGATCTCGTCCAGGCGCGGCAGCGAATAGAGGCGGCCGTTCTGCATCACGTCGACGATGCGGTCGGACTGGCGGATGTCGGTGGTCGGATCGCCGTCGATGACGACCAGGTCGGCCAGCTTGCCCACCTCGAGCGAGCCGATATCCTTGTCCATGCCGAGGTAGTGCGCGCCGTTGAGCGTGGCGTTGCGGATGGCTTCGAGCGGCGTCATGCCGCCCTTGACCTGCATCCACAGGTCCCAGTGCGCGCCCAGGCCCTCGCGCTGCCCGTGCGCGCCCAGGTTCTCGCGCACGCCGGCGTGCAGCAGGTCGGTGGCGGTCTTGGCGACGCGGATCACGTTGTAGTCCTCCTCCGGCGCGATCTCGCGTCGCACGGAGCGTTCCTCGAGCACGCTGCGCGGCACGAAGTTCTTGAGGATCGGATGCTTCCAGACCTCGGTCATCGCGTAGAAGTAGTGCTCGCCGTCGAGGCCGCCGTAGGCCACGTTGTAGGTCGGCGTGTAGCCCACCTGCGTCTGGCCCCACAGCTGCCTGACGTCGTCGTACGCGTTCTCCACGGGGATCGCGTGTTCGACGCCCGTGTGGCCGTCGACCACCATCGTCATGTTCAGCTCGAACAGCGAGCCGCCTTCGGGCACCACCATCATGTCGGTCTGGCGCGCGGCCTCGAGCACCTGCTGGCGCTGGTCGCGGCGGGGCTGGTTGTAGCTCTTGACGCTGATCGCGCCCAGCGCCTTCTGGCGCCTGAGCGCGTTGAGCGCGTCGTCGACGCTGTCGATCGTCTGCGTGATCGGCGCCTTCGCACCGTACAGGATCGTGCCGGTGGAAAAGATGCGCGGGCCGACGATGACGCCCGCGCGCTGCATCTCCGACGCCGTGAACACCAGCGCCGAGTTGTTCGACGGATCGTGCAGCGTGGTCACGCCGAACGCGAGCGAGGCGTAGTTGATCCAGCTCTGCTGCGGCACGATGCCGCCGTCGCCCATGCCGCCGTGCCAGTGCACGTCGACGATGCCGGGGATGATGGTCTTGCCGTGGGCATCGATGGTCTTCGCGCCGGCCGGCACCAGGATCCGCTCGGTCGGCCCGACCGCGGTGATGCGATTGCCGTCGACGACGATGGTGCCGTCGGGGATGATCTCGTCGCCCTTCATCGTGACGATGCGCGCGCCGGTGATCTCGATCAGGCCGGACGGCGTGTCCGACGCCTCGCTGAAGCCCACCCGCACGCCGTCGGCGTCGGGCTTGGGCAGCACCTTGGGCGCGCCCGGCTCGAACGTGAACGCGTTGCGCAGTTCGGTGGTGAACAGGCGGTCGCCGAGGCCGAAGTGCACCCTGGCGCTGTCGCCCGACCAGCTCAGGTACTCGCCGGCGTCGACATCGAGCTGGCGCACCGGCAGCGCGTCCATCTTCGCGCCCACCGTGATCGGCTTCGAGGCCATCGGCAGCGGCGTGACGTACGCGTGCTCGCGCTCCTGGAACGCGAGCCAGTGGCCGTCGGGCGAGACCGCGTAGTCGCTCACGAACTCGCTGGTGGCGACCTCGGTCTCCTTGCGGTCGGCGAGATCGATGCGCACCAGCTTGCTGGTCCAGTCGACTTCCTTCTTCACGCTGGCGCGGGTGACGTAGACGGCGTCGCTGGTCGCGCCGAACTGCGGCGCGGCGCCGTCCCTGGTCAGGCGCTCGGGCTTGCCCTGGCCGTCGGCGGCGACACGGTAGACACCCGTCTCGAGGCCGTGCCACGGCGACGTCAGGTAGCCGCCGTGCGACTTCACGTAGACCACCGTGTGGCCGTCGGGCGAGAACTGCGGCTCGATGTACTGGCCGGGCTCGGGGGTCAGCGTGGTCTCGGCACCGCCGGCGGCCGGGATGCGGCGCACCGAGCCGAGTTCCTTGTCGCTCCAGGTCGTGAAGACGATGTCGCGGCCGTCGCGCGAGAAGCGCGGGTAGAACTCGAAGTGCTCGACCTGCGAGGTCAATCGATGCGGCTGGCCGCCCGGCAGGTCCTTCACGTAGAGATAGCCAAGCGCCGAGTACACGACGCGATCGCCCTGCGGCGACACGTTCATCCAGCGCAGCTGCTTCACGTCGAACGTGGACGGCGCCACGGCCGTGGGCACGCGCAGCGCGGGCGTGACCTCGCGGGTGTCCTTCACATGGAACGGGATCTCGACGGCATCGCGCTTCGCGGGATCGACGCGCCACAGCTTGCCCTGCGCCCACGCGACGATGGACCTGCTGTCGGGCGTCCACGCGAAGCCGGGATAGACGCCCTGCACCGACCACGCCTCCTGCATGTCGCGCTCGAGGTGGCCCCACACCGGCGTCTCCACGCCCGTCGACAGGTCCTTCAGGAACAGCGTGCTCTGGTTGCGCACGCGGCGCACGAACGCCAGCTGCCTGCCGTCCGGAGACGGCACCGGCCGCACCGCGCCGCCCTGCCCGGTGACGAAGGGCTCGACGCTGCCGTCGTGCAGGTCGATGCGCTGGATGTCGAAGATCTCCTTGTTGGCGTCCTTGTTGTATTCGAAGTCGTTGCCGCGCGTGGTGTCCTGCGAGAAGTAGACGTAGCGGCCGTCGGGCGAGAACGCGGGCTCGCCCAGGTCCTTCTGCCAGTTCGGCTTCTCGTTGAGCTGCACGCCCTTGCCGGCGCCGCTGGCGTGGTAAAGCCAGATCTCGCCCGAGCCGAGCGAGCGCGTGCCGGTGAAGTGCTTGCGCGCCGCGATGTACTGGCCGTCGGGCGACCAGGTCGGTGTGTAGAGCAGGCGGAAGTCTTCCTTCGTGACGGCCTTCGCGTCGGTGCCGTCGGCGTTCATCGTCCACACGTTGTCGCCGCCGCCGGCGTCGCTGATGTAGGCGATGCGCTTGCCGTCCGGCGACCAGCGCGCCTGCATCTCCCACGCGATCGAGTGGGTCAGCGCGGTCGCCTCGCCGCCGGCGATCGGCAGCGTGTAGAGGTCGCCCAGCAGGTCGAACACGAGGCGCTGGCCGTCGGGGCTCACGTCCACCGACATCCACGTGCCGCTGTGCACGTCGATGTCGACCGTGGCCTTCGGGCCGGGCGGATGGTTGACGTCCCATTTGGGCCGGGCCGGTGCCGACGCGGCATCCGCAGGAGCATCGGCGGCAAGCGCGTTCAGGGAAACCAGGGCGGCGGTGGCCAGCAGCGACAGGCTGCGGCGCGGGAGAGTAGCGGGCATCGTGGACGCGGCGGGGCCGCTGGATTGCAGGTGCCAGCGAGCATAGCCCCGTCGCGTCCGCCAAGGGTGCGGGTCAATCCCGCGGAGCCGGCGCTCGTCGCATGCTCGCGCCGCGCTCAGGACGTCAGCAGCTTGCCCGCCCGCAGCGCCTCGCGCCCGGCCACGCGCAGCACGCCGGCGCCGGCGGGCACGAATCGGCGCGTCTCGCGGGCGTAGAACACGCCGTCGACCGGGCTCAGCAGCGGCGTCACCAGGCCGGTCATCGGCTCGATGAGGTCGGCCAGGTGCTCGCCCGCAGCCACGGTCGCGCCGACGTCGCGCACGTAGACCACCATCCCGCCGTGCGGCGCGCTCACCGGCATCGAGCCGGCCAGCGGTGTCGCGTCGCAGCGCGCGGGCGGCAGCGCGTCCGGCCTGCCGGCGATCACACCCTGCCACGCGAGGTAGTCGATCAACGCCTGCGCGTCGCGCTCGGCGAACTCGTGCGCGACGTCCGCCTCGCCACGCAGTTCCACGGTGACGGCGACGCACGCGCTGGGAATCGGCGTGGCGCCGCCGAAGTGCGCGGCCAGGCGCGGCCAGACCGTCGAGCAGGCCTCGTCGAACGGATGGTCGCCCGACACCTCGGCCAGCAGCGCCGCTTCGCAGCCCAGGAAGCGCGCCAGCGGCTCGACCTGCGGCCACACCGACGTCTCGGTGTAGAGATGCATCACGGCCTGGCTGTCGCAGTGCAGGTCGAGCACGATGTCGGCATCGATGCTCAGGCCCAGCAGCGTGCGGCGCAGGCTCTCGAGCGCGTGGCGTTCGGGCAGCGCGGCGGCGGCCTCGCGCAGCGCGGCGCGCACCAGCGCGACGTTGTGCGCCGCATCGGCCGTGAGCCGGCCGTCGACCTGACTGACGACCGCGTCGAACAGGTCGGCGTAATGGCGATTGAAGTTCTCGCCGCTGGCCAGGTCGAAGCGCCCTTCGACCGACTGCAGCACCCGTTGCGTCAGGCCGATCGGATTGGCCACCGGCACCAGCACCACCTCGCCGGCGATGCGCCCTTCGGCCTCCAGCGCGGCCAGGCGCGCGCGCAGGTGGTGCGCGACCAGCAGCCCGGGGATCTCGTCGGCGTGCAGCGCGGCCTGCAGCGTGGCCTTCGGGCCGTTGCCGGGCGTGCCGAAGTGCAGGCTCTGCAGTTCGATGGACACGCCTGGTGTGTTGCGCGTCAGGGCGTGATGGACGGTCTTCATGGCGGGGTCGCGAGGCGGATCCAATGGAGCCGGCAGGTTACCTCAGCGACCCGCCGCGCTCACGACCGCAGCGGCTCCGTCTGGTTGACCAGGCGCAGCAGCGTGATCTCGGACGGCGCGCCGAAGCGCTTGGGCGGCCCCCAGTAGCCGGTGCCGCGGCTGACGTAGACCAGCATGTTCTTGACGCGATGCAGGCCGGCCGTGAACGGCTGCTGCAGCCGCACGAAGAAGTTCCAGGGCAGGAACTGGCCGCCGTGCGTGTGGCCGGAGATCTGCAGGTCGAAGCCCGCGGCGACCGCGGCCGGCGCGCTGCGCGGCTGGTGCGCGAGCAGCACCTTGACGGCCGCGCGCGGCGCGCCGGTGATGGCGAGCGCGACGTCGGTGCGGTGGCTGGTGTCGTAGCTGGCGGCCGAGAAGTCGGTGACGCCCGCCAGCACGATGGGCGCGTGGTGGTGCAGCAGGATCACGTGCTCGTTGAGCAGCACGCGCACGCCCAGCGTCGGCAGGTACTTCAGCCACGGCTGCACGCCGGAGTAGTACTCGTGGTTGCCGGTCACGAAGAAGGTGCCGTGGCGCGAGCGCAGGCCGGCCAGCGGCGCAACGTGGCGCGACAGCTCGTAGACGTTGCCGTCGACCAGGTCGCCGGTGATGGCGACGACGTCGACGTCGAGCTTGTTGATCGTGGCGACGACGTACTTCATCGCCGGGCGCTTGATCGTCGGGCCGATGTGCATGTCGGAGATCTGCGCGATCTTGAAGCCGTGCAGGGCCGGCGGCAGGTCCTTCAGCGGGATGTCGACCGTCTTGACCCGCGGCGGCTTGCGCGCGCCGTACAGGCCCAGCAACGTGACGAGCGAGGCCAGCGCCACCACGCCGATCGCGCTCAGGTCGAGCCAGTGCCCGGGCACGTGCACCAGGCCGACCAGCCCGGCCAGCCACAGCACCAGCGCGACCACGTCGCGCAGCAGGGTCAGCACGAACAGCGACGAGAACAGCCCCATGGTGGTGAGGCTGGCCCAGGCCAGCAGGTCGCTGCGCCGCACTTCCTCGGGCGTGCGCTTGCCCTTGCGCCGGCGCAGTCCCAGCGGCACCAGCGCGGCGGACAGGGCCAGCAACGCGCCGATGACCCACGCCGAGGGCGCGCCGGCCGCCCCGACGACGCCCGGCAAGAGACGCAACGCCACGTAGGCGTGCACCACGAACGAAACAACCCACAACCCGTTCATCGAACCCTCGACAGCGCCCGCGGCACCCGGATGCCAATCGTCCCACATCGGGACGAGGGTCCGGCCCGCAAGCCGCGTGCCGCAGCGTAACGAGTCTTTACCTGGCGAGGTCGACCGCGGTCAGGTTGTCGTCGGAATTGCGGTCGATGCGCTTGTTGTAGGGGTCGATGCCGACCCATTTGGGGAGGCTGTCCACGTCGACGCTGACCGGGATCGACCCCGGCAGGTGTGCGGCATCGTGATCGGGCGAATAAAACGGCGAGATCCACTTGGGCACGGGCCTCGCCACCGTCGAAGCGGCGGCGTGCACCAGCGCGTCGTGGCGGATCGGCACCGTCTCGAAGCGCAGCACCTTCGAGGCGTCGAAGCCCGCGTCGCCCGGCTTCTCGGAGAACACGCCCACCTCGATCTGCTCGTCGATCGGCACCTCGGTCTCGTTGCCGGCAGGGTCCGCGTAGAACTTGCGCGCGAGGGCGTCGAACGTCACCGTGTAGCCGCCGTCGGGCCGCTTGTGGGCGACCGCGTTGCTGGCCTTCAGGTCGAGCAGGGTGATCTTGTCGAACAGGTCGGTGATGACCTGCTGCTTGTCGGGGCCGGCCTCGGCGCGCAGCAGCTTCAGGAAGTCGGTCGTGTTGGCGTACGGCGCGCCCTTGAACGCGAATTGCGCGAGCAGCTTGCGCATGGCCGCGTTGACCACCTCTTCGCCGAGCGCCTCCTTGGCCCAGTACATCGCGACGGAGCCCTTGCGGTAGTAGATGTAGTCCTGGTCCTCGACGCGATCGAGTGGCAGCTCGTCGATCGGCTGTCCTCCGCGCGAACGCAGGTAGCGATCGAGCTCGTACTTGAGGAAGCGGCGCACCTGGTCCTTGCCGTAGTGCTGCTCCATCACGAGCAGCGCCGAATACTGCGCGAAGGTCTCCACCAGCATCGAGGCGCCCTGCTGGTCGGCCGGCACCAGTTGGTGGCCCCACCACTGATGGCCGATCTCGTGCGCAGTCACGTAGGTGGCGACGTCGATCTTGGTCGGATCGGTCCAGTGCTGCACGAAGCCGATGGATTCCGAGAACGGGATGGTGTTGGCGAACGACTGCGCGAACGCTGCATAGGCCGGGAACTCGATGATGCGGGCCTGCTTGAACTGGTAGGGCGTGAATTTCGTGCTGAACAGGGCCAGCGACTCCTTCATCGCCGCGGCCATGCGCGCCACGTTGTACTCGTGTCCCGGCTCGTAGTACACGGCCAGGTCGACATCGTGGGCCGGCTGGCCCGCGGCGGCGGGCGCGTGCCAGACGTCGTGCTTGACCGCGTAGCGCCCGGACTGGATCGAGAAGAACTGGTTGATCGGCGCGTCGCTGCGGAAGTGCACGGTGTGGCGGGCGTCCGGATTCACGGAGGCGCCGACGTCGCTCAGCAACTGACCCGGTGCGATGGGCGTCTGGTCGCCGTCGGTGGTGACGGTGATGTCGGCGGTCACCCAGTCGCTGTCGTGAATGAACTCGTTGAACTGGCGCGCCGAATCGTCTTCCAGCTTGGGTGGCCGCTGTTCCGCCGGCAGGCCGTACTTGCGGCGCTTGGCGCGATCCTCGAGCAGACCGCGGCGCACGAAGCCGACGGCCGGCGCGACGTCGAAGTTGTTGACGAATGACCCGTTGGGCACCACCGAGGTCATCGGGCGGCCGTTGGCGAAGCCGCGCTCCTCGAGCGTCGTCGTGAAGCCCAGCGTGCGCTGCTCGCCGGGCTGCATGGGCGTCGCGAGCTTGTAGATGCGGTAGTGCAAGCGCTCAAGGTGCGGGTCGGTCTTCAGACTCGCGCCGGCGAAGTCGATCGAATTCAGCTGCAGATCCTCCTGCCACTGCAGGTGCAACTCAGAGATCGGCGCGGTGCTGCGGTTGACCAGCGTGTAGCTGCCATGCGTGACGGCGCGCGCCGCGCGCGGGAACAGATCGACGTCGAGCTTGACGTCGGCGATCCGCGGCTGCACCACCTTCTCGAACGGCAGCAGCGTCTTCTCGATGTCGGCCGACAGCTGGTCGTGCTCGGGCTGCGTGATGTAGCGGTTCAGGATGTTGGTGTTGTAGAAGATCCAGGCGCCCGTGCCGGCCCAGACCAGCACCGCGCCGGCGAGCGTCCAGCCCGCGCCGCCGCGCAGGTGGCGCGCGGCCTGGCGCAAGCGCGGACGCAGGGCGACGGTCGTGCCGCGCCGCCACAGCGCGTGCGCGATCACCAGCAGGATCGTCGCGAACGCGGCCCAGTAGAGCTCGAACCACGCCTGGGCGATCCAGAACCGGCCCATTCCGTTGAAGTCGGACAGCGGCACCGGCGGCGTGCTGGCGTAGGCGTAGAGGTTGTGCTCGAACCCGAGCACCGACAGCACGCCCGACACCACGATGAAGACGAGCATCGCTGCCCAGCCGATGTACTTGTGCGGCACCAGCACCTGGATCAGCACCGCGAGCACGGCGAAAAGCACCGCCTGGAACGTCATCGGCCAGATGAACCAGGCGAGATAGGACAGGATCTCGAAGTGGAAGAAGCCGTGCAGGGCCTGGTAGGCGATGCCGGCCAGCGCGCCGATCGCCACGCTGGAGGCCAGCATCGCGGCGATCGCCACCACCTTCGGCACCAGGTGCGTCCAGTCAGGAGCGCCGGTGGCGTCGATGATCTCGTGGACGCGGCGATCGCGGTCGCGCCAGACCAGCTCGCCCGCGTAGAAGATCGCGAGGATCAGCGAGATCAGGCCGTAGTTGCCGCTGAGCGCCTCGACCATCAGGCGCGTGACCGGCCAAGACGGGCTGCCCAGGATCTCGCCGCCGAAAATCAGGCTGAGGCTCGCCAGCACGAGGCCGATGACGATCAGGACGTAGTAGGCGGGGCTGCGGAAGACGAAGGCCAGGTCGATCTTCGCGAGCTCCCACAGCTGCGCCCGGCGAGTGGCGCGGGTGGACGGCGGGATGTCGGGCAAGGCCGGCGCCGCGCCGCGGCTGGCGGCGGCCCGAAGCTCGCGCATCCCGGCCGGGTTCTGCTCGCCGAGTTCGGCCAGCTCCTGATGATGCCGCAGCGTCGCCTTCTGGGCGCGCGTAAGCCTGGCGGGAGTGGCAGACTGCCCCGTATCGGCGACGTCGGCCGCAGGCTTCACGAATGGCGTCTCGAACTGGAAGCGGCGATATCCGATCGCGAACACCACGACGGCCGCTGCAGTCCACAGCGCCCGGTTGGTCAGCAGCACACCCTCGAACCCGGGCAGGAAGGTGTTGCGATCGAAGGTCGTCCAATACTTGGTCGCGTACAGCAACGTATTGAAGCCGTACGGGTCGAGCACGGCGGCCACGTGTTCCCATACCGGGTCGTTGCGGGTGGCACCGCGCGAGGCGAAGAACAGCACCAGCAGGCCGACCGCGCAGACGTTGGCCCAAAGCAGCGAGCGCGTGGCTGTTGCGACGGCGAAGAAGATCGCCGCCGTGATCAGCAGGGTCGGCAGCTCGAGCGCGAACAGGCCGAACAGGTAGTCGCCGGGCAGCGACGGGCCGAACTTCTCGAAGTCGAGGCCGGGCATGAGCGTGCCGACCCACATGCCCAGCGGCACCATCGCCATGACCACGAAGGCCGCGGCCGTGGCGCCGACGAAGCGGCCGCCGAGATAGCTGGCCTTGCTGACGGAGGTGGCGCGGATGATGGGCGCGAACCCGGTCTCGTCGTCGCGCACGACCACGTTGGCCACCATCGCCACCGTCACGAAGACCGAGAACACGCTCATGAGCGCCAGCGTCTGCAGGATCGCGTACGGCGCGTTCTTGTGCACGTTGCCGAGACTGCCGATCTGCACGTTGTCGCTGATGATCGCGAAGAACGGCATCAGGAAAAAGATCAGGCAGCCCACCCAGAAGACCGGGCTCTTGACCTGGTAGCGCCATTCGAAGGCGGCGATGTGACGGAACATGGAGACGCCGGCCCTCAATGCACGGCGGCGTCGCGCGCCGCCTCGTTGGTGGACAGGCCCGCAGTCTTGCGATGCGCATGCAGCGTCGAGAAATAGACCTCGGCCAGGCCGGCGCTCACCGGCTCGACGCGCGGGTCGGGCGCCGCGTCCGACAGCACGTGGAGCACCGTGCGGCCGCCGCGCAGGCGCGTGGAGATCAGCGCGAACTGCTTGCGCAGCCCGGGCAGTTCGTCGGGCTCGACGGCACGCGTCCAGACCTTGCCCTTCAGGCCCTCGATGAGCGCGGCCGGCGTGCCGGCGCTGAC
>CAIMXF010000512.1 GCA_903845345.1 uncultured beta proteobacterium
GGGCGACGGTCGCCGCGGTGGCCGTGCTGCTGACGATGCCGGCCGGCGCGGGGAAATTGACGAACTGCGAATCGGTGAAAGGCGCCGTGCCGGAGAGCTGGCCGGTCTGGTAGCCGACGCCTTCGTAGTTGCCGCCGATCGACACGTACTGGCTGCCGCCCACATGGAACGCGTTGGCGGACGTCGATCCCAGCTTGACGCCCAGCGCGCGGCCGAAGTTGTCGTTGGCCTGCACGATGCGCGCCTCGATCATCACCTGCCGCGACGCGATGTCGATGCGGGCGATCATCGCCTGCACTTCCTCGAGCTTGGACGGGATGTCGGAGACGAACAGCTGGTTCGTGCGCGGCTCGGCCAGCACGGTGCCGCGCGTCGACAGCAGTCGGCTGGAGGCACCCGCCGCAGCGCCGGTGGAGCTGCCCAGCAGGGCCGCGGCGACGTCGGCGGCCTTGGTGTAGTTCAGCTGGAACGCCTGCGTGCGCAGCGGTTCCAGATCGGCGAACTTCTTCTTCGCTTCGAGGTCGACCTGCTCCTTGGCGGCCAGTTCGTCCTTCGGAGCGATCAGCAGCACGTTGCCGGAGCGACGCTTGTCCAGGCCCTTGCTCTGCAGAATGATGTCCAGGGCCTGATCCCACGGCACGTCCTTCAGGCGCAGCGTGACCGTGCCCGTGACGGAGTCGCTCGTGACGACGTTGAAGTCGCTGAAGTCGGCGATGATCTGCAGCAGCGCGCGGATCTCGATGCTCTGGAAGTTCAGCGACAGGCGCTGGCCCGTGTAGCCCTGTCCCGGCACCAGCTTGTTCGGGTCGGACTTCGCAGGACGCACCTCGAGCACGAACTGGTTGTCGGTCTGGTAGGCGCTGTGCTCCCAGGCACCGTTCGCCGAGACGACCATGTGCACGTGATCGCCCGCCTGCGTGGTGGTGATCGTCTGCACCGGCGTGCCGAAGTCGGTGACGTCCAGGCGACGGCGCAGGCGTGCCGGCACAGAGGAGCGCAGGAAGTCGACCACGAGGTCCTTGCCTTGCTGCTTCAGGTCGACACCCACCTGCGTATTGGCAAGGTTGACCACGATGCGCCCGGCGCCGTCGGCACCGCGGCGGAAGTCGATGTCGCGCAGGTCGAGGATGTCGGCATTCTGGCTGCTGGCGAAATGCGAGTCGGCCGCGGCGGCCGACGTCGTGGCCGTCGCTGCGGCGGGCGCCGCGCCGGAATCGAGCGAGATCAGCAGCGACTTGCCCTGGACTTCGGCGTGATAGCTGGACGCCACCTTCAGGTTCAGCACGAGGCGCGTGCGATCACCGGAGCTCGCCACGCTCACCGAGCGCACATTGCCCTGGTTGACCTCGATGTTCGACTTGCCGGAGGAGTTCGTCACGCCGGGCAGGTCGATCGCCACGCGCGGAGGCGCCTGGACGACGAAGCCGGCAGGTACCGACGCCAGAGGCTCGCTGAGCTCGACGCGCACGATGTCCGTGCCGCCCTGCTGCTGCCCCGTGACCGAAATGATCTTCGGCTCGGCCCACGCCGCCATCGGCAACGACAATCCCAACGCCAAAGCGAGCGCTGCTCCCGCGGTCCAACTCCGCATAGTCCGATTCTCCTGACTGCTGTTCATCGCGCCTTCTCCTGAATCTGGAGGGTGCTGGTGCGCTCTATCCATTCACCCGTGGGGTCTTGCACGGTTTCCCGCAAGGTAATCTGTGAGTCCGTGATGGCGGTGATCTGGCCGTAGTTCTGGCCGATCCAGTCACCGACCTTCACGTCGTGAAGGCGACTCTCCACCATCAGCAGCGCATGCGCCTTGCCGCCCTGCTGGAGCGACCCGACCATGGTCATGCTGTCGAGGGGATAGGATTCAAGCTCCTGTGCCGCATGCGCCTTCGCGGCCGCCAGCAGCGCGCTCGACTTGCCGTTGGAAGGACCGCCCACCGGAATGAGCTTCTGCGTGCCGAACGGCTCGACGCCGGTGACGCCCAGGTAGGCCTGCGGATCGAACTTCTTCGGCGGGAAGATCGGCGCGACGCTGGGCTTGATTTCCTTGTGCTGCTGCTCCATCCACTGGATCAGCTCGTCGTTGTCGGCGGTACATGCACCGAGCGCCGACAACATCAGCGCACCCGCCGTGATGCAGAGAAGACGGTTCATTTCTTGTCCTTGCCGGCCGTGGCCTTGCGAGCCTCGACGACCTCCGCCGGATCCAGGTAGCGATACGTGCGCGCCAGGGCCTCCATCGACAGGCCGCCGCCGGGTGATTTCGGATCGGGGGTGATGGACAGGTTGTGCAGCGTCACGATGCGCGACAGCGCCGCGATGTCGGCGGCGAAGGCGCCGATGTCGTGGAAGCGTCCGGTCACGCGGATGGCGATCGGCAGCTCGGCGTAGTATTCCTTGGTCTCGGTCTGGCCCGGGATGAACTGGTCGATCACGAGGCCACGGCCGACGCCGGCCTGGTTGATGTCGGTCAGCAGCGCATCCATCTCGGCCTTGCCCGGCAGCTGCTTCTCGAGCTGCGTGACGTAGGTCTGGACTTCTTCCTTCTGTTTCTTGAGCGCGTCGAGGTTGATGGCCTGCGCCAGCTTCGTCTTGTACTCGGCCTTGAGCGCCGGCTCCTTGTCGCGGGCCGCCTGCAGGTCGTCGGCCTGCGAGCTCAGGCCGCTCGGGACGAACCAGCCCAGCACCACGACGAAGAGCGCCACCAGCGCCCAGACGGTCAGGCGCGGCAGGAAGGGCCACTGGCCCGGCTGGTTGGGGTTCAGATCGCGGAACTGCCCGAGTCCTCCGCGCAGTGCGGCGACGAAATCCGCGCCTCGGTCTTTTGCCTGAGTAGCCATGCTTACCTCGTCGCCGTCGAAGCGGCCGAAGCCGCGGCGGCCACGCCGGACGCCGAGGCCGCCACGCCCGAGGCGGCCGCTCCCGGGGCCGGCGGACGCTTGAGCGTCACGCCAATGATGAATGCGAACATCCGACGTTGATCCTTGCTGCCCGCGACCTGCATCATCTGGGCACGGATCTCGACCAGTTGCGGCTTCTCGAGCCACGGCGAGTTGCTGGCCGTGTTGCGCAGGAACTCGGAAACGCGCTCGTTGGTCTGCGCCACGCCGGTGATCGCCACCTGCTGGCCGCCCTGCTTGATGCTGGTGAGGTAGACGCCTTCGGGCGTCTGCTTCACGAGCTCGTTGAGCAGGTAGACGGGCATGTTGCGGTCGGCCTGGAGGTCTTCCACCGCCTTCTGGCGCGCCTTCAGGGCCTCGATCTCGGTCTTCAGGGTCGCGACGTCGGCGATCTGCGCGTCGAGGCGCTTGATCTCGTTGGCCAGGAACTGGTTGTGTTCTTCCTGGGTGCTGATTTGACCGCTGACGATCACGTACCAGGCGCCCACGATGGCCGCGCCAGCCAGCACGGCCATGCCGATGCCGGCGAAGAAGGCCTGTTTGCGTTGCTGGCGCCGCGCTTCGCGGTGCGGCAACAGGTTGATCAGAATCACTGCACGAACCTCCGCATCGCCAGACCGCAAGCGGTCAGGTACGACGGCGCTTCGCGCCGCAGCTTGCCTTCCCGCACGGCGCTCCCCAACTTCATGTTCTCGAACGGATTGACGACGCGACACGCGAAGCCGGTCACTTCCTTGACGCGCTCGCGCAGGCCCGACAGCGAGGCCGTTCCGCCGGCGAGCATCACGTAGTCGACCTTGTGGTGCGGCGTGCTGGTGAAGAAGTACTGCAGCGCGCGGCCGATCTCGTGGGCGAGGCTGTCGACGAAGGGCATCAGCAGCGTCGACTCGAAATCCTCGGGGAGGTCGCCCGCCAGCTTCTTCTGCTCGGCTTCCTCGAACGAGAAGCCGTACTGGCGCGAGATCAGCTGCGTGAGCTGCGCGCCGCCGAACGTCTGGTCGCGGTCGTAGAGCATCTCGTCGCCGCGCAGCACCTTCAGCCCGGCGGTGTCGGCGCCGATCTCGAACAGCGCGACCAGCATGTCCTTGCCCTGCTCGGGCAGGCTCGAGATGACCCGGCCCATGGCCAGCCGCGACGCGTGCGACTCGATGTCGAGCACCACCGGCTTGAGGCCGGCGGCCTCGGCCAGGCCCTGGCGATCCTGCACGCGATCCTTGCGCGACGCGGCGATCAGCACGTCGACGTCGCCCACCGAGGTCGCGCTCGGGCCGATGACGCAGAAATCGAGGCTGACCTCGTCGAGCGAGAACGGGATGTACTGATGAGCCTCGGATTCGACCTGGATCTCCATCTCCGTTTCGCGGAGACCGGCGGGCAGTACGATGCGCTTGGTGATGACGGCCGACTGAGGCATGGCCATCACGACGTCGCGTGTCTTGGCGCCGCTCTTGGCGACCAGGCGGCGCACGGCGTCGGCCACTTCATCGAATTTCTCGATCTGGCCATCGGCGATCCAGCCCTTTTCGAACGGCTCGCTCGCGAAACGCTCGAGTACCAGATCCCCGGAGGGGGTCTGACCGAGCTCTACCAGCTTCGCACTGGACGAGCTGACATCCAGCCCGATCATGGGCGGATGCTTGCGACCAAAAATGCTATCGAGAATTGACACGAGTGCGTGCTCCGACAGCGCTCGAATGAGAGCGCCGGGTTGATATTTTGCGGCAATCCTATCAGCAAGAACGACAGGAAAACAAAGTTAGTGTGCGGGAATGCCCGCATTTTCCAGGCATTTGGTCACCATAAGACATGGTGGAAACTGCGTGGACGCCTTCATATCCGCGATTTGGTGGACTTCGACGCCGGGCCGCGCAGCTTAAGCGAGACTTGTCGGTTTCTATAATCGACGCTTACATCCCGGCCGACATTCATGAGCGATCCAGACAGCAAGCCTGCGAAACTTCCCGCCCCGAAGCCCCGGGCGACGCCCCCCGGCCATTGGGGGACGCGGGCGGCGCGTACCCTCCTGCGCGTCGTTTTGACATTTGTCGGCGGGGTGTTGGCGCTGTTACTCGGTGTTGCAATCTGCGCGGCCATCGGGCTTGCTGTCGCGTATCCCAACATGCCCGAGCTGAGCGCTCTGACGGATTACCGTCCGAAATTACCGTTACGGGTTTTTTCTTCTGATGGTGTGTTGCTCGGGGAATATGGTGAGGAAAGGAGACAGTTCGTCCCGATCGGGCAGATCCCGAAAGTGATGCGCGACGCCGTACTGGCGATCGAGGATGCGCGTTTCTACCACCACGGCGGCGTCGACTACCTCGGCGTGATCCGCGCCGGCCTGGCCAATGTCGGGGAGGCGCGCAGCCAGGGCGCTTCCACCATCACGATGCAGGTGGCGCGCAACTTCTATCTGTCCACCGAAAAGACGTTTACCCGCAAGCTCTACGAGATTCTGCTGGCGCTCAAGATCGAGGCGCAATTGAGCAAGGATCAGATTCTGGAGCTGTACATGAACCAGATTTATCTGGGGCAGCGGGCGTACGGCTTCGCATCGGCCAGCGAAATCTATTTCGGCAAACCCCTGAAGGACATCACCGTCGGCGAGGCCGCAATGCTCGCCGGACTGCCGAAGGCGCCTTCGAGCTACAACCCGATCGCCAACCCGAAGCGCGCGACGCAGCGCCAGCAGTACATCATCGACCGGATGTTCGAAAACGGATTCATCACCGAAGACGAGCGCAAGGCTGCGCATGCCCAGGTGTTGCAATACCGGGCGCCGACCGAGTCCCCGATCCACGCGGAATACGTGGCAGAAATGGCCCGCCAACTGGTGTTCGCGCAATACGGCGACGAGGCCTATACGCGCGGACTGAATGTCACCCTCACGGTGGATTCCACGGACCAGTTGGCTGCTTACCACGCTCTCAGGCGCGGGATCATGGACTTCGAGCGTCGGCAGCAATTCAGGGGCCCGGAGGGATATGTCGACCTGCCCGCCGATCCGAAGGCCGTCGACGCGCGCGTCGCCGAGGCGCTGGCCGACCATCCCGACAACGACGACCTGAAGGCCGCCGTCGTGCTGGAGTCGTCGCCCAAGAAGGTGCTGATCGAGTTGTCCTCGGGCGACACGGTGACCGTGGTCGGCGACGGCCTGAAGCCCGTCACGTCCGGCCTGTCGCCCAAGGCCGACCCGAAGGTGCAGATCCGCCCGGGCGCGATCGTGCGCGCGATGAAGACGGACAAGGGCGACTGGACGCTCACGCAGCAGCCCGAGGTCGAAGGCGCGTTCGTCTCCACCGAGCCGGCCACCGGGGCGATCCGCGCGCTGGTGGGCGGCTTCGACTA
>CAIMXF010000513.1 GCA_903845345.1 uncultured beta proteobacterium
CCCGCTGGCCGCCTGGTGCGGCGCCGGCGCGACCGCCGCGCCCGGCGGCACATTGCCCGTCCTGGCCGGTGCCACGCCAACCGCGACACCGGGCACCGGGCTGGCCGCAGCGCTGGCCGCGCCCGCCAGTCGCCTGCTGCGCGCCACCAGCACCGCGTCCCACACCGCATAGGCCTGCTCGATGCACGCCGCGTCCGGACACGGGTCCCGCACCTCGTGCAGCCACTTGACCTCCTCCCGCTGCAACGCCGCGGCCTCGTCGCCGGACTGCGCCAGCAGCATCCGGTAGTGATCGGCCAGTTGCCGATCGA
Organism: uncultured beta proteobacterium; assembly: GCA_903845345.1. Classification (GTDB taxonomy): domain Bacteria; phylum Pseudomonadota; class Gammaproteobacteria; order Burkholderiales; family Burkholderiaceae_C; genus Scleromatobacter. Next base: position 312 of record CAIMXF010000513.1, read on the forward strand.
GCGCCGACAATTCGGGCGACGCGCAGATGGTGCGGTTGACCTGCGAGGTGACGCGAGCGCAGTCGAAGCTGGGACCGGGCGCGGCGTGGGCGCCCGTCGCGAAGGCGAAGGTCGACAGCGCGAGACCGGCGCGAATGAGGATGGCGCGTGCCAGAAACTTGAAACTCATGGGGCTGCACCGTAGCCGATGCCCGGATCCGCTGCAATCGTGCCCGGCCGCCGCCTCGCCGCGGACCTGCAGACGTCGCGCATCGGCCCGCTGCCGCGAAGGCGCTGCGGTCGGGCCCGCGCAAGCTCGGGCAAACTGCGCGCATCCAACGTCCGCTTGCTCGGCTCGATGCACAGGGTTCCGGCTGGCAGCGTGGCATCGCGAGGCCGCGCGGACCGAACGGGCTCAGGAAACGACCTAGCGGCGCTCGTGCGCGCGCAGGCGGCGCTCCAGGGCGCGCAAGGCCAGCGACAGCGCCAGGGTCATGACGAGATAGACCAGCGCGACGACGTTGTAGGTCTCGAAGAACAGGAACGAGCCGCTGGCGTAGACCTTGGCCATCTGCGTGATGTCGCCGACGCCGAGCACCGAGACGAGCGCGGAGTCCTTGACCATCGAGACGAAGTCGTTGCCCAGCGCCGGCAGGATGGTTCGGAACGCGAGCGGAAACGTGACGTGGCGGAAGACCTGGGTCGGCGTCATTCCGAGGCTGCGCGCCGCGTCCGTCTGCCCGCGACCGACCGACTGGAAGCCGGCGCGGAACACTTCGGCGATGAAGGCGCTGTAGCTGATGGCGAGGGCCACGATGGCGCGCCACATCAGGCTGAAGTCGCGCGCTTCGAAGACCGGCGGAGCATCCCGGGTGCGCACGAGCGTGGCCAGGAAGTTGGCCAGTTGCAACAGCAGCGGCGCCCCGACGAACGCGATGTAGAACAGCAGGACGAGCACGGGCACGCCGCGGATCAGCTCGCAATAAAGGCGGGCGACCTGGCGCAGCGCGAGGTGGCTCGACTGCAGCGCCCACGCGGTCAGCAACCCCAGCAAGGTCGCGGCCGCGAACGAGACGAGCGAGACGAACACCGTCACGCCGATGCCGTCGGAGACCACGGAGAGGATCTGTCGATACAGGTCGTCGGACAAGGCCTTCACCACCAGCCAGGCGACGAGGCCGGCGATGGCAAGAAGCCACCACGGGACGAGGTTCAGGAAATCCTTGGTGCGCGAGGGTGTCATGGCGGTCGAAACGGGGTGGCATGCCCGGAAGGCGTCCCATTGTCCTTGCAGCCCGCCGGCCTCGCGGCATGCGATCGCGGCTTTGCGGTCGCTCCGGCCATCGCGACGTTCCCCGCTGCGGGTTCGCCCAGCGCATCTTTCAGGACATGCGTCGTCTCGATGCGGAAGCTGCCAGCGTTCGGCGCGCCATCTCCCGGGGTCGGATGACCCTGGATTGCCCTAACATTCGGCTCGGGCGGTGGCGGTGCGATCGCAAGGGCGTGCCTTCCCTGGTGAGCGTCCCTGCAAGCCGACGACGCTGTGGCGTGTCGTCGCGAACGACGCCGTCGCGCCCATCCCGGGCAAAGGCGTGGCGTGGCGCGCGCCTGCGCTTCTCTTGCGAACCTGCAGCACGAAGGACAAGTCATTCATGGGTACGAACGGATCTTC
>CAIMXF010000514.1 GCA_903845345.1 uncultured beta proteobacterium
ACGCCGTCCAACGCCTACGCCTGCGCCTGCGGCAACGCGGTGCTGATCGCCGGCAACGGGGACAGCATCTTCAGGCGGCTGATGCTGATGATCGGCCGCAAGGATCTGGCCGACGACCCGACGCTCGCCGCCAACGATGGCCGCTCGCAGCGCGCCGCCGAACTCGACGCCGCGATCGGCGCGTGGACGGCGCAGCGGCCACTGGACGACGTGCTCGCGCGCATGCACGACGCGAGTGTGCCGGCGAGCCGCGTCTACACGATCGCGGAGATCGCCGCCGACGAGCACTACGCCGCGCGCGGCAATATCGAGCGCATCCCCGCGATGGGCGGCGGCACGATCGCGGCGCCGGGCATCGTGCCGAAGTTGTCGGGCACGCCCGGCCAGGTACGCCACGCCGCGCCGCGCCTGGGCCAGCATACCGACGACGTGCTCGCGCAGGCAGGCTTGTCGCCGGAGCGCATCGCGGCGCTGCGCCAGGACGGCGTCATCGAATGAGCGCCGCCGGGCTGCCGAGCGCGCCGCCTCAGGGGATCAACGCCGTCCAGGTCGTGGTGGCGGTGCCGTCGACGGTGCCGTCGCCGTTGGCATCGACCTGCAGCTGCACCTGGGTCGCGTTGAGCACCGTGACCAGCAGCGTGCTGCCGCCCGCGCCGGTGATCAGCACCGATCCCTGGCTGGGATAGGCATCGCCGTTCTGCTGCATGAGCGGGTGCGGCGTCGAGATCGTCACGCGGCCGCCCAGCGATTGCGATGTGAACGAGCCGTCCAGCGTCAGCGAGCTGCTGCCCGCGAGGAAGCTGCTCGCGGCGACCATGCCGGCATCGAACGCGATGGAATCGGTGTAGCCGCTCGACGCGATTCCCACCGTCAAGCCCGGGCTTGCGACGGTGAACGAGCTGTCGGAGATCGTGTCGGTGTCCACCTCGCTGACCGCGACGGCGCCGTTCAAGCGGTAGGTGACGCCGCCGTCGACCGCGACGACGCTCGCGAACACCGCGTTGCCGGTGAACTGCGACGCGGTCGGCGTGCCCGTCAGAGTAGTCGTCAGCGTGCCGTTGACCGACAGCGTGGGCGTGTCCTGGCATTGCTGGAAGTTCGCGGTCAGGATGTCGCCGGCGCTCAGCTGGCTGTTGTTGTCGACGTCGTTCCAGGTCGAGGTGAGCGTGCCGCTGACGCCGCAGGGATCGGTCTCGCCACCGCCGGCGTCGGGATGCGCCGATGCGCTCGCGATGCGCCGGCGCTGGTTCACCGCGGCGCGCAGGACGTGCTCCAGCAGCCGCTCGGCCACGACCGTGCTGCTCGACGAGATGGTCGCGCCGTTGCCGGTCTCGTTCTGCACGAGGGCGAGCGAGAAGCCGCCATTGAGGGCGGCGCGCGCGACGGCGGCCTGGTTGTTCGCGGTGATGGCGACGCCCTGCGCGCCGCTGGTCGGCGGCGGGGAATCGTCGCCGCTGCCGCCGCAGGCGGACAGCAGTGACGCGAGGGCGACGGTGCAGATCGATGCGCGGAATGTCATGGGAGCCTCCCTGGCTTTGGCGAAAAGTGCCGGCTGGGCCGGTCGAGGCCCATACCCTAACACCCATCCGTCGCCCTGCTCGGCAAGATCGTGCCGCATTTACTTCCGTTCACGCGACCGATGCCAGCAACGCGGCCGCCTCAGCGCTTCTCGCTCTCGCCCGCCTGCGGCTGCCACTTCATCAAACCCTTCTCGACACGTCCGACCATCGCGTCGAGCACCAGCGCGAACGCGGTGAGCACGAGGATGCCGGCCATCACGGTGTTGATGTCGAAGCTGCCCTCGGCCTGCAGGATCAGGTAGCCCACGCCTTGCGACGAACCCAGGTACTCGCCCACCACCGCGCCGACGAAGGCCAGGCCGACCGATGTGTGCAGCGAGCTGAAGACCCAGCTCGTGGCGCTCGGCAGGTAGACGTGGCGCAGCAGCTGGCGCCGGCCCGCGCCCAGCATGCGCACGTTGGCGAGGATCACGGGGCTCACTTCCTTGACGCCCTGGTAAACGTTGAAGAACACGATGAAGAACACGAGCGTGACGCCCAGCGCCACCTTGCTCGCCACGCCCAGTCCGAACCACACGGCGAAGATCGGCGCGAGGATCACGCGCGGCATCGCGTTCATCGCCTTGATGTACGGGTCGAAGATCGCGGCGGCCAGCGGGCTCAGCGCGAGCCACAGGCCGGTGCCCAGGCCCAGCGCGGTGCCGATCGCGAACGCCAGCACCGTCTCCAGCAGCGTGACGCCGAGATGGCCGTAGATGTCGCGGTCGACGAAGAACCAGTGGCGGATGCGGTCGAAGATCTTCAGCGGTTCGCCGAAGAAGAACGCGGCCTGGTTGTCGTCGGAGAACAGGAAATGCGGCACGAGGCCCGGCACGGTCAGCACGTGCCAGGCCGCGAAGATCGCCACCAGCACGAGCAGCTGCCACGCGCGCAGCGTGCGTCGGCTGGGCTTGATGTAGCGCCACATCGCCGTCACGCCTTCGCCAGTTGCTGCTGGTAGCCGGCCAGCACTTGCTCGCGCAGCACGTCCCAGATCGCCTTGTGCAGCTCGACGAAGCGCGGCGCCGCGCGCACCTCGGCGACGTCGCGCGGGCGCTCGAGGTCGATGCGGAATTCGCCGATCACGCGCGAGCCCGGCCCGGCCGACAGGATCACCACGCGGTCGCTCATCGCGATGGCCTCGTCGAGGTCGTGCGTGATGAAGAGAACGGCCTTCCGGGATCTCACTGCCCGGCTCGCTTCGCTCCCCGCCCCCGCGGGGCTCGCACCGGCTCTGTCCGCAGCGGCCGCGCGCTCGCCGGCGGGCGCGCCCCACAGCGCAAGCACCTCGTTCTCCATCAGCTGCCGCGTCTGGATGTCCAACGCAGAGAACGGTTCGTCCATCAGGATGATGTCGGGGTCGAGCACCAGCGTCTGCGCGAGGCTCACGCGCTTGCGCATGCCGCCCGACAGCTGGTGCGGATAGCGATCCGCGAACGCGGCCAGGCCGACGCGCTGCAACCAGTCGGTCGCGAGCGCGCGCGCGTCCGCGTCGCGCGCGCCGCGGAACGACAGGCCCGCCGTCACGTTGCCCAGCGCCGTGCGCCACGGCATCAGGCTCTCGGCCTGGAACATGTAGCCGGCGCGCCGGTTGATGCCCGCCAGCGGCTCGCCGAACACGCGTACGCTGCCCGTGCTCGGCGCGAGCAGGCCGGCGGCCATGTTCAGCAGCGTGCTCTTGCCGCAGCCGGTCGGGCCGACCACGGAGACGAACTCGCCGGCCTCCACCGCGAGCGAGACATCGCGCACCGCGGTGTAGCCCGACGCGTCGCCGTCGCGGGCGACGAAGGTGCAGCTGACGCCGTCCAGGCTCAGCGCCGCGACGCTCATGCCTTGGACGTCGGGTTGGCGTTCGCCTTCTTGACGAAGTCGTTCGTCCAGACGGCGGCGAGGTCGAAATGGCCGCCCTTGAGCGAATCGTCGATGCTCTGCAGCGCGCGCAACGCGGTCGCCGCGCCTTCGGGCGGGATCATGCCGTCGGCCGACAGCGCGCCCTTGCTCGCCAGGAATGCGTCGACGTAGACGGCCCGATCGCCCAGCAGGTAGCTCTCCGGCACGGCCTTGATGATCTCCGCGGCGCCGGCGGCGCGGATCCACTTGTCCGCGCGCACGATCGCGTTGGCGATGGCCTGCACGGTGGCCGGGTTCTTGTCGATGAAGGCCTGCGGCGCGTACATGCAGCCCGCCGGCATCGGACCGCCGAAGGCCTTGTCGGCCTCGGCGACGATGCGGGTGTCGGACACGATCTTCAGGTCGCCGCTGCGTTGCAGCAGCGTGATCACCGGGTCGAGGTTGCTGATCGCGTCGATCTGCCCCGAGCGCATCGCCGCCACGGCGCCGGTGCCGGCGCCCACGCCGATGATGGCGACGTCGCCCGGCTTGAGTCCCGCCTTCGCCAGCACGAAGTTCGCGAGCACGTTGGTCGACGACCCCGGCGCCGTCACGCCGATCTTCCTGCCCTTGAGATCGGCCACCGACCTGTAGTTCGGGATCGTCTTCGGATTGATGCCCAGCACGACCTGCGGCGCGCGGCCCTGCAGCGCGAACGCGCGCAGCCGGATGCCCTTGGGCTGCATGATCAGCGTGTGCTCGAACGCGCCCGACACCACGTCCGCGCTGCCGCCCACCACGGCCTGCAAGGCCTTGGAGCCGCCGGCGAAGTCGACGATGGTGACGTCCAGGCCTTCGGCCTTGAAGTAGCCCTGGCTCTCCGCGATCGTCAGCGGCAGGTAGTACAGCAGATTCTTGCCGCCGACGGCGATCGTCAGCCTGGGCTTCTCGAGGGTCTGCGCGCGCAACAGCGCGGGCGCGGCCAGCGCCGTGGCACCGAGAAGGGCAACCGAGCGTCGTTGCATGAAGGTCTCCGCAATGCGATGACCCACTTTAGCGCGCCACGCCCGACGCTGCCGACGCGACAAGCCCGGGGCCGCGCCTGGAAGCCGGCTCCGGGCTGCCGCGCGCGACGCCCGCGCGCGCGTCAGCCGTTGACGGCGGTCGTCGTGGTGGCGCGCACCACCGCCAGCGACGGCCCGAAGCGGCGCCGCACCGACTGCTCGATGCCTTCGGCGTCGAGGCCGCATTCGTGCATCAGGCGCACCGGGTCGCCGTGCTCGACGAAGCGATCGGGCAGGCCCAGTTGCAGCACCGGCACCTGCACGCCGGCGGCGGCCAGCGCCTCCAGCACCGCGCTGCCGGCGCCGCCCATGATGGCGCCTTCTTCGAGCGTGACGAGCGCCTCGTGCGTGCGCGCCATCTCGAGCACGAGCTCGACGTCCAGCGGCTTGACGAAGCGCATGTTGACGACGGTGGCGTCGAGCTTCTCGGCCGCCTGCAGCGCCGGGTACAGCAGCGGGCCGAAGGCCAGCAGCGCGACGCGGCGGCCGTCGCGTCGCTTCTCGCCCTTGCCCCACGCCAGCCCCTCGAGGTCGGCATCGGGCTTGACGCCCGCGCCGGCGCCGCGCGGATAGCGCACGCCCACCGGATGCTGCTGCGCGAACGCCGCGCTGAGCGCACGGCGCGTCTCGCGCTCGTCGGCCGGCGTGAGCAGGCTCATGTTGGGCACGCAGCGGATGAAGGCGATGTCGTAGGCGCCGCAATGGGTGGGACCGTCGGCGCCCACGATGCCGGCGCGATCGAGCGCGAACACCACCGGCAGGTTCTGCAACGCCACGTCGTGGATCAGCTGGTCGTATCCGCGCTGCAGGAACGTGGAATAGATCGCGACGACCGGCTTCAGCCCTTCGCAGGCGAGGCCGGCGGCGAAGGTGACGGCGTGCTGTTCGGCGATGCCGACGTCGTGGTAGCGGTCGGGGAAGCGCTGCTCGAACTCCGTCATGCCGGAGCCGCCGCACATCGCGGGCGTGATGCCGATCAGGCGCTTGTCGGCCTCGGCCATGTCGCACAGCCACGCGCCGAACACCTCGGCGAAGGTCTGCTTGGGCGGCGTGGCGGGCTTCTGCAGGCCGATGGCGACGTCGAACTTGCCGGGGCCGTGGTAATTGACCGGATCGGCTTCGGCCAGCTTGTAGCCCATGCCCTTGCGCGTGACCACGTGCAGGAACTGCGGGCCCTTGGCGTCGCGCAGGTTCTCGAGCGTGGGGATCAGCGAGTCGAGGTCGTGGCCGTCGATCGGGCCGACGTAGTTCAGGCCGAACTCCTCGAAGATCGTGCCGGGCACGACCATGCCCTTGGTGTGTTCCTCGAAACGGCGCGCGAACTCGTACAGCGGCGTGTTCTTCAGCACCGACTTCGCGCCTTCGCGCGCCTTCGAGTAGAACTTGCCGCTCATCAGGCGCGCGAAGTATCGGTTCAGCGCGCCCACCGGCGGGCTGATCGACATGTCGTTGTCGTTCAGGATCACCAGCATGTCGGCCAGCGACACGCCCGCGTTGTTCATCGCCTCGAAGGCCATGCCGCCGGTCATCGCGCCGTCGCCGATGACGGCCACCGCCTTGCGGTTCTCGCCCTTGAGCTTGGCGGCGTGGGCCATGCCCAGCGCCGCAGAGATGGACGTCGACGAGTGCGCGGTGCCGAACGCGTCGTACTCGCTCTCGTCGCGCCTCGGGAAGCCCGCAAGGCCGCCATACATGCGCAGCGTGCTCATCTGCTCGCGCCGGCCGGTGAGCACCTTGTGCGGATAGGTCTGGTGGCCCACGTCCCACACGATGCGGTCGTACGGCGTGTTGAAGACGTAGTGCAGCGCCACCGTCAGCTCCACGGTGCCGAGGTTGCTCGACAGGTGGCCGCCCGTCTTGCTGACGCTGTGCAGGACGTACTGGCGCAGTTCGTCGCACAGCGTGCGCAGCTCGGCGCGCGAGAGGCGGCGCAGGTCGGCGGGGCTGGCGATGGTCGCGAGGAGGTTGTTGGTCATGTGGCGTTCAGGGACGGGCGCAGGTCGCGCACCCATGAGGCTGCAAGACTCGCTTGTACATCAATTGTCGCGCTCGACGATCTTGTCTGCGAGGCAGGCGAGGTAGGCAGCTTGCCCTAATCCGCTGCGGGCCAGCGCGGCGTGCGCCTGGTCGCGCAGGTCGTGCGCATACTTCTGCGCGGCCTCGAGGCCCAGCAGCGACACGAAGGTGGGCTTGTTCTGGTCGACGTCCTTGCCGGCGGTCTTGCCCAGCACGTGGGAGTCCTGGGTGACGTCGAGCACGTCGTCGACCACCTGGAAGGCCAGGCCGACGGCAGCGCCGTAGTCTCTGAGCGCGGCCAGTGCGGTGGCGTCGGCGGGGCCGCAGGCGGCGCCCATCATGACGCTGGCCTCCAGCAGCACGCCGGTCTTGCGGCGGTGCATGTCGCGCAAGGACTTCTCGTCGAGCTCGTGGCCGACGCTGGCCAGATCGATCGCCTGGCCGCCGGCCATCCCGGCGTGGCCAGATGCGCGCGCGAGCAGGCGCACGAGCGCGGCCATCAGCGGCGGCGACATGCCTTCGTCGGGCGTCAGCACCTCGAAGGCCAGCGCCTGCATCGCGTCGCCGGCAAGCATCGCCTGCGCCTCGCCGTACTTCACATGCACGGTGGGCTTGCCGCGGCGCAGGATGTCGTTGTCCATGCAGGGCATGTCGTCGTGCACCAGCGAGTACGCGTGGATCAGCTCGACGGAAACGGCGGCGCGCAACGCGGCGGCAGTGTCGCCGGACACGGCTTCGGCCGCCGCCATCACGAGCAACGGGCGCAGCCGCTTGCCGCCGTCGAGCACGGCGTAGCGCATCACCGAGCCGAGGCCGGCCGGCGAGTCATCGGACACCCATCGCTCCAGGGCGCGTTCGACGTCCTGCTGGCGCTCGCGTACCCAATGCGAAAAATCATCGATCTTCATGGTCGAGTCCAGGGCTTCAATTGGCCCTCCTCCAGGACTTTCACTTGTTCTTCTACGGCATCCAGCCTGGAGCGACAGAATTCCAGGAGCTGCGCACCTCGCTTGTAGGCGCTCAGCAGGCCGTCGAGCGGCATCTGGCCCGTTTCCATGGCACGCACCAGTTCATCGAGTTCCGCCTGCGCATCCTCGAAACTCGCGGGTGCGTCGGCAGGGGTCGGTGATTCGTTGCGATCCATCGGGTCGGGCTCGGGTAGAGCGGGATTGTAGTCATCTCGACACGCGGGTCGGGTTTCGATTGCAACCGGGCGCACCTTTTTGCAGCGTTCCGCCCGAAAAATGGGGGCATGCATGAAGCGAGCAATCGCAATTGGTTAAAATGTCGGGTTCGGCACGCCGGGCACAGGGCGCACGCGCCAGCGGCCGTCGAATGATTCGTACAGATCCACCCGCGGGGCCACCGGGTGGGGGGTTATGACAGTTTTTTGGGATCCTGGGGATCATGTCGGACCTGAGCATCACGCTAGAAGCTCTGGAGCGCGCGCGCTCTCAACTTTCCGTTTCCACCTATTTCGACGAGGATCTGTTCCGCCGCGAACAGGAACTCATCTTCCAGCACGGGCCGCGCTATCTCGCGCACGAGCTGGCGATTCCCGAAATCGGCGACTACTACGCACTGCCGCAGGAAGGCGAGGGGCGAGTGCTCGTGCGCGCGCCGGACGGCGGCGTCGAGCTGCTGTCCAACGTCTGCCGGCATCGCCAGGCGGTCATGCTGACGGGGCGCGGCCAGACCGCGTCCAACATCGTGTGCCCGCTGCATCGCTGGACCTACGGGCTCGATGGCCGCCTGCTGGGCGCGCCGCATTTCGCACAGGATCCCTGCCTCCACCTGAACCGCTACAAGACGCGGCGCTGGAACGGCCTGGTGTTCGAGGACAACGGCCGCGACATCGCCGCCGACCTGGCCCGCCTGGGCCCGCGCGCGGAACTCGATTTCAACGGTTACGTGCTCGACAAGGTGCACGTGCACCAGTGCGACTACAACTGGAAGACCTTCATCGAGGTCTACCTCGAGGACTACCACGTCGGTCCGTTCCACCCGGGCCTCGGCAGCTTCGTCAGCTGCGACGACCTCGCATGGGAATTCGGCGCCGACTACTCGGTGCAGACCGTGGGCGTCGCCGACGGCCTCGCGCGGCCGGGCAGCGCCACGTACCGCAAGTGGCACGACGCGCTGCTGCGCTTTCGCGGCGGCCAGCCGCCGCGCCACGGCGCGATCTGGCTCACCTACTTCCCCAACATCATGGTGGAGTGGTATCCGCACGTGCTCGTCGTCTCCACGCTGTATCCCAAGGGCCCGCAGCAGACGACCAACATCGTCGAGTTCTACTATCCCGAGGAGATCGCCGCGTTCGAGCGCGAGCTCGTCGAGGCCGAGCAGGCCGCCTACCTCGAGACCTGCGTCGAGGACGACGAGATCGCGCTGCGCATGGACGCCGGCCGCAAGGCCTTGTTCGAGCGCGGCGACGACGAGGCCGGCCCGTATCAGAGCCCGATGGAGGACGGCATGCGCCACTTCCACCAGTGGTATCGCCAGGCCTTGAACCCGAAGCGCTGATCCCCTGCGCACCCTGGCGCCCGTCGCGCCGAGCCACAATGCGCGGATGTCCGCTCCGCTGTTGATGATCTGCGCCACCTTCCTGTTCGCCGCGATGGGGGTGTGCGTGAAGTTCGCGTCCGACCTGTACGGCGCGGGCGAGATCGTGATGTACCGCGGGCTGGTGGGCGTGATCGGCATCGCGCTGGCGTCGCGGGCGCGCGGCATCTCGCTCAAGACCCGGTTGCCGGGCATGCACGCCTGGCGCAGCGTCGTCGGGGTGACGTCGCTGACGATGTGGTTCTACGCGATCGGCCACATGCCGCTCGCCACCGCGGTGACGCTCAACTACATGTCCTCGGTATGGATGGCGCTGTTCCTGATCGGCGGCGCCGTGGTGCTGGGCGCGCAGCGCGTCGATCCGCGCCTCGTCGCGACCGTGCTGGTCGGCTTCGCGGGCGTGGCGCTGGTGCTGCAGCCGTCGATCGCCAAGGACGAGATGGTGCCCGGCGTGATCGGTCTGGGCTCGGGCATGCTGTCGGCGCTGGCCTATCTGCAGGTCGCCACGCTCGGGCGCGCGGGCGAGCCCGAGTTGCGCGTGGTGTTCTATTTCTCGATCGGCGGATTCGTCGCCGGCGTGGCGCTGGCGCTGCTCCAGGGCTGGCACGTGCGCCACACGTTGGCCGGCTTCGCGCTGCTCGTGGCCACCGGGCTGTTCGCCACCGCCGCGCAGGTGTTGATGACCCGCGCCTACGCCATCGGCAAGCCGCTCTCCAACGCGAGCCTGCAATACCTGGGCATCGCGTTCTCGTTCGTCTTCGGCATCTGGCTGTTCCACGATCCGTTGACGTGGACGGCGGTCGCCGGCATGGCGCTGATCGTCGGCGCCGGGCTCGCCGCCGCACGCCTGCGCGCGACGACGCTGCCCGCCGCCGCCGCCGACACCATCCAACCGCATGCCGACAACTGACATGACCGCTTCCGTCCTGCCCACGCCCCTCGTCTCGCCCGAGCAACTGCTCGCGGCCTGCGCCGCCGGCGCCACGCCGGCGATCATCGATTGCAGCTTCGACCTGGCGGACGCCGGCGCCGGCGAGCAGGCGTTCGCCTCGGGCCACTGGCCCGGAGCCGTCTACGCGAGCCGCGAGCACGACCTGGCGGGCGCGAAGAACGGCCGCAACGGCCGCCATCCG
>CAIMXF010000515.1 GCA_903845345.1 uncultured beta proteobacterium
ACAGCCACTTCCAGTCCAACGCGACGACGTCGATCGTGATCGGCTTGACGCTGGACTCGAGCGGCCTGTACGGGTCGAGCTCGTGCGTGGTCTTCCAGGTGAGCGTGCCCAGCACCAGGATGATGGCGATGGGGACCGCCCACACGCCGACCTCGATGCGGTGCGAGTAAGACCAGTCGGGCGTATAGGGGGCGGAGGTATTGGACTCGCGGTACTTCCAGGGGAAGTAGAGCGCCATCAGGACCACCGGGATCACCACGATCAGCATCAGCAGCGTGGCGGTGATGATCAGCGATTTCTCCCCGGCGGCGATCCGGCCCTGGGGGTTCATCACGGCCATGTCGCATCCGCTCAGCACCATCGCGAGAAGCGGGAGCGACAGGGCGACCAGGGCGGAGCGAGCACGAGATCGCCGGGCGGGCGCGTCGTAGGACGCCGTTCGCACGCGCAGCGTCGGCGGAGGGCGGAAGGTCACGATGTTTGACATGACGGGAACTCTATTCACAGGCGCGTCGCAGCGCATCGGCCTGCACGAGAGCCCACGGCAGTCCCGGCATGAATCCGTTTCAAAAGCTCTTCATGACGCGAGCGGGATTCGAGCGCATTCGAATCCGGACACGTCTGCCAAACGTAGACAAGACAGTGCGGCATCGGACCTCGTCGCATGGACAACTCAACGAAACCTCGAAGGACGACATCATGAAATTCACTTCTTCCGCCGCGCTGGCCCTGGCCGCGATCCTCGGCACGGCCGCCATGCCCTCGATGGCCCAGGTCACCGTCGGCGGCGCGCCGATGTATGCCAGCAAGGACATCGTCGACAACGCCGTGAACTCGAAGGACCACACGACGCTCGTCGCCGCCGTCAAGGCCGCCGGCCTTGTCGACACGCTCAAGGGTCCGGGTCCGTTCACGGTCTTCGCGCCCACCAACGAGGCCTTCGCCGCGTTGCCGGCCGGCACCGTCGACACGCTGCTCAAGCCCGAGAACAAGGGCAAGCTCACGGCCGTTCTGACGTACCACGTCGTTGCCGGCAAGATGGACGCTGCGACCCTGCTGGCGGCGATCAAGGCGGGTGGCGGCAAGGCCACGATCAAGACGCTCGAAGGCGATCCGCTGACGGTCTCGACGTCGGGCGGCAAGGTGCTGGTGATGGACGAGTCGGGCGGCACGGCCACCGTCACCATCGCCGACGTCTTCCAGTCCAACGGCGTCATCCACGTCATCGACAAGGTGCTGCTGCCGAAGTGAGCCCCCGAGCGGGCGCGCGGCGGCCCTGCCGCGCCGCGCCCGTTCGGGCATCCCGGGTTCGCTCAGGCGAACGCGTCGGCTGTTCGCTGCACGGTCAGGCCCGCCGTTCCCGGAGTCCGGGCTGGACTCGCCCAGCGAAGGCCTGCGCCGCGCGCTCGCGCCCGAGCGCAATCAGCTCTTCGGCCTTCCAGAACTCGAAGAAGCCGCAGGCATTTCGAGGGATCTCGACGAGCACATCGGGCGAATAGGCCGACATGCGCAGCTGTGCGATGGTGTCCTGCATGGCCTGCATGGACACCATGGCGACGTTCATCATCCCGCGCGACGGCTCCTTCGTCTTGCGCAGGGGTCGTACCGTGTCGATGAACTTGAGGATGCGCGCCCGGTAGCCGTTCTCGCTGATCAACGACGCGCCCCGCGGAGCCAGGACGCCTGGTTCCGCCGGCCCGCTCAAGTCGACGGCGATCGTCAGGTCGGTGGTGTCGTCCAGGGTTGGCGCAATGGGTACCGGATTGACGACGGCGCCGTCGACCAGGAGCCGATCCCCGTGCCTGAAGGGCGTGAACACCAGCGGTGTTGCCATGGAGGCGCGAATCGCGTCGAACAGGTTGCCTGTCCGGAGCCAGACTTCGTCCCCCGAGTCGAGATCGGTCGCCACGGCGGTGAACGCGATCGGCAAGTCCTCGATGCTTCCATCCCCGACGAGTTGACGCAGCACGCTGATGATGCGTTCGCCCTTGAACAGCCCCGGACTTCCGATGGTGGGATCGAGCAGCCGCAGCACGTGCATCCGCTCCAGCGCGAGAACCCACTCCGTGTAGACCTCGAGCTTGTCGATCGCATGGATGCCGCCGACCAGCGCCCCCATCGACGATCCTGAAATCGAGCGGATCTCGTAGCCGTTGTCGATCAGCCACTGGATCACGCCGATATGGGCCAGCCCGCGGGCGCCACCGCTTCCGAGCACGAGGGAGACAGTCGTCGGCGGTTGAATCATCGCGAATGATGCAGGGCGTTGCGGCGAGGCGGGAAAGTGGCGGGCGAGCTTGCAGCCGTCACTGTAGAGCATACCCAAGTCGCCCCTGCGTCGTTGCGGACCGGGATTCAGGGCCGTTCGTCCTGCTCCCCGGGGAAACGCGAAGCGTCGCCCGGACGCACCTGGCGGATCTTCAGGCGGCGGCAGGGAGCGTCAGCGTCCGAAACACTGTTCCAACAACGCCAGCAGCGAGTCGACCTTGAAAGGCTTGCGGATGTACGCGTCGTAACCGTCGATGCAACCGCTGAGGCTGAATTCCGGAAGCGCGCTGGTGAGGATGATCCTGGTCTTCGAGAACCGGTCGTCGGCGCGCAAGGCCCGCGCCAGTTCTGCGCCGTTCATCAACGGCATCATGTAGTCGGTCACGATCACATCGGGAATGACTTCGCCTGCTCGTTCCAGGGCGAGCCGGCCATTGACTTCGCTGTACGCCTTGAAGCCCGCCTCCTCGAGGATCATGGCCAGGATCTCGGCGCTGCCAAGCTCGTCGTCCACAACAAGAACCGTCTTCGTGCTCACTTCGACCTGGGCTTTCTGTTCGAAGAGCCTGCCGCGCAGTCCTCCGTCCCTGTTAACGGGCTATGCTGAAGTGATCATCTCGCCGTTCGGCAGATGCAAGTCGGCAATATTCATACCCTCGCCGCCGGCGGGCATCGGATCGCCCCATTCCCGCGGCCCCTTTTGGCAGCGCACGCCAGCCTGCGCGGTCGGTCCGCTCGCCGGCAAAGCGCATGGGGCTGGCGAAGGCGCGGGCCAACAATGCGGATCGCGTGAGCCCGTTGCAGGCGATCGATCCTGAAGAAGGCGGGCCCCCCGGAAGGCTTCTGATCGGCGCAGGCGGGTCGTCGTATGATCAAGAACCCTGTCGTCGAGTCCAGCTCGATCTTGGCCGCGCAGCAAGCGGATACATGGCCTTGCCGAACGGCAAGCAGGTTCCCAATCCCATCAGCATGCCCCTGGACGGACCCTTGCGGGTCCTGCCAGAGGACCACAGGATCCGCATGAAGCCAGAAAACGCCCTCTTCGACGACGTCCTGCACGCTGCGCCGGAAGAATTCCTCAAGGCCTGGCTGGCCGAAGCGGCGCAGTCGAATGACGGCTCGTCCGCCACGAAGACCGCCCTGCACGACGCGCGCGAGATTCTCGGCTCCATCCAGGACGCCCTGCGCGCCGATGCCGACCTGACGCGTTTCGACGAAGCCGCCTGGGAGCGAACCCGAACCGTGTTGTCGGAGCTCTCGCAGTCGCGCGCCGCGCAAGGCGCGAGCGCCGGGGAGACGAGCTACTTCGTCCTGGCCATCAAGAAGCCGCTGTTCGCGGGCTTGAGTCATCTGCTCGACGTGGAGCCGCAGCGTGCGTTCAAGGCGCTCTGGGCGGCTTCGACGCTGGTCGACCGCATGGCCCAATGGACCGCGACGACCTACCAGCGCTCGCGCGAGGACGTCATCCTGCGCCAGCAGCAGGAACTGCTCGAACTGTC
>CAIMXF010000516.1 GCA_903845345.1 uncultured beta proteobacterium
GGGTCGCAAGCCGCCAACCGCTCCGCCCTAACTACTCCGCAGCACCCCGCTGCTGTTGCTGCTCCTCCTGCCGCCGTATCCGCTTGCAGATCGGATAGCGCTGCAGGCTGAGATCGCCGTCGCAGAGCTTCTTGATGCAGGCGGCTATCTTGGCGGGTTCCTGGTCGGAGCAGACCTCGCGCCAGTTCAGGCCGTGCGACGCAGCCGTCGGGGTCGAGGCGATCGCCTGGGCGGCCTCGGGTGCGGCCTTCGCGGCGGCCTGGCCCGGCGGGGTGTTCGCCGGTGCGGCCGATGGCAGCGGCGGCGGCAGGTCGGGCGGCGGCATCTTCAGCGCGGCGATGCGCGCCTCCAGCGCCT
Organism: uncultured beta proteobacterium; assembly: GCA_903845345.1. GTDB lineage: Bacteria > Pseudomonadota > Gammaproteobacteria > Burkholderiales > Burkholderiaceae_C > Scleromatobacter. Next base: position 358 of record CAIMXF010000516.1, read on the forward strand.
TCTTGCGCGCGTCCTTGGCGGCTTTCGAGTGCTCCGGCTTCTCGGCCACGCGTTCCGGTTCGGAAGCGACGGGGGTGGCTTCGGAGGCGGGCACCGGCACGAAGGTGGCGACGGCGGCGCTGGCCGCGGCTTGCGGCTGCGACGCGGCCGCCGACGCCGACGCCGGCTCGGCGGCCGATGTCGCTGCGGCCACCTGCGTTGCCGTCGCCGCACTGGCCGGCGCCTCGGGCGCCGATGCGCTTTCCGCGACCGGCGCCGCCGCCGTCTGCAATCCCACCATCGGCATCCACTGCGACCGCGTCGTCCAGGCGCCGGCCCCGGCGCCGATCAGCACGAGCAGCAGCAGCACCGTCTTCAACGGCGACGACGACTTCGGCGGCAGCATGACGCTGCGTTCCGGCGTCTCGAGCTCGTCGTCTTGCCGCGCGCGTACTCTCGCGGGCGCTGGAGCGGGCTTGGGCGCGACTGGCGCGGCGGCCGGCGCGGGGGGCGGCGTGCGCTGCGTCCGGGCCATGTGCATCGTGGCCTGGATCGTCTTCTCGTAGCCTTCGGGCACGGTCTCCAGGTCGATGGTCGCGCCGGGCGGAGCGATCCGTCCGGCGAGCGCCTCGCGGAACTGGGCCACCGACTGCGGCCGCTCCTGCGGACGCACGGCCATGGCCCAGTCGAGCACCTGCAGCAGTTGCTGCGAGCAGCCCGCCGGCGCGATGCGCGCCAGCGGCTCCAGCTCGTCTTCCATCACGCGTGCCGTCGCCGGCAGCGGCGCGCGACCGGTCAGCATGAAGTAGCAGGTGCCGGCGAGCGCGTACAGATCCGTCCACGGGCCTTGTCGCATGGCCTGCGTCTCGGCGTATTGCTCGATGGGCGCGAACTGCGGCTTGAGGATGGCGGTGACGTTCTGCGTGCGGTCGGCCAGCACCAGGCGGGCCGCGCCGAAGTCGAGCAGCACGGGGCGCTGGTTGTCGCACCAGAGGATGTTGTCGGGCGCGATGTCGCGGTGGTAGACGGCGGCGTCGTGCATCGTCTCGAGCGCGCCGAGCAGCGGCTCGATCAGCGCGCGCATCCAGGCGTCGTCGAAGCCGACCGGCCCGCGCTCCTTGCGCAGCTGGCGCAGCGTGCGGCCCCTGTACAGCGGCATCGCCATGTAGGCGGTGCCGTTGCCCTCCCAGAAGCGGAATACCTTGACCAGCGCGGGCTGGTCGAAGCGGGCCAGCAGCCGGGCCTCGTTGACGAACGACTGCAGGCCCAGCGCGAAGTTCTCGTCATGCGCGCTCGTGCGCAGCGTCACGCGCTGGCCGGAGCCGCGTCCCGCCAGCGAGACGGGCATGTATTCCTTCAGGGCCACGTCGCGCTGCAGCGCGTCGTCCCAGGCGCGGTAGACGATGCCGAAGCCGCCGACGCCGAGCACCTCGCGGATCTCGAATTCCGCCAGTCGGGTGCCGGCCGGCAGCGCGTCACTGCCGTCCTCCGGCGGGGCGGCGGCGCCGGAGCGGGCGTTCGTGGGTTCGGACATGGTGGCCCGTAGTGTGCCGCAGCCGGCGATCCGTGCTTAACGCCGGACCCTGCCCAACGGTGGACGGACCCGGCATTTTGTCGCGCGATGGACGCTCGCATGCGACGCGGCGCTTCCCGGCGAGGCGTCGCTCAGGCTTGTTCCAGCACCTCGTCCCGATCCGATCCCGACGCCGACCTCAGCAGTGCGGCCGCCTGGTGCGCGGGCACGGCCGTCACCTCGATGCCGAACGCCGCCACGTCCGCGGCCACCGATCGGCAGAAGCCCGTGATCGAGAACAGCGTCGGGCCGCGCGCCTTGTCCGGCGCCGGCACCAGGTGCAGGATGCGTCCGCTGCCCTGCTCGCGCATCGCCCCGAGCACGCCGCGCGTCACGTTGAACAGCGCGCGCACCGAGGCGCTGAAGTCGCGCCGCGCCACGGGTGCGTCGAACTCGGCCTGCGGGCTGCAGTCGGCCGCGCCGTGCACCAGCACGTCGATACCGCCGAAGTGCGCCACCGCGCACTTCACGGCGGCGCTCGTTTCGCGGGTGTCGACCTCGTCCAGCCGCAGCGCGAGCAGGCGCGCGTGGGCGATGTCCCCGGCGCGCTGCAGCACGGCCAGCGGATCGGCATCGGCCGCGACGACGCGATGGCCGGCGGCCAGCGCCTGGCGGACGATGTCGGCGCCGAGCCGGGAAGCCGCGCCGGTGACGAACCATGTTTGTCGAATCGTCATCTTGTTCTCCTCGATGGATCGGTTGCTTGGATTGCCCTCCGTCCTGCGGACTTCGGGGTTCAGCGCCGTCGGGCGGCCGGGCGGCGCCGGCCTTCGGCGGCGCGTCGAAAGCGCGCGCCGATGGCGTCGGGTGTTCAAAAGGGATGCCGGCGTGACGCGTCGTCGAGGTCACGGCCCGCGGAGTGCGGGCGCCTGCGTGGGGTGTTGTGCCCCGGGCTCGTCGCAGGCAGGAAGGGCGCGTCGTCTGGCTGCGGCGGCCGCGTGGCGGGCCTCATCGCAGGGCGGCCGGGAGACCGCGCGCGCCGATCTCTGTCGAGGCCGGGTGGACGCAGTCTAGGAAATGGCGCGGCCGGAGTGAAGTCCTGAAACTCCAGACTTCTTGCCTAAAGCTCCAGGATCGAACCCGTTATGACCATTGGAATTCAGATTCCTGGCCTGTTCCTTTAGAGTTCCATCTATCGATTCTCTTCGGGCGACTGCGCGATGGTGCACGACGACGCCGCGATCCGCGCGGAAATGACGGCCCTGGTGGCCGAACTGGCGCCCGACGAGGGCATGACGCCGTCCTTGCTGGACGGCGTCGCCTTCGGCCGCTCCAATCGCTCGCTCCCGCGCACGCCGGCCATGTACGAGCCGTGCGTGCTGGTCGTCTGCCAGGGCCGCAAGCGCGGCTATTTCGGCGACCAGGTGATCGACTGCGGCGCGAACCAGTTCATGGTCGCGTCGGTGCCGATGCCGTTCGAGGCCGAGACCTTCGCCACGCCCGACGAGCCGTTGCTGGTCATGAAGGTCAAGCTCGACCTGGGCATCGTCGCCGACCTCGTGCTGGCGCTCGACGCCACGGGCGACGCCCCCGTCGCGGCCGAAAGCCTCGTGTCGGCGACGATCGATGCGCCGCTCGGCGAGTCGGTGGTGCGCCTGCTGCGCGCATTGCGTTCGCCGCTCGAGACCCGGCTGTTCGGCGCGAGCCTGGTGCGCGAGGTCGGCTTCCGCGTGCTGACCGGCCCCAAGGGCCCGGCGCTGCGCGCGGCGCTGGCGCAGCGCGGTCATTTCGGCCAGATCGCCAAGGCGCTGCACCGCATCCACATGGACTATCACCAGCGCCTGGACGTCGACACCCTCGCGCAGGAAGTGCACCTGAGCGCCGCGGCGTTCCACGCGCACTTCAAGACGGTGACGGCGACGTCGCCGATCCAGTACCTCAAGGCCACGCGCCTGCACAAGGCGCGGCTGCTGATGATCCAGGACGGCCTCAGCGCCAGCCGTGCATCGAGCCGCGTCGGCTACGAGAGCGCGTCGCAGTTCAGCCGCGAGTTCAAGCGCCTGTTCGGGCGCACGCCGGTGGAGGAGCAGCGGCTGGTGCATGCGGCGTATGCGCCGGCGCACGAGGGGCGCGATCGGCCTTGAGCGCGTGCGCTCGGCGGGCGACCACGTCGGCGAACGTGCGATGCGAAGCGCCGGCGGCATCGACGAGGTGCGGGGAGCGACGACCGCCGCATGAAAGGCGCGTCAACGCGGCGCACGCCATGATTTCCGTCACTTCGCCACCCCCTCACGGGCGATGACAGGCGCAGCCAGTCGGAGAGAATCGCCACACAACATGACAGAGGAGCGCCCGCGAACCGGGCGGGGACGGACATGGATATCGACACCCAAGACACGTGGAAGCCGACCGCGGCGCCGCAAGCACCGGGCGAACGGCCGCTGCCGATCCGGTTCACCGGATCCGGCAGCGAATACTTCCGCATCTGGATCGTCAACCTGCTCCTGTCCATCGTGACGCTGAGCCTCTACCACCCCTGGGCCAAGGTACGGCGCCTGCGCTACTTCTACGGCAACACGCTGGTCGACGGCCAGGCACTCGACTTCCACGGCAACCCGCTCAAGATGCTGCGCGGCTACCTGCTCGTGGGCGTGCTGGTGGTGTGCTACTCGGTGGCCGGGCAATTCTCGAAGGTCGCGGCGGTGGTCGCGGTCGTGATCTTCGCGGTGGTGTTCCCGGCCCTGCTGCGCGCCTCGATGCAGTTCCGCCTGGCCAACACGAGCTGGCGCGGCCTGCGCTTCCGGTTCTCCGGCTCGCTGGGCGGTGCCTACCGCGCGATGCTGCCGCTGTTCGTGCCGACGCTGCTGTTCGCGATCCTGGGCATGGAGATGACCGATCCCCTGCATCCGCCGCTCTGGTACTTCAAGGCGATCGGCCTGGTGTTCCTGCTCGCCTTCGTGCTGGCGCCACTGGTCTGGTGGAACTTCAAGCGCTACCAGCACGACCACTACGGCCTGGGCCAGTGGCAGACCAAGCTCACGATGGGACCCGGCAGCATGTACGGCCTCACGTTCAAGGTGATCGGCGTGATGGTGCTGTCCGGCATCTGCGTGGCCGTGCTGGCCGCGATCCTGGGCGCGTTATTCGCCATAGTGTTCGGGGCGGCAGGCTTCGACAAGGAAACCTTCGCGCAGAACCGCGCGCTGATGTCGGTGGCGATCGGGCTGTTCGTCCTGGCGATCTATTTCTTCACGCTCATCGTGCCGGTGCCCTACGCGATGTCGCGCAGCCAGAACCTGATCTGGTCGAACACGCAGTGCGCCGAAGTACGCTTCGACAGCAGGCTGCTGTTCGGTCCGCTGACCGGCCTGACGGTGAAGAACTGGCTGCTCATGGTGGTGACGCTGGGCCTGTACTTTCCGTTCGCGGCCGTCTCGTTCTATCGCATGCGCGTCGAATCGATCACGCCGCAGCTCGGTGGCGACATCGATCGCCTTCAGGCGCAAGCGGCGGCCGCCGGCGACGCGAGCGGCGACGCGGCGGGCGACTTCTTCGGCATCGACATCGGGCTGTGACCGACTCCAGTGCCACCGCGCCGATCGAGGTCGCGGCCGAGTACTTCGACGGGCGCAGCGCGCGCGCGCATGCGGTGCGCCTGCGCGTCGCCGGCGACCGGCTGCTGATCGAGGGCGACCACGTGCACCGCAGCGAGCCGCTGGCGACGCTGCAGTGGCCCGAGCGCACGCGCCACGGCGCGCGGCTGCTGCACCTGGCGGACGGCGGGTCGCTGCATTGCCGCGACAGCCTCGGGTGGGACACCTGGTCGCACGCCGCCGCGGGCCGGCGCGACTCCGTCGTCGTGCGCGTGCAGCAGCGCTGGAAGTGGGTGCTGGTGAGCCTGCTGGTGCTGGTCGGCGTGGTCGCGCTCGGCTACGACCATCTGTTGCCGCTGGCGGCGCGCGGCGTCGTCGCGCTGTTGCCCGCCAGCGCGGACGAGGCGCTCGGCGAGGCGGCGCTGTCGTCGATCGACGGCGCCGGCATCACCAAGCCGACGACGCTGTCCGTCGCGCAGCAGGACGCCGTGCGCGTCGCCTTCGCGCAGGCGGTGTCGCGGCTGCCTGCCGGCGACGCCCCGGCCTACCGGCTCGAGTTCCGCCAGTCGACGATCGGCCCGAACGCCTTCGCGCTGCCGGGCGGCGCCATGGTGCTCACCGACGAGCTCTACAAGCTGGTCGACGGCGATCGCGACATCCTGGTGGGCGTGCTGGGCCACGAGCTGGGCCACCTGCGCCATCGCCACGGCATGCGGATGCTGGTGCAGGCCGGGGTCCTGAGCGCCGCCGCGGGCGCGCTGTACGGCGACTTCAGCACGCTGTTCTCGCAGATCCCCGTCCTGCTGGGCCAGGCGAGCTACTCGCGCGGCTTCGAGCACGAGGCCGACGTCGACTCGGTGCGCCTGATGAAGGCCAACGGCATTTCGCCCGCCGTGATGGCGACCTTCTTCGTGAAGGTGCGCCAGCCCAGGCCGGGCGCGAAGGCGGCATCCGCGCCCGAGGTGCGCCTGCCGATCGCATTGGCGTCGCACCCGGCCGACGAGGAACGCATCCGGTTCTTCGAGGACGCGGCCCGGGACCGCTGAGCGTTCAGCGAATGCCCAGCTCCGCCCGCCGCGGCAGGTCCGCCCCACGCCGCGAGCACGTGATCGCCGCCGCCTGCGACGCGAATCGCATCGCGTCCAGCAGCGTCTCGGCGCGCATGCCGCGCACGCCGTCGGGCGACAGCGCGCCGAGTTCGTCGAGGCGGGTCAGCAGCGCCGCCTGGAAGGTGTCGCCGGCGCCGACGGTGTCGATCACGTCGACCTTGACCGGCGGCACGTCGACCGTGCCGCTGGCGTGCCACGCGAACGCGCCCCGGCCGCCGCGGGTGAGCGCGACGAGGCCGGCGCCCTTGCCGAGGCAGTCGGCGGCGAAGGCGGCCGGGTCGATGCCGGGGTAGAGCAGGCCCAGATCCTCGTCGCTGAGCTTGAGGACGTCGGTGCGTGGCAGCATCCATTGGAGCGTCTCGCGCCAGGCGGCGAGGTCGGGCTCGACGTTCAGCCGCAGGTTCGGGTCGTAGCTCACCACCAGCTGGCCGTGCATCCGCTCGATCAGCGCGCGCTGCGTGGCGGCGGTGTCGCCCACGACCATCGTGTACGAGCCGACGTGCAGCAGGCGCGCGTCGGCGGGCATGCGCGCTAGCGCGGCGAGCGGCAGCGTGCGGTCGGCCGCGCCGGTGCCGTAGAACGCGTACTCGGGCACGCCCTTGGCATCGACGCCGACCAGGCTGAGGGTGGTGGGCGCGTCGCTGCGATGCACGGCGTCCAGCGAGACACCTTCGGCGCGCAGCGCGTCCAGCAGGCGGTTGCCCAGCTCGCCGTTCGACAGGCCGCCGAGGAAGGCGACCTGCCGGCCCATGCGCGCCAGCCCGAACGCGACGTTCAGCGGCGAGCCGCCGATGCGCGCGTCGAGCGCGATGCCGGTGGGCGTCGTCGCGCCGGTGAACACATCCATCAGGGCTTCGCCCGCGACCACGAACATGGCTTGACTCTTTCTGCCGGCCGGTGCGTTCAGCGCCAGCCGAACATCATCTGCCGCGCGAACGCGCGCTTGGCGAACGGGATCGATTGCAGCGCGGCCAGCCCCAGTCCGCGCGCGGCCGCGAGGCCCGGCGCGTGCCAGGTGAAGCTGCGCGCGAGGAAATCGGTGGCGCCGATCACGCTCCAGCGGTCGGGCGCGCGCGCGAACGCGAGTCCGCGCAGCGCCTGCGAGACGCCGAAGTCGGTGGACGGCGCGCCGCCGACCAGGCGATCGACGAGCAGGTACGCATCGCGCAAGCCGAGGTTCAGGCCCTGGCCCGCGACCGGGTGCAACGTCTGCGCCGCGTTGCCGATGCGCACCACGTGTCCGTCGACGAGGCTGGACTCCGCGTTGAGCCCCAGCGCGAACGACTTCAGCGGCGAGATCGCCACCGGCGTGCTGACGGCGCCGGGCAGGCGCGTGGCGAGCACGGCCAGGCGCTGCGCATCCGTCAACGGCGCGACCGGGTCGTCGGCCGAATCGACGCACCACACGAGCGCCGCGCGGGAGGTCTTCGGGTCGGCGCCGGGCAGCGCCGGCAGCGGCAGCAGGGCGAGCGGGCCGTCGCGCGTGAAGCGCTCCATCGCCAGGCCGGGTGTGGCGCCTTCGAGCGTGACCGTGCCGACCCAGGCGGTCTGCCCGTAGTCGTGCGTGACGGCCTTGCGCGACTGTTCCGCGAACACGCCGCCCTCGGCGATCACCGCGACGTCGAAGCGTTCGCCGACGCTGCCCTGGGGCGTGACGAGCGCGCCGTCGGCGTCGGTTTCGACCTCGGCGACGGCCGTGCCGAAGCGCGCGTGCAAGCCGGCCTCGAGCGTGCCGAGCGCACCGTCGCGCGTGGCGCAGGCATCGAGGAAGGCCTGTTGCAGCGGCGCCAGCAGCGTGCCGTAGCTCAGCACCGCGCCGAGCATGGGCACGTTCAATTCGTCGGCGCGGATGTGGACGACCGGCTCGCCGAACGGCGTCGCCAACGTGGGCGGCGCCTGCGAGACGTGCACCTGGCGGATCGGCGCGGCCTGGGCGCCGGGCCATGCGCGCAGGCGTTCCAGCATCTGCACGCTGCCCAGCGACAGCGCGAGGGTGCGCGGATCGCCGGTGACGTCCCGGGCGGCGTCGCGGGCGTCGAACACGCTGATCGACCATCCCGGCAGGCGCTGGCGGGCGAGCAGCGCCAGCGACAGGCCCACCGGGCCGCCGCCGATCACCGCGAGCCGCGGCGGCGCCGTTCGTTGCGTGTCATGCGTTGTCAACATGGATGCGAAGGTCAGGGGTGGAATGCTATTGTGGCCCGATGCCTGCGGTCGCGTCGATACGCGGGCGATGTCATGGAGATACGCCAATGCAATACCGTCGACTGGGCCGCGCCGGCCTGCAAGTGAGCGAACTGTCGCTCGGTTCCTGGGTCACCTACGCCAACCAGGTGGACGTGGACGCCGCCGTCGAGATGATGGCCGCGGCCTACGACGCCGGCGTCAACTTCTTCGACAACGCCGAGGCCTACGCCGGCGGCAAGAGCGAAGAGGTGATGGGCGCGGCGCTGAAGAAGCTGGGCTGGCCGCGCCTGAACTACACGGTGTCGACGAAGTTCTTCTGGGGCCTGCCGGATGCCGGCGGCGTCACCGTCAACCGCAAGAACACCCTCAACCGCAAGTACCTGATGCAGGCCATCGACGGCTCGCTGCAGCGCTTCGGCCTCGAGCACCTCGACCTCGTCTACTGCCACCGCGGCGACCCGAACACGCCCATCGAGGAGACCGTGCACGCGATGAGCGACATGATCACCCAGGGCAAGGCGCTCTACTGGGGCACCAGCGAGTGGTCGGCGTCCGACATCCGCGCCGCCTGGGACATCGCCGACCGCCACCACCTGCACAAGCCGGTGGTCGAACAGCCGCAGTACCACCTGTTCCACCGCGCCAAGGTGGAGAAGGAATTCGCGCGCCTGTACGACGACATCGGCCTGGGCCTGACCACGTGGAGCCCGCTGGCCTCGGGCCTGCTGACGGGCAAGTACAAGAGCGGCATCCCGGCCGACAGCCGCGGCGCGATGGCCAGCATGAGCTTCCTGCACGAC
>CAIMXF010000517.1 GCA_903845345.1 uncultured beta proteobacterium
CTTCATCCGCGAGACGTCGGCCACCTTCAAGCAGGGCATCCGCTTCGTCGACTGGGCGCAGGCGCCCGCCGGCGGCGCGCACCACCAGTTCCTGCATCCGTTCGAGGCGCCGTTCTACACCGAGGGCACCAGCCTCGTGCCCTACTGGCTGCTGCAGGACGAGGCCACGCGAGCCCCGTTCGCGCAGGCCGTCACGCTGCAGGAGCGCGTCGCCGCGGCGCGGCGCGCGCCCAAGCGCGGCAACGAGCCGGCGTTCGCGGGGCCGCTGAACTACGCGTTCCACTTCGACGCGATCAGGCTGGCCAAGGTGCTGGCCGAGCGCGCGAAGGAGCTGGGCGTGCAGCATGTCGAGGCGACCGTGTCTGGCGTCGGGCGCGACGCCTCGGGCGCGATCACGCAGATCGACACGCTGCAGCACGGCGCAGTCCGTGCCGATCTCTACGTCGACTGCACCGGCTTCCGCGCCGAGATGATCGGCCAGGCGCCGGGCGCGGCGTTCAAGTCGGTGCGCCACCAGCTGTTCGCCGACCGCGCGCTGGCCTGCAAGCTGCCGGTCGACTCCGACGCGGCGATGGAGAGCTGCACGATCGCCACCGCGCACGAGGCCGGCTGGACCTGGGAGATCGGCCTGAACGGCTCGCGCGGCCTCGGCGTCGTCTATTCCAGCGACCACATGACCGACGACCGCGCCGCCGAGGTGCTGCACGACCACGTCGGCGCCGGTCGCGGCGACCTCGTCACGCGCCGCGTCCCGTTCGCGGCCGGCTGGCGCGAGAAGCAGTGGGTGAAGAACTGCGTGGCCGTGGGGCTGTCGGCGGGCTTCCTCGAGCCGCTGGAGTCGACCGGCCTGGTGCTGATCGAGGCGGCCGTCGGCATGATCGCCGAGATGTTCCCGCACGGCGGCCCGATCGAGGCGCCGGCACGCCGCTTCAACGAGCTGATGACGGCGCGCTTCGAGAACATCGTCAACTTCCTCAAGCTGCACTACTGCGTGAGCCGTCGCCACGAGCCGTTCTGGCGCGACAACGCCGAGCTCGCCTCGGTGCCCGAACGCCTGGCCGAGTTCCTCGAGCAATGGAAGTTCCGGCCGCCCGGCCGCTACGACTTCATGCTCGACACCGAGACCTTCGCCTTCTTCAACTACCAGTACGTCCTGTACGGCATGGGGTATCGAACCGACCTGAGCGCCGCGCGCGCCGACTTCACCCAGGGAAGCGAGGCCGACAAGCTGTTCGCCAAGATCCGGCGCTTCGGCGAGCGGGCGTTGTCCGACCTGCCCGATCATGGGGCGCTGATCCGGCAGATCAATGCCGTGGCGGCGCGCTGACAGGCCCTAGACGACCGAATCCCACGGCGCCGACAGCCTCAGCGCCCCGTGGATGATGCCCACCATCGAGTACGTCTGCGGGAAATTGCCCCACAGCTCGCCGGTGTCGGGGTTCATGTCCTCGCTGAGGATGCCCAGCGGGTTGCGGCGCGCCAGCAGCGCCTCGAAGGCCTCGCGCGCCTCGTCGCGGCGGCCGATGCGGGCGAGCGCGTCGACTCGCCAGAACGAGCAGATGTTGAACGTGGTCTCGGGGCGGCCGAAGTCGTCGGCGGCCTCGTAGCGGCGCATGAACGGGCCGTCGCACAGCGTCTTCTCCATCGCCTCGACGGTGCTGATGAAGCGCGGGTCGTTCGGCGGCACGAAGCCGACCTCGCCCATCAGCAGCACGCTGGCGTCGAGCTCGCTGCCGCCGAAGCTCTCGGCGTAGGCGTTGCGCCTGTCGCTCCACGCGAACTGCAGGATCTTCGAGCGGATGATGTCGGCGCGGTCGCGCCAGAACCTGGCGCGCTCGGGCAGCGCGACGCGCAGCGCGATGTGCGCGAGGCGGTCGCACGCGGCCCAGCACATCAGCGACGACGAGGTGTGTATGCGGGCGCGCGTGCGCAGCTCCCAGATGCCGGCGTCGGGCTGGTCGTGCAGGCGCCAGGCCTGCTCGCCCATGGTCTCGAGCGCCGCGAAGTCGGACGCGTCGCCGCGATGGAACAGGCGATGGTCGTGGAACGACTGCGCCGAGGCGAGGATGATGTTGCCGTAGGTGTCGTGCTGGAAATGCTCGTGCGCCTGGTTGCCGATGCGCACCGGGCCCATGCCGCGATAGCCCTGCGCCTGCGGCACGAACGACTCGGTGAGCTCGCGCTCCAGCCCGATGCCGTACAGCGGCTGCACGTGGCCCGAGCCAGCCTCCTTGTGCAGCACGTTGGTGAGCCAGCCGAGGTACTTCTCCATCGTGCCGACCTCGGACAGCCCGTTCAGCGCGCGCACCACGAAGAACGCGTCGCGCAGCCAGCAGAAGCGGTAGTCCCAGTTGCGCCCGCTGTGGGGCGCCTCGGGCAGGCTCGTGGTCATGGCCGCGACGATCGCGCCGGTCTCCTCGTACTGGCAGAGCTTCAACGTGATGGCCGCGCGGATCACGGCGTCCTGGTAGTCGAGCGGCAGCGCCAGGCGATGCGTCCAGTGGCGCCACATCAGCGAGGTCTGGTCCTCGAACTCGCGGGCAGTCTCGTCGATCGCACCGGCCATGGTCTCGTCCGGCCCGAGGAACAGGCTCATCTCGCGGTCGAGCGTGAACCAGGTGCCGTCCAGCAGGTAGGTGATGGGCACGCTGGTGTTCAGGCGCAGCGTGATCTCGGGCATCACGAAGCGCACGTGGTGGCTGCCGCGCGTGACCTGCGGCTGCTCGGAACCCCAGCCGCCGTGCGGGCGAACGGTCACGCGGATGCGCGGCCGACCCGATAACGGGCGGATGCGTCGGACAAGCTGGGCCGGACGGAAGACGCGGTCGCGGGTGACGAAGCGCGGTGCGAAATCGACCACTTCCACGCACTGTCCCTGTGCATCCCACATCCGGGTGCGCAGGATCGCGGTGCCATGGTCGTACGACTGCTCGTGCCGCGCCAGGCCCTCGATCTCTATCGCCATTGCACCGGACTCGGGTACGCCGTTTGCCGATTGGAGCAATGCGTCGAACACGGGCGTGCTGTCGAAGCGCGGCATGCAACACCACACCACATGGGCCGTGGCATCGACCAATGCACTGATGGCGCAGTTGCCGATCATCGCCAGGTCCAGCGAGGCGGCAGGCGCATTCGAAACGACGGAGGGATGGCTCATGTTCGCGTGGGCACCTTCGCTGCAGAAATTGGATCGTCCATTGAACAAAGACAGAAACAGCGGGACGTTGGTTCCGCCAGCAAGCGCCGGGCCTGCCTTCCTGCACTGGCCGATCGTGCAGACGATCCGGCTGCAACTTCGTTTCCTGCTGCCGCTGGTCGCGGTGGTGATCGCCACGGCCTATCTTGTACTGCCATTGGTCGACGGCGTCACGCTGCGCTGGTTCGCGCGCGACCTCGACAGCCGCAGCGCCGTCGTGGCCAA
>CAIMXF010000518.1 GCA_903845345.1 uncultured beta proteobacterium
AGGCGACGGCGAACTGCGAGACGGCGTGGCCGTCGCGGGTCATGATGACCTCGCCGTGCGTGAGCTGGCCGCGCTGCGCGAGCGCCTCGTCCATGCCCGGTGCCGTATAGACGCCCTCGAGCCAGTCGTTGAGCAGCGCCTGCAGGCCGGCGTCGTTCAGCCGGAGCAGGTCGGACAGGCGCGGCAGCGTGCGGTGCGTGTTGGCGATCGCGCCCGGCGGCGGCGAGTAGAACGCCAGCTTGGCCGGCGGCGCGTCGCGGACGAAGGCGCGCACGATGTCGAGCCTGCCGACGGACAGCGCGTTGAGCCGCTCGCGCAGCGCCGACTCCAGCGCGGTCTCCCAGCCGCTCTCGATGTGCACCCTGGTCCACAGGCCGGCCAGGCCGTCGAGGCCGTGCCTGGCCAGCCACGGCTTGAGCTTGCCCTCGGTCTGCACCTTTTCCTGCAGCGCGCGCAGCGCCTCGAGGCGCGCGGTGAGGTCGGACTGGCGCGCCTGGTCGCGGTTGAGCGTCTCCTGCTGCGCGCGGCGCTGCTCGTCCAGCTCGGGCACCTGTTCGCTGACTTCGTGCAGCCGCGCCTCGATCTCGTCCTTGGCTTCGTCGGCCTGCGCCGTGCGCAGCTTCAGCTCGGCCAGCCTGGCCAGGTCGGGCGTGGCGAGCTGCTGGCGTTCGGCGGCCAGACGCTCGCGCCGTCCGCGCAGCGCGCGCGCCTGTTCCTCGATGCTGCGGCTCTCGGCGGCCAGCACCTGGATCTGCTGCTGCACCTGCGTGACCTCGCCGCGCTGCCCGCTCGCGCGGCCCTGCGCCATGCGCACGGCCTCCTCGAAGTCGGGCAGGCGCATGCCCTCTTCCTCGGCCTGGGCCGCGAGCAGCTCGGCCTGCTCGGCGGCGCCGGCGATCGCCTCGGCGTTCTGTTCGAGCTCGAGCCTGGCCTGCTCCTGGCGATCGACCCACTGCGCGTTCTGCGCCTGCAGTTCGGCCAGGCGCTGCTCGGCGCGCTGGCGTCCCTCGACGACGTAGCGGATGCGTTCCTCCAACCGGCTCACCTCGAGCTGCGCCTGCGCCAGCTCGCCCTGCGACGCATGCAGGCGGTCGGACGACGCGTAATGCGCGACGCGCACCTCTTCCAGCTGCGCCTCGACGTGGCGCAGGTCGGCCATGCGCGATTTGAGCGAGTTGGTCGCCTCGAGCACGGCCTTCTTCACGCGGTCGGCCTCGGTCGCGGCGTCGCGGTGCTTGAGGAACCACAGCTGGTGCAGCTTGGTCGTGCCCTGTTCCTGCAGCGTCTTGTACTTCGTCGCGACCTCGGCCTGGCGTTCCAGCTTCTCGAGGTTGTTGTTCAGCTCGCGCAGGATGTCGTCGACGCGCAGCAGGTTGTCGCGCGTGTCCTTCAGCCGGTTCTCGGTCTCGCGGCGGCGTTCCTTGTACTTGGACACGCCCGCCGCCTCCTCGAGGAACAGCCGCAGTTCTTCGGGGCGCGATTCGATGATGCGCGAGATCGTGCCCTGGCCGATGATGGCGTAGGCGCGCGGCCCCAGGCCGGTGCCGAGGAACACGTCCTGCACGTCGCGGCGGCGCACCGGCTGGTTGTTGATGAAGTAGCTCGATCCGCCCTCGCGAGTGAGCACGCGCTTGACGGCGATCTCGGCGAACTGGTTCCACGGGCCGCCGGCGCGCGCGGACTCGTTGTTGAACACCAGCTCGACGCTCGCGCGCGCGGCCGGCTTGCGCGAGCCGGAACCGTTGAAGATGACGTCCAGCATCGACTCGCCGCGCAGCTCGCTCGCCTTGCTCTCGCCCAGCACCCAGCGCACCGCATCCATGATGTTGGACTTGCCGCAGCCGTTGGGCCCGACGACGCCGACGCGTTGGCCAGGCAGCTGGAAGGTGGTCGGATCGGCGAAGGACTTGAAGCCGGAAAGCTTGATCGAATTGAGCCGCATGAACGGTGGTGCGCCTGGTGGGCACGTCGAGGAGCGGTTGTCAGTCCGCGCGCCGGGAAGCGTTCCCGGGCGCGGCTTTGATGTGCGCTAACGTGTTGATTTATATGAGTTTTCTTCGAGACGACAGGAGGCCGGTGAGCACCCTTGCGGACACGGGAAACAGCCCGGGATGATACCATCGCGCCCCTCTCCCGCAGACTGCGACGCGCCAGTCGCGCCCCCCAGAAACACGCATTGCCCACCCGGCGTGACGAAGGCAACCATGGCCAAGAAGACCCCCGCATCCACGATCCCGACGACGACCGCGAAGGCCGCGAAGCCCGCCGCCAAGGCCGCACCGCAGGCCGGCCTGAAGGTCGGCGCGCGCGACATGCCACCCAACCCGCCCACCGCGCCGAGCAAGGAACTGCACGTGTTCGCGAATCCGTCGGCGGCGCGCGACTACGTGATCCAGTTCCAGATTCCCGAGTTCACCTGCCACTGCCCGCTCACCGGCCAGCCCGACTTCGCGCACTTCACGATCGACATGATCTGCGACGAGCTGTGCATCGAGCTGAAGAGCCTGAAGATGTACATGTGGAGCTACCGCGACGAGGGCGCTTTCCACGAGAAGGTCACCAACACCATCCTCGACGACATCGTCGCCGCGGCGCAGCCGCGCTTCGCGCGCATCACCGCCAGGTGGTACGTGCGCGGCGGCATCTACACCAACGTGGTGGTCGAGCACCGCAATAAGGGCTGGACGCCGGCGCCGCGCGTGGACCTGCCGGCGGCCAACCTGGGCACCGCGACCGGCCTGCTCTGATGCCGAAGCACGCCGCCGATCCGGTCGTCGTCCGACAGGCCTACCAGAAGTTCGACGTCTTCGTCCGCAAGAGCGAGATCGACGGCCACGGCGTGTTCGCGGCGGAGATGATCCCGCCAAGGCTGAAGATCGGCGAGATCCGCGGCGAGGCGATCACCTGCGCCGAAGGCCGGCGCCGCGCGGCGTCGCTGCAGCGGATCATGATCGTCGAGATCTCGCCGCGCACGGCGATCGACGCGTCGAAGTCGACCGACCCGATGCGCTTCACGAACCACTCGTGCCAGGCCAACGCCCGGCTGGCGATCATCGCCGGCCGCATCGAGTTCTATTCGCTGCGCGGCATCGAACCAGGCGAGGAGATCACGGTGAACTACGGCCAGACGCACCACGAGGGCAAGCTGCGTTGCCGCTGCGGCGCGCCCGACTGCATCGGCAAGCTGTGAGCCCCCACGCTCGCTGGCGCTCGCTGCCCCCCGAGGGGGCCGGCGGACCATGAGCCCCCACGCTCGCTGGCGCTCGCTGCCCCCGAGGGGGCCGGCCGCGAGCGGCCCGGCGGAGCCGGTTCCGCCGCTCCCTTGAACTTCTCTTGGACATCGGCCAGCGGCAGCGCCGGCGAGTCCCGCCATCAGGGCGGCACGGCCGGCGAGTCGCGTCTTCAGAGCGGCAGCTTCGCGACGGCGCGCAGCTGCTTGGCCAGCTTCTTCTTGTCGATGCCGCCGCCGGCCTGGGCGACCAGCAGGGTGTGCAGCTCGGGGATCGTGCCGGCGCGCGGCGCGCAGCGCATCAGGACTTCCGGCGCCATCTCGCCGAAGTGGGCCGACAGCACGCGCATCACGCGGCGCAGCGCCTCGGCGGGGATGCCCACGCCGTCGCCGGCCAGCGGCAGGTCGAGGTGGTCGGTCTGCTCGACGTCGCCGCCGTTGGGCAGCGGCCGGCCCGGCACCGAGGTGCTCTGCGCGACCGGCCCGCTGATGACGATGCCGGTGCTGGCGCCGACGGGCATCTCGTTGGGGAACGACATCAGCGTCGGGATGGTGGCGCTGGGCGGCGGCGTGCGGCGCGCATGCGGCGCGGGAACGGGGTCGGACGCGGCCGAGTCGGCGGCCGCGTTGAGCGCCGCGGTGGCAGCCGCGGCGGCCGACACCACCGACGCGCGGCGCATGCGTTCGACCTGGCTCTGCAGCGCCGAGGCGTAGCCTTCGTCGTTGGGGATCAGGTCGGACGCCAGCGCGCTGTCGGGACGATCGCCCGGGCTCGCGATGGCCGGCTCGCCGTGCGCCCACGGGTCGTGCGACGGCATCGACAGGACGCTGTCGGGGATGGCGATCGTGAGCGTCGGCACGCTGCCGGCGGCCTTGCCGCTCGGCGGCGCGCGGCGCGTGGCGAACGAGTCGGCGGCGTGCTCGCCGAGCATCGGCGAAATGGTGGCCGAGGTGCTCGCGGCGACGCCCGAATCGATCGTCACGGCGCGGGTGCCGTGCTCGGGCACGCGCACCTGCGTGGCGTCGCGCAGGGCGTCGCGGAACTCGGCCGCGCTGGTGAAGCGCTGGCCCGGATCGAGCTTGAGGGCGCGCGACACGACGGCGTCGAACACCGGCGGGCGCTGCGCCTCGGCGATCGTGCTGGGCAGGCGCAGGTTGCCGGTGAGCGCGTCGGCAGCGGTGTCGGCCAGCGCGTTGCTGTACGGATCGCGGCCGACCAGCATGCGGTACAGGATGGCGCCGGCGGCGTAGATGTCGACGCGGTGGTCGATCAGCCGGCCCGACTGGTACTCGGGCGCGATGCCGGCCAGCAGGCCGGAACGGCCCTCGGCGCGGGCGAGGCCGAAGTCGGTCAGCTTGACGAGCCCGGCGCTGGTGACGAGCACGTTGGTCAGCTTCAGGTCGCCGTGGCGCACGCCGGCGAGGTGCGCGCACTCGAGCGCGTCGAGCAGCTGGTCCATGACCTGCAGCAGCGCGGCCTGCGGCGGCAGCGGCGTCACGGACAGCCACTGCGCCAGGTTCAGGCCGGCGACGTGTTCCATCGCGACGAAGGCGCGACCGTCGGCCTCGTCGATCTGGTGGACGTTGACGATGCCGGGATGGTTGACGCGCGCGATCGCCTGCGCCTGCTCGCCCAGCCGGCCCGCGAACTCGCGCGCGGCGCGGGCGTCGGCCGGCACGTTGAGGTGCAGGGACTTCACCGCGACCACGCGTTGCAGCGAAGGGTCGAACGCCTTGTAGACGACGCCGCTCACGCCTTC
Organism: uncultured beta proteobacterium; assembly: GCA_903845345.1. Taxonomy (GTDB): domain Bacteria; phylum Pseudomonadota; class Gammaproteobacteria; order Burkholderiales; family Burkholderiaceae_C; genus Scleromatobacter. The sequence goes on from CAIMXF010000518.1 coordinate 4,990, forward strand.
GCCGATGACTCCGGTGATCCGGTATTTGCCTATCTTGTCAGGCGCGTTCATCACGATCGTCACTTTGCCCTCTCCACTTGATCCGGACACCGGAGCCGCGCCGCAGGCGTCGAAAGCCGGGTCGTCGGATCCTCGTTGTCGAGTCGGAAAACTGCCGGAGGTTCGCCCTCGGTCGGCGGCACAGCCCGTGTTGCCCGGGTTGGCGTCCTCTCCGTGATAACCCCGAGGGGTACGCGCCGGGAGCACTTCTGTCTCGATCATTCTCTCACGCGAACTGTTCATGTTGCAGTGCGGCACGTGATTTGCCGATCCCTCCTGGTCTTCGTTTCGACGCGCGGGCGCGACGGCTGAGCCGCCAGCTGCAACAGCATCGACAACTTGTTTCCAACGCCGCAGGCAGCAGGAGCCGGTCATGAACTTCCCCGTTGCGCAGGTCCTGCCCGGCAGCGTCTGGCCGCAGGACGGATCGACGGCGCGCCCGCCGCTCGTCGTGTTCGCCGCCCTGCGCTGGAATTCCGACTGGCAGCGACCGCAACAATTGTTGACCCGGCTTGCAAAGCATTACCGCGTCTTCTACGTCGAGGAACCGGTCACGACCCACCAGGACGCCTGGCTCGAATGCACCGCGGTCGCCGAGGGCGTCGAGGTCCTGGTCGCGCACACACGCTGCGACGCCGTGGGCTTCCACGACGCGCAGCTCCGCATCGTCGGCGGCCTGCTGGCGCAGTTCATGCGCGAGCGCGGCATCGTCGAGCCGCTGGTCTGGCTCGACACGCCCGCCCCGCTTGCGCTGGCCGAGGCCCTGCATCCGCGCGGCGTCGTCTACGACTGCCACGACGACACGCCCGCCACCTCGGGCAACGACGTCCTGCGCCGCCGCGAGGCGCGCCTGATGGCGCTGGCCGACGTGGTGGTCGCCGGCGGGCCGTCGCTCCACCAGTCGCACCGCGGCCGGCACGCCAACGTGCACTGCATCGCCAACGCGGTGGACGCGGCGCACTTCGCGCCGCCGCCGGCAAGCGGCCAGTCCATCGAGGCGGTGTCGGCGCGTGCGATCCACGCCGCGATCCCGAATCCGCGGCTGGGCTACTTCGGCGTGATCGACGAGCGCGTCGACCTCGCGCTGCTCGCCCGCATGGCCGACCTGCGCCCCGACTGGCATTTCGTCATGGCCGGCCCGCTGCGCGGCGTCGCGCCCGAGTCGCTGCCGCGGCGCGGCAACCTGCTGTGGCTGGGCGCGCAGACGCACGCCATCCTGCCGCACCTGCAGGCCCACTGGGACGTCTGCCTGCTGCCGTTCAAGGTCGACGCCTGCGCGCGGCATGCGGCACCGATCGAAGTGCTGGAATACCTGGCCGGACAGAAGCCGGTGGTCAGCACGCCGGTGGAGGACGTCGTCGCGCTGCATGGCCACGTCGTGCGCGTGGCCGACGGCGCGCACGCGTTCGTCCAGGCCTGCCGCGCGGCGATGTGCGAGCGCGGTCCGCTGCGCCGCCAGCGCCGCATCGACGCACTGATCTCCGTGCACTCGTGCAGCTGGGATCGTGCCGTCGATCGCCTGCGCACGCTGCTGGTGGATTTCGCGCACGAACCGCAGTCCGACATCCGGCCCGCGCGGTTCGCCACGGCCCGGCTCGGCGCCCCGCGCGCGACGTCGATGCCGGCCCACTGACGCCGCGCGCCCGCTTTGCCGCGTTGGGCATGCCGGATGCCCCATAGCGGGCTGGCCGCCACCGCGGCACCGCCTTCAACA
>CAIMXF010000519.1 GCA_903845345.1 uncultured beta proteobacterium
CCCGACACCGAGAACGTGCGCCACGCGCTGGAGGAACTGCGCAAGGCGTGCGGGTTCTTCAAGATCCTCGGTACCTATCCGGTCGACGTGCACTGAGGCGCGCCGAATCTAACGCCGCCGGGCAAGCTGCGGGCAAGCGCAACCGACACATCCTCCGCGGGAAGTCGAGCAGAATTTCCTCCTTTCAAACAACGAAACGGGGAAGCTTCATGCACGCTGGAATCGCGGGTCGCCTGGGATGGATCGTCATGACCTTGCTGGCCGGCTGCGCCGCGGCACCCTCCGCGCCGCCTGCGCCGCAGACACCGCCGCCGGCCCTGACGACCGAGGTGCTCGCCAAGCTGGGCGCGCACCACGTGCACGACCTCGACGCCCTGCTGGGACAGCCCCAGAAGGCCAAGGACGGCATCAGCTACGTCTGGACCGCGACCGAGACCGTCAAGACGTACGTGCCGAACACGACCCCCTCGAACTACGGCTTCATCGGTGCGCCCTCCCCCGACTCCACCGACCACGCCACGGGCGCCGACATCGAGCACGACGCCGCCTGCAAGCTGCGCGTGAGCACCGACGCCAGCGAGCTGGTGCGCAACATCGACTTCAATGGCCCGCGCAAGGTCTGCGACGACACCGCCAGGCGCCTCGCGCAGTGGATCACGGCGGCCGGCTGAGGGCACGCTCTCGACAGGCGCCGATGGCCGATCGGCACGATCCGCGGCGAACGCGGAACGCTTGCTGAACGTGATCCGGAACGACGGAAACGCCCCGCGCTCGCGGGGCGTCCTTCATTCCGGAGCCGGCGTGCGCCTCAATGGTGCAAGAAGTTGTAGTTGTCCTGCGAGCCGTCGGTGTAGCCGGCCGTCTGCACCGGCTGGCCGCCGCGCTCCGGGAAGTACAGGCGCAGCACGTAGCTCATCTTGCACGGCTGGCCGTGGCACATGCCGGGCTTGAACGGCTCGAACTGCAGGGCGGCGGCGACGAGGCGCGTCAGTTGCGGGTCGGGCGACTTGTAGACGGTGACGTCCGAGGCGTGCCCCTGCGAGTCGACCGCCACGCTGGCGATCAGCGGGCCGACCGGACTCCAGGTGTCCGCGAAGCGCACCACCGGCTTGAGCATGTGGCGCAGGCCGTATTGCGGGAACGGCGGTTCGTCGCCGGGGGGCAGGTTCTCGTAATCGCGGGCGAGCGTGGCCTTCTGGTCGGCGCTCAACTCGTCGTAGCGGCCGTCGAACGGCACGGCGGCGCGAATGATGTCCTGCGGCAGCATCGAGCCGACCAGGACGTCGGTGATGCGATAGGGCAGATCCTGCGCCATGGCGGCGGAGCCCGCGAGCAGGCCGGTGGTGGCCGCCAGCGCGAGAACGGCGATGCGATGTCTCATGTCGTGCACTCCTTTGTTCTGGAAATGGGAGACGGACGATGTCGTCGCGACGACTTCCCGCATCGCGACCGGGTCGTCGCCGCGCTCAGACCGCGAAGTCCTCCAGCTTGCGACCCGCCGCCAGCGCCGCGGTGAGCCAGCGCGGCTTCAGGCCGCGACCCGTCCACTGGTTGCCCTGGTCGTCCTTGTACTTGGCGGCGACCGCCTTGCGTTCGCTGCCATCGAGCTTGATGCCGACCTTGCGCCCGCGCGCCGGGGCCACGATGTCGTCCGACGTCAGACCGTGCTCGGTCATGATCTTGCGAATCTCGTCGATCGCGTCCTGGCGCCCTTTTGAATTCAGTTGCGCGATTTGTCTCTCGAGATCGGCCTTTTGCCGAATCAGCTGTTGCAGGTCTGCCATACCCATCCTTGAGATGAAGGCCGGGTCGAATATGCCCAGTTGCGACAGAGTTTAGCCGTGTACGAAGTCGCATGGGCGTCGTTCATCCCCCTCGAATGACCGCCAGTCGCGTGAGATTCGCCCTGCGGTGGGCGAAGCCCGGCGGGGTCGACGCCGGAATGACGCGCCGGATGTGCAAAAATTGGCCTTTGGGCCGCACTCGGGCGGTCATATCGTCGGCGTTCGTCGAGCGCGGCCGAAATAGCGGTTACTTTTGTAACTTCAATTCGGCGGCGCGACGCGTGCCATGTCGACCGGGTCGTCGGGAATGGAATCCGGTTCGCGAATTTGATTCGCGCCGGGTTTGCAGCGGTTCGACATGCGTTGATCTTCAATAGAAAAGATTCCAGATGTTCAGGCAGCTAGGGCTGATCGGTTGTGGCTTGATGGGCGGCTCGTTCGCCCTCGCGATGAAGCGCGCGGGTCTCGTCAAGCATGTCGTGGGCTACAGCAAGTCGCCCTCCACCGTGATCACGGCGCAGAAGATGGGGGTCATCGACCAGATGGCCGAATCGGCGCTGATGGCGGTGTCGGGCGCGGACGTCGTGCTCATCGCCGTCCCCGTGGCCGCCACCGAGGCCACGCTGCGCGCGATCCGCCACCTGGTGCATCCCAACACGTTGTTCATGGACGTCGGCAGCACCAAGGCCGACGTCGTGGCCGCCGCGCGGCGCGTGCTGCGCGAGCGCCTGCCCAGCTTCGTGCCCGCGCACCCGATCGCCGGCAAGGAAGTGGCCGGCATCACGCACGCCGACGCCACGCTGTACCAGGACTGCCAGGTCGTGCTCACGCCGGTGCTCGAGACCGACATGAACCTGATCGAACGCGCACGCGCCGCATGGACGGGCATCGGCGCGCAGGTGCGCGTGATGACGCCCGACGCGCACGACGCCGCGTTCGCCGCCGTCAGCCACCTGCCGCACCTGCTCGCGTTCGCCGCGTATCTCTCGGTTCAGCACCAGTCCGAGGGCGCGCAGTTCCTCGAGCTCGCGGGCCCCGGCTTCCGCGACTTCACGCGCATCGCCGCCGGCGACCCGGCCGTCTGGCGCGACGTGCTGCTGGCCAACAAGGCGCAGGTGCTGGCGCAGGCGGAGCTGTTCAAGACGACGCTGTACAAGTTCGAGTCCGCGATGCGCGAGGGCAATGCCGACGTCATCGAGAACCTGATCAAAGAGGCCGCCGCCGGCCGCGCCAACTGGAAGAAATGACGCCGGGCAGGTAACCTCGCCTGATGACGGGACGCCGCCGCGCATCCCCCTTCCGAAGACGATGCGACCCCGCGCGTGACGCGCGCGGTCGAAACACCGACCCGCCGCCCATGTACGCGATCCCCTTCCTCGACATCCCGCCCCTGCGTTCGGCCGCCGGCCGCGTGCGCCTGCCCGGCTCGAAGAGCATCTCCAACCGCGTGCTGCTGCTGGCCGGCCTGGCCGCCGGCACGACGGCGGTGCACGACCTGCTCGACTCCGACGACACCCGCGTGATGCTCGCCGCGCTCGAGGCCCTGGGCTGCGGGCTGCGCCGCGACGGCGCGGTGCTGCTCGTCACCGGCATCGGCGGCCGGCTGTCCACGAAGCAGGCCAGGCTGTTCCTGGGCAACGCCGGCACCGCGATGCGCCCGCTCACCGCGGCGCTGGCCGTGCTCGCGACGCTGCAGGGCGCCGAGTTCGACCTGTCCGGCGTGCCACGCATGCACGAGCGCCCGATCGGCGACCTGGTGGACGCGCTGCGCCAGCTCGGCTGCCCGATCCAGTACCTCGGCAACGCCGGCTATCCCCCGCTGCGCGTGGGCCACGGCCGTCCCGCGCCGCTGTCCACGCACGAGCCCGTGCGCGTGCGCGGCGACGTCTCCAGCCAGTTCCTCACCGCGCTGCTGCTGGCGCTGCCGCTGGCCACCACGGAGCGCGCGGTCACGATCGCCGTCGACGGCGAGCTGATCTCCCAGCCCTACATCGACATCACGCTGAACCTGCTCGCGCGCTTCGGCATCGAGGTGCAGCGCGACCCGGCCGCCCCGTACGCCAGGTTCACGCTCCCGCGCGGCTCGCAATACCGCTCGCCGGGCGACATCCATGTCGAAGCCGACGCCTCGTCGGCGTCGTACTTCGTCGCGCTGGGCGCGCTCGCCGGCGTCCACGCGCCGGTGCGCATCGAGGGCGTCGGGCTCGCCTCGATCCAGGGCGACATCCGCTTCGTCGACGCCGCCCGCGCGATGGGCGCGCAGGTCGACGGCGGCGCCGGCTGGCTCGAGGTGCGTCGAGGCGCCTGGCCGCTGAAGGCGATCAGCCTCGACTGCAACCACATCCCCGACGCCGCGATGACGCTGGCCGTGATGGCGCTCTACGCCGACGGCACCACGCGCCTGACCAACATCGCCAGCTGGCGCGTCAAGGAGACCGACCGCATCGCCGCGATGGCCGCCGAGCTGCGCAAGATGGGCGGCACGGTCGTCGAGGGCGCCGACTTCATCGAGGTGACGCCGCCGGCGTCGCCGTCGCAGTGGCTGCCCGGCAGCATCCACACCTACGACGACCACCGCATGGCGATGTGCCTGTCGCTGGCCGCGTTCAACGCGCTCGCCGGCGCCACCCCGCCGCGCTCGGTGCGCATCCTCGACCCGCAGTGCGTCGCCAAGACCTTCCCCGACTACTTCGAGGCGCTGTTCGGCCTCGCCAAGGTCGACGCGGACGACGTGCCGGTGATCGCCATCGACGGCCCCACGGCGTCCGGCAAGGGCACGCTGGCCTCGGAGGTGGCACGCCGCCTCGGCTACGAACTTCTCGACTCCGGCGCGCTGTACCGCGCCACCGCGCTGGCCGTGCAGGCGGGCGGAGTCGATCCGTCCGACGCGGACGCCGTGGCCGCGCTGGCCGGCAAGCTCGACCTCCGCTTCGAGGCCGGGCGTGCCTTCCTCGGCGGCCAGGACGTCACCGAGGCGCTGCGCCTCGAGGAAACCGGCAACCTGGCGTCGAAGGTGTCGGTGCATCGGGCGGTGCGCCAGGCCCTGCACGCGCTGCAGCTTGCGTTCCGCCGCCTGCCCGGCCTGGTGGCCGACGGCCGCGACATGGGCACCGTGGTGTTTCCCGGCGCGGCGCTGAAGGTCTTCCTCACCGCGAGCGTCGAGCAGAGGGCCGCCCGCCGGCATAACCAATTGATTGCGAGGGGCATTTCTGCTAATATCGACAGTCTTCTCGCAGATCTGCGGATGCGGGACGAGCGCGACCAGAGTCGCGCCGTCGCGCCCCTGAAGCCTGCCGAAGATGCGGTCTTGCTCGACAACTCCGGCATGTCCATCGACCAAGGGGTCGAGTTCGTGCTCGAAGCCTGGAACAAGCGCCGCCGTTGAACCGGTCGCCGCAAGGCGACCTCGGCCCACCGTCTGCATCCTCCCCGGCTCGCGCCGCGGATGCGTCGAACCCGGACGCCCCGTCCGGTTCGGGGCGGTGAACGTTCCACCCTAACCCTGCGCCCTCTCCGGGTCGCAATCTGCCGGCAGCGCTCGCTTCACTCGTCGCCTCACGCCGGCCATCAGGAAATTACATGCCCAAGACCCAAGCCATCACCGACTTCGCCCCCGATTCCTTCGCCGCGATGTTCGAGGAGTCGCTCAAGAGCAGCGAAATGCGCTCTGGCGAAGTCATCACTGCCGAAGTGGTGCGCATCGATCACAGCTTCGTCGTCGTCAACGCCGGCCTGAAGTCCGAAGCCTACGTGCCCATCGACGAATTCAAGAACGATCAAGGCGAGGTCGAAGTCCAGGTGGGCGACTTCGTTTCCGTCGCGATCGACGCCGTGGAAAACGGCTACGGCGACACCATCCTGTCGCGCGACAAGGCCAAGCGCCTGGCCTCGTGGCTGTCGCTCGAGACCGCGCTCGAGTCCGGCGACTTCGTCACCGGCACGGTCAGCGGCAAGGTCAAGGGCGGACTGACGGTGCTGGTCAACGGCATCCGCGCCTTCCTGCCGGGCTCCCTGCTGGACACGCGTCCGGTCAAGGACATGAGCCCGTTCGAGGGCAAGACCATGGAATTCAAGGTCATCAAGCTCGACCGCAAGCGCAACAACGTCGTGCTGTCGCGCCGTGCCGTGGTCGAAGCCTCGATGGGCGAAGAACGCGCCAAGCTGCTCGAGACCCTGTCCGAAGGCGCCATCGTCAACGGCGTGGTCAAGAACATCACCGAATACGGTGCGTTCGTCGACCTCGGCGGCATCGACGGCCTGCTGCACATCACCGACATGGCCTGGCGCCGTGTCCGTCACCCGTCGGAAGTGGTGACGGTGGGCCAGGAGCTGACCGCCAAGGTCCTGAAGTTCGACGCCGAGAAGAACCGCGTCTCGCTGGGCCTGAAGCAACTGGGCGACGATCCGTGGATGGGCGTCGCCCGCCGCTACCCGACCAGCACGCGCCTGTTCGGCAAGGTCACGAACATCGCCGACTACGGCGCGTTCGTCGAAATCGAACCGGGCATCGAAGGCCTGGTGCACGTCTCGGAAATGGACTGGACGAACAAGAACGTCGCCCCGTCCAAGACCGTCACGCTGGGCGAGGAAGTCGAAGTCATGGTCCTCGAGATCGACGAAGACAAGCGCCGCATCTCCCTGGGCATGAAGCAGTGCCGCGCCAATCCGTGGGAAGAATTCGCGGCCAACGTGCACCGCGGCGACAAGGTC
>CAIMXF010000520.1 GCA_903845345.1 uncultured beta proteobacterium
CACCGTGCGGCCGCCGCGCAGGCGCGTGGAGATCAGCGCGAACTGCTTGCGCAGCCCGGGCAGTTCGTCGGGCTCGACGGCACGCGTCCAGACCTTGCCCTTCAGGCCCTCGATGAGCGCGGCCGGCGTGCCGGCGCTGACGATGCGGCCGTCCACGAGGATCGCCATGCGCGAGCACAGGTCGGCGACGTCCTCGACGATGTGCGTCGACAGGATCACCACCTTCGTCGTGCCGATCTCGGCCAGCAGGTTGTTGAAGCGGTTGCGCTCCTCGGGGTCGAGGCCGGCGGTGGGCTCGTCGACGATCATCAGCGCCGGGTTGCCGATCATCGCCTGCGCGATGCCGAAGCGCTGGCGCATGCCGCCCGAGAAGCCGGCGATCGCCTTCTTGCGCACGTCCCACAGGTTGACCTGGTTCAGCAGCGCCTCGACCGTCTCGCGGCGCGGACCGGCGGCGGTCAGGCCCTTGAGCACGGCGAGGTGGTCGAGCATCTCGTAGGCCGACACCCGCGGGTAGACGCCGAAGTCCTGCGGCAGGTAGCCCAGCTTCGCGCGCAGCTTCTGCGGCTCGGCCAGCACGTCGATGTCGCCGAAGCGGATGCGGCCCGAGCTCGGCACCTGCAGCGTCGCCAGGCAGCGCATCAGCGTCGACTTGCCGGCGCCGTTGGGCCCCAGCAGGCCGTACAGGCCGGGCGGGATCTCCAGCGACACGTCGTCGAGCGCGCGGGTGCCGTTCGGGTAGACGTGGGTGAGCGAGGCAATGGACAGCATGAAGGGCTCCGGGAGAAAACGCGTAGTTCCAGGACTGCACTCTAACGGCAGGCCGCCGCGGACCCCAGCGGCGTGCGACGGACCGGCGCTTCACGGGGACAGGCCGTGCAAACCTGTCCCTTGCGGGCGACCTCAACGCGACGGCGCGGCCAGCAGTTCGGCGATCTCGGCGCTGGCGCCGATCCGCGCGGCCGCGCGCGGGGTCAGCCCGGCCGGATCGGCGCGGCCCGGATCGGCGCCCGCGGCGAGGAGCAGCCGCACGGCGTCGGCGTGCTGCGCGAGCACGGCGTGCAGGAGCGCGGTGCGCCCGGCGGCATCGGTCGCGTCGACGCGCGTGGCCGGGTCGGCCAGCAGCCGCGTCAAGGCCTCGGCGTCGCCGCGGTCGGCGGCCGCCTGCAACGGCGGCGGCGACAGCCGCGCACTCGCCCCGAGCAGCGCGCCCTGCGACTCGGGCGTCGCCTTCCTCGCCACATCGTTCGAGAACGCGAGCTTGGGGCCGAGGTTGTCGTGCGCCCGGTCGGCGGAGGCGATGCCGGCCACGCCGAACGTGGACGGCGCGGCCGCCACCGGCGCCGGCGCCGCCGCGGGTGCAGGCGCAACGCTTGTCGGCGCCGGCTTGGGGACCAGCGCGATGCGCCGCTGCACCACCGACGGCGGCATCGCGCCGCTCGTGATGATCTGCACGGGCGCCGGGGCCGTGACCGTCACCGCCTGCGGCGCTTCCAGCGGCGCCGCGGCCGGCGAATTGGAGGCCACGACGACCGCGGCAGGCGGCGGCGGCGCATCCGCCGC
>CAIMXF010000521.1 GCA_903845345.1 uncultured beta proteobacterium
GGCCGCACTTGCGCCCCCCCGTCGTTTTCGGGAACACGAATGCAGCGGCCCGCGGGCCGATCGTCCATGGCTTGCGGGCGCGGAGTGGGCCGCTGCCGGTGCCGCACGGGCCAGCATCGGGACGGTCGGGAATTTCCGCATGCCTGTCCCTTCGCGCGGATCGCGTCGCAAGCGCGTCGTCCGTCCGGCGGCCTCTCGTCGCCGGCGATCCGGCTTCAGCCCGCGGCCTCCACCACCATCTGCAGCCGCTGCTGCCCCTGGAACTCGTCGATGCTCAGCCGATACGCGAGCCGCACGCGCTCGGCCACCGGCTCGGCGTGCCCGAACCAGATCGCGTCGCGCAGCTGGCCGGCGTGGCGCACGCGCAGCTTCAGGTGCTTCTCGCCGACCAGGCGCTGCTGCACCACGTCGACCTCGTCGCAGAAGGTCGGCGCCTCGAAGCCCTGGCCCCACACCTGCGCGTCGAGCGCGGCGACGGTGGCGGTGTTGAACCATTCGAGCGCGAGAGGGCCGTCGGTGGCGAGCACGCGCGAGAGCGCGGCGGGACTCAGCCACTCCTGGGCGACGGCGCTGAATGCCTTGTCGAAGGTCTCGAAATCCTCGCGTGCGATCGTGCAGCCCGCGGCCATCGAGTGGCCGCCGAACTTGCGCAGCACGCCGGGGTGGCGCTTGGTGACGAGATCGAGCGCGTCGCGCAGGTGGAAGCCAGGGATCGAGCGGCCTGAGCCCTTGAGGGTGCCGTCGGCGCCGACCGCGAACACGAACGTCGGCCGATGGAGTCGATCCTTCATGCGGCCGGCGACGATGCCGACCACGCCTTCGTGGAAGCCTTCGTGGAACAGCGCGAGCGCGGCAGGCGGTGCGCCGGTGGGCATGATCTGCTCCATCAGCAGCTCGGCCTGCTCGCGCATGCCGGCCTCGACGTCGCGCCGTTCGCGGTTGATGCGATCGAGTTCGGCGGCGAGTTCGGCGGCGCGCGTCGGGTCGTCGGTGAGCAGGCATTCGATGCCCAGCGTCATGTCGGCCAGGCGCCCCGCGGCGTTCAGGCGCGGGCCCAGCGCGAAGCCGAAGTCGAACGCGCTCGCGCGCTCGTGCCTGCGCGCGGCCACGTGGAACGGCGCGGCGATGCCCGGCTGCATGCGGCCGGCGCGGATGCGCTTGAGGCCTTGCGCGACGAGCCGCCGGTTGTTCGGGTCGAGCCTGACGACGTCGGCCACCGTGCCGAGCGCGACGAGGTCGAGCAGCGCGTCGAGCCGCGGCTGCGACGCGGCGTCGAAGCGGCCGCGCGCGCGCAGCTCGGCGCGCGTGGCGAGCAGCGCGTAGAACATCACGCCGACGCCCGCGAGCGCCTTGCTCCCGAAGGTGCAGTCCGGCTGGTTCGGGTTGACGATGACGTTGGCGTCGGGCAGCACGACGACGTCGTCGACCAGCGCGGGCAGGTGGTGGTCGGTCACCAGCACGTCGATGCCGCGCTGGCGCGCATGCGCGACGCCCGCGAGGCTCGCGATGCCGTTGTCCACCGTCACCAGCAGGTCGGGCTTCGGCGATCGCGATGAATCGAAGGGACGTGCGTCGTCGGGGCCATCGTCGCCGCAGGCGAGGTCGACGATCTGCGGCGTCAGGCCGTAGCCGTGCAGCTGGCGGTCGGGCACGACGTAGGTCAGCCGCGCGCTGTTGGCGCCCAGCATCTGCAGGCCGCGCAGTGCGACCGCGCAGGCGGTGGCGCCGTCGCAGTCGTAGTCGGCCACGACGACGATGCGCTTGTTGCCGTCGATCGCGTCGGCCAGCAGGCGCGCGGCCTCGGCGCTGCCGCGCAAGGTGGACGGCGGCAGCAGCTGCGCCATCGTGTCGTCGAGTTCCGCAGCGCTGCGCACGCCGCGCGATGCGAACAGGCGCGCGAGCAGCGGATGCACGCCCGCCTGTTCGAGCGCGAATGCGGTGCGCGGCGGCACGTCGCGCGTGTGGATGCGCGGGCCGGCGCTCACAACGCCTCCAGCCGGGCGTGCACCGACGCGCCGCGCGCACCGAGCAGGCCCTTCCACCACGGACGATGCGCCGGCTCCCAGCTGCGCGCGTGGCGCTCGCCGCACAGCGACAGCCGCGCCGGCCCCGCCGCGTCGGCCAGCTCGCGCAGCGGGCCCGCGTCGAGCGCGTGCCAGGCCTCGGCCCAGGCGCTCCAGTCGTCGGCCAGCAGCGGCGCGCGCAGGCGGGCGTCGACGACCACGTCGGCCGGCAGCGCCTTGTCCGCCGGCTGCGTCGGGCCGGTGCCGGCGAGCCAGAAGGAGTTGACGCTCATCGCGCCGCGCGCCTCGCGGGCATCGTTGAGCGGATGCACGTACAGCAGCATCTGCACCTCGCTCTGCAGGCGCCGCACCAGCATCACCCCGGGATGGTCGTTGAGCCACAGGTCGACGTTGCGGCCGATCACGCGGTCGATGGACGCCGTGGGCAGCTCGGCCAGCGACGGATGGCTCACGTACCAGCGCGTCGGCCCGGCCCAGTGCCAGGCCCATCCCAGCTCGGTGAACAGCGGGGCGAGCGTGTCGTGCAGCGTGCGCGCCTCGGGCTCGTCGAGTTCCAGCAGCGACGGGTCGACGAGATTGACCTGGTCGTGGCCGACATGCCAGTGCGCCGGCGTCAGCAGCGCCCAGCCGCTGCCGGTCGCGGGCTCGAAGCCGTCGACGCGCGCAGCTTCGGCCGCGAACGGCAGCAGCCCGTCCTTCACCGGCCAGCCGCGCAGGCGCGCGAGCAGGCGCTCGTGGGGCAGCGACAGCGCGTATTCATCGGCATCCTGCAGATCCGCGGTGCCGGCATCCGCGACGGGCGTCCAGCGCGCCAGCAGGCGCTCGAGGTTCGGCAGGCTCAGCGTGCCGAGGGCCTGCACGGCGGCATCGGACAGGGCCGATGCGAAGGGGATCACGAGATGCATGCCGTGATTATCCCCGCGTGCCGCGGGCTGCGATGGCGTGTCAGCGCGTGCGCACCACTTGCGTCTTCCGGCGCAGTCGCTCAGTCGCGCGCCCGCGCATCCCGGTGTTCGACCATCGCATCGATCGCGCGGTCGAAGGTGTCGAACAGGCCGCTGCTGCGATTGCGCATGGCCATGCCCAGCGCGGCCGACAGGTCGGCGCCCTGCACGCCCTGCTCGAGGCGGCGCAACAGCGCCATCGCCTCCGCGGTGGTGCATTCGACGCCGAGCACGACGAAGCGGTCGTCGTCGAGCCGGGCGAGGGCGTCGGGCTTGCGCACCGTCTGGCGCAGGGCCTGCGCGGCGCGCACGAGGATGGCGTCGCAGGCCTCGCGCTGGGCGGGCGTCTCGCACGGCCCCTTCATGCCGTCGAGCTCGACGGCGACGACGCAGGCGGTGGCGCCGTAGCGGCGGCAGCGTTCCTCTTCGGCGGCCAGCGCCACTTCCCAGCCGCGGCGGTTGGCGAGGCCGGTCAACGCGTCGGTCAGCGCCTCGGATCGCGCGGCCTCGGCCTCGCGGGCCAGCGCGGTGGTGCTGAGTTCGGCGCTGAGCAGGCCGCTGAGCATGTCGGCGAGCACTTCCACCATCGGTTGCTCGTCGACGATGGCCGCGGGCATCGGCTGCGGGTTGAGGCCGCACAGCGTGCCGAACAGCTGGCCCTGGCCATCGACCAGCGGCACCCCTACGTAGGCGCCGATGGGCAGCTGGCGCGTGAAGGGCAGGTCGGCGTAGGCCGGCACGTCGATCGCGCGCGGCGCGATGCGCGGGCCGTCGCCGCGCACCATGCGCGAACAGAAGGTGTCGGCCCAGCGGAAGACGTCGCCCTGCTGGACGCCGTAGCCATGGTCCTCGGCCGTGAGCACGACCCAGTCGGCGTCGTCGGTGCGGCTGACCATCCACAGGTCCATGCCGATGCGCTGGTGCAGGAACGACAGCACCTCCCTGGAGGCGCCTGCGAAATCCGGTGCTTTCATTGTTCGATTCTCTCAGGCGCTCAGTCTGCGCCGCTTGTCTGGCCGGCAGTTTAGGGCCTGGCAAGGCGCGACGCACGGGTGCGCGGCGCGTTTCGCGCCATTGTCCGACGAGGTGCTCGGCAGGTCGCCGCCTAGAATGGCCCGGATGGCCGGCGTGACTCCACGCGGGCGGGGAAATCTGGTGCCATTTGAGTGGTTGATTGGCTGGCGCTACACGCGCGCCGGCCGCGCCGGGCGGCGCAATGCGTTCATTTCGTTCATCTCGCTGGTGTCGATGCTGGGCATCGGGCTGGGCGTCGCGGCGTTGATCATCGTGCTGTCGGTGATGAACGGCTTCCAGAAGGAAGTGAGCGACCGCATGCTGACGGCGATCCCGCACATCCAGCTGACCGCCGACAACGGCAACGCCATCGCCGACTGGCACGCGCTCGCCAGGCAGGCGGAGTCGCTCGAACCGGGCATCCGCGCCGCCGCGCCGTACACCGAGACGCAGTCGCTGCTGGCGCACGGCGACGGCATGCGCGGCGCGATCGTGCGCGGCATCGAGCCGGCCGAGGAGGGCAGCATCACCGACCTGGCGGCCGATCTCAAGAGGGAAGGCATCCTCGACAAGCTCCAGCCCGGCAGCTGGAACATCGTGCTGGGCGCCGAGCTCGCACGTTCGCTGGGCGTGGCCGTGGGCGACCAGGTGACCGTGATCGCCCCGGGCGCGCAAGTCACGCCCGCGGGCGCGCTGCCGCGGCTGAAGTCGTTCAACGTGGTCGGCGTGTTCTCGGTGGGCCACTACGAATACGACAGCGGCCTCGCGCTGGCCGCGCTCGACGACACCGCCAGGCTCTATCGCACCGGCGGCCCCACCGGCGTGCAGCTGAAGCTGGCCGACGTGCACGAGGCGCGCGCGACGGCGAGCCGCCTGTCCGTCGCCCTCGGCGACCAGATCCGCGTGCAGGACTGGACGCGCACCAACGCCGCCTGGTACGACGCCGTGCAGATCGAGAAGACGATGATGTTCATCATCCTCACGCTGATCGTCGCGGTCGCCGCGTTCAACCTCGTGTCGACGCTGGTGATGACGGTCACCGACAAGCAGGCCGACATCGCGATCCTGCGCACCATCGGCTCCAGCCCGCGCTCGATCATGCTGATCTTCATGGTGCAGGGCGCCGCCTCGGGCATCGCCGGCACGCTGGGCGGCGTGCTGTTCGGCCTGGTCGTGGCCTACAACATCCCGAGCATCGTGCCCTTCATCGAGCACATGCTGCACACCACCTTCCTGCCCGCGAGCGTCTACCTGATCGACCACATGCCCAGCGATCCGCACCTGGTCGAGGTGGCGCAGATCTCGTTCTGGTCGCTGCTGTTCTCCTTCCTCGCCACCGTCTATCCGAGCTGGCGCGCCAGCCGCGTGCGTCCCGCGGAGGCCCTGCGCTATGAGTGACCGATTCCAGGCAGGAAGCGTCGTCCTGCAGGCGACCGGCCTCGGCCGCCGCTTTTCCGAAGGCGGGCTCGACGTGCAGGTGCTGCACAACGTCGACCTGCAGGTGCGTGCCGGCGAGACGCTGGCGGTGGTCGGCGCATCGGGCTCCGGCAAGAGCACGCTGCTGCACCTGCTGGGCGGCCTCGACGCGCCCACGCAGGGCCGCGTCACGCTGATGGGCCAGGATCTCAACGCGATGGGCCTGGCGCAGCAGGGCCTGTTCCGCAACGAGCACCTCGGGTTCGTCTACCAGTTCCACCACCTGCTGCCCGAGTTCTCGGCGCTGGACAACGTGGCGATGCCGCTGCTGATCCGCCGCGTGAAGACGGCGCAGGCGCACGCCACGGCGCAGGCGATGCTCGAGTCGGTCGGGCTCGGGCCGCGCGCGCAGCATAGGCCAGGCGAGCTGTCGGGCGGCGAGCGCCAGCGCGTGGCCATCGCGCGCGCGCTCGTCACGCGCCCCGCGTGCGTGCTCGCCGACGAGCCCACCGGCAACCTCGACCGCGACACCGCCAACGGCGTCTTCGAGCTGATGCTGGCCCTGGCCCGCGAACGCGGCACCGCGTTCGTGCTGGTCACCCACGATGGCCGCATCGCGGCGCGCTGCCAGCGGCAATTGCGGCTGGAACGGGGCGTGCTGGTGCCGCCGCTGGCCGCGGAAGAAGCGCCTTGAGTACGCCGGGGTGCGGATCTTGCCGGGAGAGGCCATGAGTTCCGAGTCCCCGCCCGTGCAATGGATCGACACCCACAGCCATCTCGACGCCCCCGAGTTCGACGCCGACCGCGCCGCGGTCGTCGCGCGCGCCGACGCCGCGGGCGTCACGCTGCAGGTCATCCCGGCGGTCGGCGTCTCCAACTTCGACACGGTGCGCCGGCTCGCGCACGAATACGGCCTGGCGTATGCGCTGGGCATCCATCCGCTGGGCGTCGGCGCTGCGCCCGACGAGGATCTCGACCGCCTCGAGCAGGCGCTGCAGGACCACAAGGACGATCCGCGGCTGGTGGCCGTCGGCGAGATCGGCGTCGACCTGTTCCTGCCCGGGCTGATCGCGCTGCGCCCGCGCCAGGAGCACTTCTACCGCGAGCAGCTGAAGCTCGCGCGGCGCGCCGGGCTGCCGGTGCTGGTGCACGTGCGGCGCTCGTCCGACCCGGTGCTGGCAGGCCTGCGCCGCATCGACGTGCCCGGCGGCATCGCCCACGCGTTCAACGGCAGCGAGCAGCAGGCCACGAACTTCGTCGAACGCGGCTTCCGGCTGGGCTTCGGCGGCTCGGTCACCTTCGAGACCGCGCACCAGATCCGCCGCATCGCGCAATCGGCGAAGGCCTCGGCGCTGGTGCTGGAGACCGACTCGCCCGACATCCCGCCGCATTGGCTCTACCGCACGGCGGCCGAACGGCAGGCCGCGTCGCCCGCGTTGCCGCAGGCGCGCAACGAGCCCGCCGAAGTCGCGCGGATCGCGGAGTCCCTGGCGGCCTTGCGCGGCGTCACGCTGGCCGAGCTGGCGGCGCTGACGCGCGCGAACGCGTTCGCGACGATGCCCAGGCTGGCGGCGCTGCATCCGACGACCGCTCGCGGCGATTGAACGGCCGCGCGCCGTCGATTCGTGGATTCGGGCGCGCGAGGCCGCGGGCCTCGTTGGATACTGCCTTCCCGTCGAACGCGACCGAACAAGGCGAGAGCCCCGCATGACGAACGAACTCAGCCTCGCCATCGAGGCGCCCAGCAACGCCGACATGGGCAAGGTGGTGCACCAGCTGCAGGCCTACAACGCGTCGAAGGCCGGCGGCGAGGTGCCCGACTACCTGTTCATCGCGGCGCGCGACGCCGCGGGCGAGATCCGGGGCGGACTCATCGGCGGCATCTATCTCGGCTGGCTGACGATCACGGTGCTGTCCCTCGACGAGAGCCTGCGCGGCCGGGGACACGGCGCGAGGCTCCTCAAGCTTGCGGAGGACGAGGCCGTGCGGCGCGGCTGCCCGCGCGTCTTCCTCGAGACCTTGAGCTTCCAGTCGTTGGCGTTCTACGAGAAGCAGGGCTACCGCGTGCACAGCCGGCTGGACGGGTTCCCGCCGGGCGGGTCGCGCTATGCGCTGACCAAGATGCTCTAGCCTGAGCCCCTGCTGGCGGTGCCGCCGGAGCCTGCGATCGACGCGCTGTCGGCGTTCGATCGATTCTGACAATTTGGTCAGCTGCCGGAATGTGGCTGTGATGCACAGTTCGCTTTACAGGGCAGTAATGTTGCCGTCCGTGTGCATCTTTTCACAGTCTACCCTGTTGGGTACGGATTTGCCTTGCGTTTAGCTGGCGAAATTCCGCTTCGCCGCAATCTCGCAACAACCGGCTAAGGGTAAACGTTTGACTTGTGTCTCCGGGGGATGATCTGAAGCGCCGGTCGTGCAAAAGTCGACAGGTTGTATAGGCATGTCTAATGGTTGTTCACGAATGGTGCGAACGACGTGCCCCGCAACGGTGTCTATCGATCAACCTTTGCACCAAAGAAGGGATTCCCATGTTCCAACCCACGAAGATCCGTTCCGGTCTTCTCATGGCTTTCGGCAGTCACACGGAGCCGCGCCGTCCGGCGCTCAACCGCACGATGCGACTGACCGTGCCCGCGATTGCGGGCGCCGTGTTCAGCCTGTCCGCGCTCGCGCAGACCGCCCCCGCCCCGAGTGGCGCCGCGAGCGCCGCCCCGATGGAAGCGCCGCAGCGCGTCGAGGTCACCGGCAGCATGCTCGCCCGCACCAACGCCGAGACGGCCGAGGCCATCAGCGTCATCACGGCGGACAGCCTCAAGAGCCAGGGCGTGACGACCGTCGAGCAGGCGCTGCAGCGCATCTCGGCCAACCAGACGGCCCAGGTGACGGCGACCTCGGTCGGCACGTACGACGGCGGCGCTTCGCTGGCCGGCCTGCGCGGCCTCGACGCCGGCAAGACGCTGGTGCTGCTCGACGGCCAACGGCTCGCGAACAACGTCTATTCCGGCGACGCGGTCGACCTGAACCTCATCCCGTTCGCCGCGATCGACCGCATCGAAGTGCTGCGCGAAGGCGCGTCGTCGATCTACGGCGCCGACGCGATCGCGGGCGTGATCAACTTCATCACGAAGAAGGACTACCGCGGCGGCGAGCTCGACCTGTCGGCTTCGCGCTCGCAAGGCCATGGCGGCAACACGCACTCCGCGAGCCTGACCTACGGCAAGGGTTCGCTGTCCGAAGACGGCTGGAACGTGATGGCGGCCGCCAACTTCAACAACACCGGCGAACTGCGCGGCTACGAGCGCGGCTACGCGTCGGGCTACAACCCGGGCATCGGCCTGGCGATCAGCAATTCGCCCGGCACCTGGCCGGGCAACTACGTCGACGCGAACAACAATGAGTACCAGGTCAACGGCGCCGGCTGCCCGGGCAACCCGTTCCCGAGCACCTATCTCGGCAAGTGCGACTACCTGTACGCCGACGCGGTCGACCTGATCCCGAAGTCGAGCCAGTGGTCCGGCCTGGTGACCGCTTCGAAGGCCCTGCCGGGCAACAACACGCTGTCGGCCCAGTACTACATCGCC
>CAIMXF010000522.1 GCA_903845345.1 uncultured beta proteobacterium
ACCAGCGCGGTGACTTCGCCCAGCTGTGCCGCAGCGGTAACGGCCGAAAGCGTCGCGTCCTTGACGATCGCGCCGTCGTGTTCGACCCAAACGAGAACCTTGGTCATTGGGCGACTCCCATTTCCTTGAGCTTGGCCACCAGCGCGTCGACATCGGCCACCTTGATCCCGGCCTGACGCACCGGCGGTTCGCCGACTTTCAGCGTCTTCAAACGCGGCGTCGTGTCCACGCCGTAATCGGCGGGGCTCTTCGTCGCGAGCGGCTTCGACTTCGCCTTCATGATGTTGGGCAGCGAGGCATAGCGCGGTTCGTTGAGCCGCAAGTCCGCCGTGATCACCGCCGGCAGCGCCAGGCTCACCGTTTCAAGACCGCCGTCGATTTCACGCTTGACCACAACAGCATCGCCTTCGACGCTGATTTCGTTGGCAAAGGTGCCCTGGCCGCGACCCAGCAACGCGGCAATCATCTGCCCCGTCTGGTTGCTGTCGTCGTCGATCGCCTGCTTGCCCGTGATGATCAGACCGGGCGCTTCCTCGTCCGCAATCGCCTTGACGATCTTGGCCACCGCCAGCGGTTCGACTTCGTCATCGGTCGAGACCAGGATCGCCCGATCCGCGCCCATCGCCAGCGCCGTGCGCAAGGTTTCCTGCGCCTTCGCCGGGCCGACCGAAACCACCACGATCTCGGTGACCACGCCCTTTTCCTTCAGGCGCACGGCCTCTTCGACGGCGATCTCGTCGAACGGGTTCATGCTCATCTTGACGTTGGCGATGTCGACGCCGCTGCCGTCCGACTTCACGCGAACCTTCACGTTGTAGTCGACGACGCGTTTCACGGGCACCAGAACCTTCATGACGCAGAACTCCTCAAGCGATTGACGTTAACGTAAACGGAATACGGGACGATTCTAGGGTGAGTCGACCCAGGCTCCGCGTCCGAACCGGAATATCCAAGAATAAAACGAACGATCGTGCTATTTTAGATCAAGTGCGCCAGGATTCCAATAGACTTGACGGAAATGTCGCGCCAAGCCCAACCCGTTCCCGTGTCTCCCGCGGCCCTGCCGCAGCCCGTGCGCATCGGCATCTTCGACTCCGGCGTCGGCGGCCTGTCGGTGATGCAGGCCATCCGTGCCCGACTGCCGCGCGCCGAGCTGCTGTACGCCGCGGACACAGCCTACGCCCCTTACGGCGATCGCAGCGAGGAATTCCTGTGCGACCGCTCCGAGCGCATCGCGCGCTTCCTGTGCGAACAGGGTGCGCAGATGGTCGTCGTCGCCTGCAACACCGCGACCGCCGCAGCCGTCGCGCGGCTGCGCGCCACCTGGCCGGCGCTGCCGGTGGTCGGCGTCGAGCCCGGCGTGAAGCCGGCGGTGGCCATGAGCGCGGCCCATCGCGTCGGCGTGCTCGCGACCACGCGCACGCTCGCCAGCGAGAAGTTCCGCAAGCTGGCCGAGGCCCACGCCAACGGCGCGACGCTGGTGCTGCAGCCCTGCCCCGGGCTGGCCGACGCCATCGAGGCCGCCGACGCCCTGGGCAGCGGCCTGGACGTGCTCGTGGAGCGCTACTGCGCCCCGCTGCGCGACGCCTGCGTCGACGTGGCCGTGCTCGGCTGCACCCACTACGTCTTCGCCCGCGCGCTGTTCGAGCGCGCCCTGCCTGGCGTCGAGCTGATCGACACCGCCGAGGCGATCGCCCGCCAGACCGCCCGCTTCGCCGACGACCTGGTCGACCGCGGCGACGCGCAGGCCGATGCGTCGCCGGCGCCCGCGCTGCGCGCCTGGAGCAGCGGTTCGCCCCACGTGCTCGCCAGCTTCGCGCGCCGCTGGCTGGCGCTGGACGTGGCCGTTCGCGATATGCACTGCTGAGCGTGGCCGCGTCGTCCGCGCGCGCGTCGCTCGCGATGCGCCCGGCGCGCTACGCGCCGCTCCCGTGCTGCATGTACTGCCTGGCTGCCGGCATGCCGCGCAGCGAGGAACACCTGATTCCGCAGGCGCTGGGTGGCCGGCTGACGCTGCGCGACGCCGTCTGCGAATCGTGTCGACGCATCACCGGGCGCTACGAGCAAGCCACGCTGGATCGCGAGTTCCTCGTGCCGAAGACGCTGCTCGCGTTGAAGCGGCGACGCGCGCGCGGCAAGGGCCCGAGCCGCCTGCCCGCCGTGACGCTCGCCGGCGACGACGCGCCCTGCACGCCGACCGCGGACGATTTCCCACGCACGTTCTCGTTAGCGGCCTTCGAGCCCGCCGGGCTGCTGTCCGGCCTGGATCGCTCGAGCGCGCCGCCGCAGGCCGACTTCGTCGCCTGCCGCCTGAACCTCGGCACGCCACGTCGCCAGACCGTGGCTGCGTCGACGCCGCTGGCCGACCCGCACGCCTACGCGACGTCGATCGCCAAATGGGCCTACGCGCTGGCCGTCGCGCAGCGCGGGCTGGACTGCTGCGACACGCAGCCGATGCGCGACCTGCTGCTCGGCCGCCGCCACGACGTGTTCGCCTTCGTCGGCGCGCCCTCCCCGCGCGCGGGCGCGTCACGCGAGTGGCTGCACGACTTCGCGCTGCGCGAGCACGGATCTTGGCTGACGGTCTCGCTGGCGCTGTTCGCCTGCGCGGGCATGACGCCGTTCGAGGTCGTCATCGGCCGGTTGTCAGCTCCGGCCGCCTGAATGGTGGACACTGCGCGCTGCACATCCCGAGCCCCGCCATGCCTTCCTGCCAACGATCCATGCCCTGGCCGCACGCCGCGCTGCTGGCGGCGCTCTGCGTCGCCACGGGCGCCGCCGCGGCCGCGCCGGCATCGGCCGCGACGGTCGCGCCGACGCCGGCCGACGCGGTCTTCCGTCCGGTGTTCACCACGCCGCAAGGACCACTGAACGCGGGCACCGCCTTCGTCGCCCGCCTCGATCACTGCGACGAGCCCGTCCTGGTCACCGCGCTGCACCTGTTCGGGCCGGGCGGCGGCCTGAAGCAGACGATGACCGCCGACGACGTCAAGCACGGCGTGGCACAGGCCGAACTCACCGGAATCGGACGCAACGCCAGGCACATGCTGTTCGAGGTCGACAGCCTCACGCCCGAGAACGCGCAGCCGTGCTGCAGCAGCGCGCGCATGGTCGGCGTGGGCGACGTGGCGGCCTTCACGGCGCCCGCCCGGCTGAAGTCGATCGGCCTGCCGCTCGCACCGGACGCCGCCGTTGCCGGCGATCGCGTGACGCTGCTCGCACCCCTGGTCGGCGACGCCAACGCCGAGCTGCGCCACGACGCGATCGTGGTGGGCATGCAGGACGGCTTCCTCGTCTACAAGTTCGTCGAGCCGAACATCCAGCTGCGGGCGACGAGCGGCGCGCCGGTGGTCGACGCCGCAGGCCGCGTCGTCGCGATCAACCTGTCCGGCGGGCACATGGACAAGGGCGACGCCGCCGCCACGCTCGGCGGCGGCAATCCGGTGGCCGCCTGGCGCGGCGCGGTGGAAGCGGCCTGCCAGGCGGCGTCGGGGAAGTGAGCCTGGTGCCCCGGGCCGGAATCGAACCGGCATGCCCGCGAGGGCGCGGGATTTTAAGTCCCGAGTGTCTGACCAATTTCACCACCGGGGCGCGTGCGCATTGTCGCAGCAGCCGGGCCGACAGGCCCGACAGGCCCGGTACGCACGGTACGCCGATTGCCCGGCCCGCTCCACGATGGCTCAAGGAGCGGGCGATGGACTGGCATTGCATCAACTTCCGGCGGGGCGGCTCGCAGGAAGCGCAGGCCGCGGATCTCGTGCTGGCGCTGGAGGACGCCTATGACAGCGCCGGCGAGCCGGCCGCGGCGGAGGTCTTCCTGTCGCGTGGCGCCGTCGGCGACTACGCGTTCTACCTGTCGCCCGAAGCGGCCAGCATGGCCCCAGGCGTGCTGCAACGTTTCCACGCGGTGATGTGCGACCCGCCAGCCGACCTGCATCGCTGCACGCCGATGCGGCTCTGAGACGCGCCGGCCGGGCCGCGATAATCGCGCGCCATGCCCAATGCACACGCCCCAGACGACTGCTTCCTGGCCTGGATCCGCGGCTGGGCCCTGACCCGCGAGGTCGATCCGCCGCTTCCCCACGCCGACGGCTTCCACATTGCCGTGGGTCTTCCACGCCAGGCCGCGCGCTACGTGTTCGCGAGTCCGTCGCCGGCGATCGCCGAACTGGGCGCGTCGGTCTCGCAGCCATGGGTCTACATCAAGGCGTGTGCGACGTCCGGGCAGCTGCGCGCCCTGCTGCCCGCCCGCTGGCGGATCGAGGACCTGCACTACATGATGACCTGCGACGCGCGGCCGTTTCCCGGTGGCGGCGCGGTGCCTGCGGGCTATGTCACGGAGGTCGACGACCTGATCGAGGCCACGGGCCGCGGCCATGTGCGCGTCGTCGCGCCGGACGGCGCGCTCGCCGCGTCGGGCCACGTGGCCATGGGCGAGCGGCTGGCGATCTACGACCGCATCGGCACCGAGGCGGCGTACCAGCGGCGCGGCCTCGGGCGCGCGGTGATGCACGCGTTGCAGGTGCTCGCGCGCGCGCACGGGCGCCACGAGGGCGTGCTGGTGGCCACCGACCAGGGTCGCGCACTCTACGAAGCCATCGGCTGGCGCCTGCACTCGCCCTGGGCGGGCGCGGTGATCCCGGGACCCGAGGACGCGGACTGATCAGCGCAGCAGCGCGATGCACAGCGGCACGGTCACGAGCGACAGGATCGTGGTGACGAACATGACGCGCGACGCCCGCGCCACGTCGCGCCCGTAGAACTCGGCCAGCATGAACGGGCCGGTGCCGGTGGGCAGCGCGTTCAGCAGCACGGCGGTCGTCGCCCACACCGGCGGCAGCGCGAACACCTTGATCGCGAGCAGCGCGCAGATCGCCGGCAGCACCACCAGCTTGGCGACGACGAGGGGCATCAACGGCGTCGCCGCCTTGCCCGCGGGCGCCGGCTGCGCCAGCAAGGCGCCGATGGACACCAGCGCGCACGGCCCCGCCGCGCCGGCCAGCAGTTCCAGCAGGCGATGCGGCGCCTGCGGCATCGTCCAGCCGCTGGCCGACCACAGGCCGCCCAGCACCGTGGCCACGACGAGCGGGTTGCGCGCGACCGCCCGTCCCGCCTTGGCGATCGACCCGAGCGGCCGCGTCGACGAGCCGGCGCCGAGCTCCAGCATCACGATGCCCACCGCGAACAGCAGCACGGCGGTCAGCAAGGTGGCGATCGTCGCGGGGATCAGCGCCTCCTTGCCGAGCAGCAGCTGGCTCAGCGGAATGCCGATGAAGCCGGAGTTGGCGTAGGTGGCGCCGAAGCAATCGAGGCAGCGGTCGGCGAACGGCGCCGCCTTCGGCAGGCACCAGAACGTCAGCACGAACGTGACGACCATCGCGCCGGCGTACGCGATCACGAACTGCGGTTGCCACAGCTGCGCCCACGACGCGCCGGCGATGGCCTCGAACAGCAGCGACGGCAAAGCCAGCCACACGACGAACACGGTGAGCTCGCGCGCCGCGCCGGCGCCCAGCAGGTTGCGCCGGCGCAGGAACCAGCCGAGCAGGATCAGCGCGAGAAGCGGGAAGAAGCTGTCGACGATGGCGGTCATGGCAGGCGGACGGGGACTCGGGAACGGCGGCGCACCAACGCGCCTGGCCCGCCCGCCGTCAGGCCCGGGGCTTCGATTCGACCACAGGGCGGCGCCCCGCGGGCGCGCTCGGCCTTGCGCGCCGCAGCGCGCCGCTCCACAGTGTGAACAACCCGCCGGCCGTCGTCACGCGGCCAGCGGCTGCTCCGAGTCGTTCGCGGCGTCCATCGACGCGGGCGCCGGCGCGGCGATCGCGGCGGCGGACTGCGCACGGCGCGCACGCCAGCGGATCGCGACCCAGCGCACGAGCACCGCCAGGCCCAGCAGCGCCGCGATGTCGACCAGCGTGCGTTCGACCAGGCGCCCGGCACGCGCCCACGAGGACGACGCGCCGGCATGCGCCGTGGACAGGCTGTCGCCCAGCAGGTCCTGCGCCTTGCCGATGTCGGCCGAGTAGGTCGCCACCGCCGCGGCGGGCACGGCGTCGTGGTCGATCTCGAGCGCGTAGTCGGCGGTCAGCACGTCGCCGCGCACGCGCACCGACTTGCTGAGCTTGAACGCGCCGTCGATCACAGAGGCCTCGGCATGGCGGTCGGGCCAGGGCTGCGGCAACTGCACGCGCACTTGCTCGCGCAGCGACTGCGGCCCGTGCAGCGACAGCGGCATCGTGCGGATCGGCTCGTCCGGCGCCTTCAGCTCGTTGTCGATCTCGGGCACGTGGAACCACGCCTGGCGCGCGCCCTTGTCGTCGTGCGCCCAGAAGTCCCTGACCCTGTAGTGCTCGGTGACGACGACCTGGTTGGCGCGCGTGTCGTCGACGACCTCGAACGGCGCGGCCACCTCGATTCCCCGATAGCTGCCGGCGTAGAAGTTGAGATAGCGGCGCTGCTGCCGGGCGCGCTCGCCGTCGCCGAGATCGTCGCGCACCATGTCGGCCGAGAAGCCGCGGTAGGTGGTGCGCACGTCGTATTTCACCGGCTGGTCGAAGCCGGCGCGGCTGTCGACGCTGATCTGCACCTCGCGCGAATGCGCCGCGACGGTGTTGGCCGGCATGGCCGCGAGCGCGGTGCTGCGGCCGTCGAGCACCAGCGCCCGCGCGTAGTCGGGCTGCGACACGGTCGCGAGCGTGCCCTGCTGCGGCGAGCGCGTCGGGTCGAGCCAGTAGTCGGCGCCGTTGTAGCGCACGCGCGTGATCACGTGGTCGAACGAGCCGGCGTTGGGCAGGTCGTGCGCGACGTCGTCGCGGCGCTCGGTGTGGACCAGCGCGGGGCTGGCGGCCATGCCGAGCGCGCGCAGCATCGTCACCATCAGCAGCGCCTTCTCCTTGCAGTCGCCCCAGCGACGCGCATAGACGACGTCCGGCGCGCTCGGCGCATGCGTGCCCGCGCCGATCTCCACGCCGAGATAGCGCACCTGCTGCTGCACCAGGCGCAGCACCGCGACGATGCGCGCGTCGCCGTCGGGCGACTGCCGTGCGATGCCGTCGACGGCCGCCTGCAGCGCGGGGCTCAGGTGCGTGGGCACGGGATAGAGCTTCTCGGCCCAGCGCGCGACGTCGCCCCACGAGCCGAAATCCGACCACTCGACCCACGGATACGGATTGAAGTTGCCCGGCACCGACGATTCCACGCGCAGCGCGGGCACGTCGTGGGCGTCCCACACGCGCTCGTCGAAGCCGCCGGCCTGCGCGACCTGCGGCGCGGCGGCGCCGGTGAGTTGCGCGACGCGCAAGTCGAGGCTCGTCGCGCTGGACAGGCGCCGATGCACGTGCGCGACGGGCACCTGCCACTGCATGTCGAAGTCGCCGGCGTGGTGGCCCTGGAAGACCGGGTTCATGCCGCTGCGGGTGTACGCGAATTCGACGATGTCGCCGACGCGGATGTCGGGCAGGTCGAGCATGACCGACTTGCGGCCGTCGTAGATGCGCGATTCGAGGTCGCGCTCGCGCTGCAGCACTTTCACCTGCATGTCGTGCAGGCGCGAGACGCGCTTGCCGTCGCGGATGACGTCCAGTTGCGAGATGACGAGCGACTCCCAGCCCGGATCGACCTCGACCTCGCGATGGCTCAGCTCGTCGATGCCCTTGTCGGTGATGGCCTCGCTGACCACGTGGTGGAAGCGCATGCGCGAGTTGGCGGCGAGGCGCACCTGGTCGTCGATCAGGTCGTAGCGTGCGCCATAGGCGACGTTGGCAGCGTCCGCCTGAGGATGCGTCGCGGAATCGAACGGCACCGGTCGGACCCAGGCCGGCGTGGGGCCGATGCGATAGTCCGCCGCTCCTGCCGCCGTGGCGGCCAGCATCCCTGCCACGGCCAGCGCGATCCGCGCCGCGCGTGCGCGGTTGCCTGCAATCATCCGTTCTCCCTTGTGCCGTTCCCCGCGCCCGTTTGGCGGGCGTCGTCCTGGCATCGATTGTCGCCGCTGACGCGGCGCGAACGAATGATCACTAGCCCGTAAGGGCGCGCCCGCCCCCAAAATGGGTGAGCGCGCCCTGCGGGCCGGGCGACGTCAAGCCGTGGCCGGATCGCTCACCCGCGGACGTCCGTTTTCCACGCGGCCGGCGAGGCGGCGCAGGAAGGCCGCGCTCGCGTCGCAGGTGACGGACAGGTCGTACCAGCCGTAGGTATCGGCCACAGGCCAGCGGTCCTCGATCGCCTCGCCCGGCGCCAGCCGATAGTGGCGCGCCGGCGCATGCGAGTACGCGTTCGCCGCGAGCGTCAGCCTGACCGACGTCGTGCCGTCGTTGCTGAACTTCAGCCGCACGCATTCGTCGCCGAAGCCGCCGTGCTCCGCACGCACTTCCGGCGCGATCTGCAATTTGCTCGCATCGCCGGCGAAGTGGCGATGGAACGAGCCCGGGCCGGTGACGACGAAGTCGTAGAGGCCGTTCGACGTGACGGTCGTCCAGCTGCCGTCCAGGCGCTTGCCCGATTCCACGGTGTAAGTGGCCGGTGCGTCGGCGCTGCCGGCGACGCTCACGCGGAACACGGCGCCCGCCTCGCCGCGATTGGCGAACGCGATGTGGAACGTGCGCCTGCCCGAATCCACCTTGCCGTGGGCGGCCAGGTCGTACGGCAGCGCGCGCGACCACTTCAGTCCCGGCTCCTGCCTGGGCATCGACTGCACCGTCGGCGGCGTGGGGACGTAGCTGTCGTGGCGGTTGGCGTCGGGCGGCACGTAGCCGGCCGTGCCGGGCAGCGCCGGCACGGCGTCGTTGGGGCTCGCGAAGTTGAAGGCCGACACCAGGTCGCCGCAGACGGCGCGGCGCCACGGCGTGATGTTGGGCTCCTTGCCCGCCGCGTTGCCGACGCCGAAGCGCTGTTCGATGAAGCGGATCAGCGACGTGTGGTCGAACACCTCCGAGCAGACCCACCCGCCGCGCGTCCAGGGCGAGACCACGATCATCGGCACGCGCTGCCCGAGGCCGTACGGGCCGGCAGGATACGTGGAAGTGCCGGCGAAGAAGTCGTTGGTCAGCGGCACCGTCGACTGGCCCGGCGTGGGCGTCGGCGGCACGACGTGGTCGAAGAAGCCGTCGTTCTCGTCGTAGGTGATGAACAGCGCCGTCTGGCTCCACAGCTTCTCGTTGGAGGTGAGGATCTCCAGCACCTGCGAGGTGTACCAGGCGCCGTAGTTGGGCGCCCAGTTCGGATGCTCGCTGAAGGCCTCCGGCGCGACGATCCACGACACCTGCGGCAGCGTGCCATTGGCGACGTCGGCTTTCAGGATGTCGAAGAAGGTCTGCGCCGGGTTCGCCAGCACGTTGGTGCCCGTCAGCGCGCCTTCGTACAGCGGCGAGCCGGGCAGCGCGTTCTGGTACTGGTGGAAGTACAGCAGGGAGTTGTCGCCGTAGTTGCCGATGTACGGGTTGTCGGTCCAGCCCCAGTAGCCCGCGGCCGTGAGGCCGGTGCCCACGTCCTGGTAGACCTTCCACGTGACGCCCGCCGCCTGCAGCAGCTCGGGATAGGTGGACCATCCGTAGCCGGCTTCGGCGTTGTCGATGACGGGGCCGCCGCCGGAGCCGTCGTTGCCGACCCAGCCCGTCCACAGGTGATAACGGTTCGGGTCGGTCGGGCCGAGCAGCGCGCAGTGGTAGGCGTCGCACACCGTGAAGGCGTCGGCGAGCGCGTAGTGGAACGGGATGTCGTCGCGCGTGAAGTACGCCATCGTGTTGGTGCCCTTCGCGGCCACCCACTGGTCGTGGCGGCCACCGTTCCAGGCCTGGTGCGTGGTCGTCCAGTCGTGCGGCGTGCCCTCGAGGAACTGCAGGCCCAGGTTGGGCGCGGCCGGATGGAACGGCAGCAGCTCGCCGCCGTTGTTCGGCTGGTGCCACACCGCCTTGCCGTTGGGCAGCGTCGCCGGACGCGGGTCGCCGAATCCGCGCACGCCCTTCAGCGAGCCGAAGTAGTGGTCGAACGACCGGTTCTCCTGCATCAGGATGACGATGTGCTTGACGTCCTTGAGCGTGCCGGTCTCGCGGTAGGCGGGAATGGCCAGCGCCTTCTGGATGAGGCCCGGCACGGCATTGGCGCCGACGGCGCCCGCCGAGGCGGCGAGGCGAAGGAAATCGCGGCGATTCGAATCTGTCATGGCTGCTCCTGAGGCGTTGTAAGAGTGGGCGGCGCGGCGGGGAGCTGGATGCCCCATGCCGTATCGACACGCCGACGACGAGGCTAGGAAGCGGCAATGTCAGCGGGGTGACATGCCCGTGATCCCCCTAACCTGGCCTTTCCACAAGCCGTCGTAACGCTCTCTTACCTGCGCGCCTGCCCGACAGGACACGCAGCCGTCATGGGCGCTCCCGATGATCGGGCGAGGTCGAGCGACGAGGCCCCGCGGCGGCTCGCGCCATCGACCTGCGCGAACGAACCAACATCAGGAGCAGACAGCCATGAAGAAGATCATTCTTGCGGCGTGCATCGCCGCGTCGATGGCCGGAGGGTGCGCCGAAGCGGCCCAGGGTCGAGTGCCCGACGGCATCCCGACGCTCGACCACGTCTTCGTGATCATGATGGAGAACCATGCCTACGCCCAGGTCGCGGGCAACCCGCAGGCGCCCTTCATCAACTCGATGATGGCCAAGGCCAATGTCGCGAAGAACTACTTCGGGATCGCGCATCCGAGCTCGACCAACTACCTCGAGGTGGTCGGCGGCTCGAACTTCAACAACCTGTCCGACCAGTATCCCGACTGGCACAACACGGCCTGCATCCCCAACATCGCCCCGGGCCGCGCGACCAACACCGACAACCCGAGCACCGGCCTCGTCTGCCCGATCTCCGGCAACCGCGGCACCGACGCGCCGACGCCCGCGCTCGACCTGACGATGAACGAGACGTCCGCGCCCCCCCTGGCCAACATCGACGGCAAGAAGTCCATCCCGGCCGACACCAACATCGACGGCATCACCATCGCCGACCAGCTGGTGCGCGCCGGCAAGTCGTGGAAGAGCTACCAGGAAGGCCTGCCGCTCATCGGCGCCGACGGCGTCAACGTGAGCGACGGCTTCTACAGCGTGGGCGGCAACAATGCGGCGGGCGTCAACGTCACGTCCAACTTCGCCGCGCTGTCGACCGCGGGCAATCCGGTGTCGGCCGCCAACGTCGTCTACCTGTACGCGGTCAAGCACAACCCGTTCGCGTACTTCAAGTCCGTGCAGGAAGGCAACGAACCGGAACTGAGCCTGCATCGCGTGGCCTCGTTCGAAGGCGAGCACGGACTGTTCGCCGACCTGAAGGACGGCACGGTGCCGAACTTCGCGTTCATCGCGCCGAACCAGTGCAACGACATGCACGGCCGCGGCAACGGGACGGCCTTCTGCAACTACGACGCCGACGACAACGGCACGCAGGCCGGCCTCAATCCGTCGCTGATCCTGCAGGGCG
Organism: uncultured beta proteobacterium; assembly: GCA_903845345.1. Taxonomy (GTDB): domain Bacteria; phylum Pseudomonadota; class Gammaproteobacteria; order Burkholderiales; family Burkholderiaceae_C; genus Scleromatobacter. The sequence continues at coordinate 11,458 of CAIMXF010000522.1, forward strand.
ACCTCGCGCTGCAACGCATCGTCACCGCCATCAAGGCGTCGAAGGTGTGGGCGGAACGCAAGAGCGCGATCGTCGTGCTGTGGGACGAGAACGACTACAGCACGCAAACGTCGAACCAGGTCGTGACCATCGTCGACACGAACTACGGCCCGCACCGCGTCTCGAGCACGAAGTACTACAACCATTACTCGCTGACGAAGACGCTCGACGCCGCCTTCAACCTGCCCTGCCTGAACCACGCGTGCGACAGCAACGTCGACGTGATGGCCGACCTGTTCAAGCAGTGAGGCGCAGGCGTTCGCCCAGGCAAGCGCGCAATCGATGAGCCGCGCGCGCCTGGTGATGGCATCGGCCCTGTTCGCCGCGTCCGCACAAGCGGTCGCGGCGGACGCCGTCGAGCCGCCCTCCTTCGATGCGCGCAGCACCGACGCCGCACCGTGCGGCACCGGCCTGCCGCCGCCCGGCCACGAGATGCCGGAACTGCGGCCGAGGGCTGACGGCGCCACGCTGACGGTGCGCCAGGATGGCGGCCGTCTCTGCTACGTCGCCGACGGCATTGCCGACGCGCCCGTGATCCGCGCGCGCCAGGGTGCGAGCCTCACGCTGACACTACGCAACGAGATCGTCGACCCCGCGCGGATCGAGGCCGCCATGGCATCGGGCACGCTCAAGACCGCGAACGTGGCGGTGCCCGCCAGCGCGGGCTTCTACGAGGTCGTGCCCGGCATGCATCACACCGCGACCGGTGCGACCAACCTGCACGTGCACGGGTTCGCGGTGCCGCCCGTGGCGCCGCAGGATGACGTGCTCACCGTCTGCACCGACCCCGCGGTCGGCCCGGCCACGTGCGGGCAGCGCGCGTTCACCTACCGCTACCGTATCCCCGCCGCCATGCCCGAGGGCCTCTACTGGTACCACCCGCACATGCACGGCGAGGTGCAGGCACAGATGCTGATGGGACTGACCGGTGCGATCGTCGTCGAAGGCCCGGAGCACGACGCACGCCGCGCCGCGGGCATCGTCGAGCGCGTTCTGATCGTGCGCCAGACGCAGGACCAGGACGCCGGCAAGACGCCCGACGCCTCGATGACCGCGGCGCCCGCCGACACGCGCCCCGCGCGCCATCCCTCCGTCGGCGACGCCGTCGACACCGCGCACGAGCTGCTGTGCACGTCGAACGCCGGCATCGACCAGCTCAGCCTCAACGGCACGCCGGTGCCGATCGGCGACGTGCCGGACGCGTCGCTCGCGCGGCTCGAGATCGCCGCGGGCACGAAGCAGTACTGGCAGCTGCTGAACGCCGCGACCGACGCGTTCCTGAGCCTGAACGTGCTCGACGAGCAGGGCCGCGCGCTGCCGCTGGAGATCGTCGCCCGCGACGGCAGCCCGCTGTCGGACGACGCGGGACGTCGCCTGCATCCGGCGCCGACGAACGAGCCGCAGGCGGTGCCTCCGGGCGGCCGCATCGAGTTCTACGTCGCCGCACCGTCGCCAGGCGCCAAGGCGTGGCTGGTCACGCATGCGATCGACACCGGCTGCGCGGGCGACCGCCTGCCGGAGCGCCGGCTGGCGATGATCGTTGGCACGGGCACGGTCGAGGCGACGGCGGCCGCGCGGTCACCCGCGACGATCGCGCACGAGGCGGCGGCGCGCAGCCTCTTCGCGGGCATGCTGTCGCGCAAGGTCGATCGCCGGCGCGTGATCGCGATGGCCGAGTACCCGCGCCCGGGCACCGACGACCGGACCGACTTCTACATTGTCGAGCGCAGGCCCGGCGCGGTGCTGCGCCCCTACATGATGGGCGACGCGCCGGCGATCACCGTGAAGGCCGGCACGACCGAGGAATGGGTCATCGAGAACTGGACGAACGAACTGCACACCTTCCACATCCATCAGTTGCACTTCCGGGTGCTCGACATCGACGGCCGGCACGCCGCCGCGCCGGAACTGCTGGACGTCGTCGAGATCCCGTACGCGACCGCGACCGGCTACCGCAGCAAGGAAGGCCCCGTGCGGCCGGGCCGCGTGCGCATCCGCATGACGTTTCCCCCGGACATGGCGGGCGATGTTCCTTTCCACTGCCACCTGGTCGACCACGAGGACAACGGCATGATGGCCGTGCTGCGCATCGTGAGGACGAGCGCGCCGTCGCGGCCCGTCGCGCACGCGCGCGTCGCCAGGCCGCCGCCGTCCGACGATCTCGCCGTCGGCAACGCGTCCTCACCTGCCTTGCGCGACGCCAGCATCCCCGCCGCCATGAAGGAGTCCGTATGTCGCGCCAAGTCCGTCCCGTCCTCGTCGCGCTGATCGCAGCGCTGTATGCGAGCGCCACGTCGGCCTGGGGCCCCGACGGCCACCACACCGTCGGCGCGATCGCCGACCGGCTCGTCGCCGGCACGCATGCGCAGGCGCAGGTCGACGCGCTGCTGGGCGGCCTGACGCTCGAGCAAGCGGCGGTGTGGGCCGACTGCGCCAAGGGCGTCGACCCGGGCAAGGACTTCGCCTACACGTCGGCCGGCAGGTATCCGGAATGCGCGATCTTCGAGACGGCCGCCGGCGAGGCCGGGATGATCGACTTCGTCAGGCGCAACGACAGCAACTGCCCGCACGCGCCCGGCGACCCGTCGTGCCACACGCAGTACCACTACACGGACGAGGCGATCGAGCGCCGGCGCTACCACCTGGGCGACGTGGGAACGCGCAACTTCGACGTCGTCGCCGCGATCTCGGCGACCATCCAGGTGCTCAGGGGCGAGCCCGCGCCGGCGCCGTTCGACATCAAGGACAAGCGCGAGGCTCTGCTGCTGCTGTCGCACTACGTCGGCGACATCACGCAGCCGCTGCACGTCGGTGCGGTCTACCTCGATGCCTGCGGCAGGGTCGTCGATCCGGCAGCCGTGCCGTTCGAGCCCTTGATGGACACGCAGGGCGGCAACAGGATCGCCACGATCCGCGTGGCCACCAACCATCGCAGCGAGCTGCTGCATGCCACGTGGGACGACATTCCCGAAGCGCTGCATGCCAACCACGTCGACGCCGCCTGGCTGGCCCTCGCGCGAGCGGAGCCGGCGACGCGCGGCGACATCGCCGGCTGGTCGACCGAATGGGCCGGCACGACGCTCGCCCAGGCCCGCCTCGCGTTCAAGGACCTGCAGTTCGGCCCGCTGGCGAACGGCCAGTGGACGGTGCCGCTGACGGGCCGCTACGACGACTCGATGGAACCGATCAAGAAGCGCCAGCTGACCGCCGGCGGCGCGCGCCTCGCGCACACGCTGATGGCCATCTGGCCCTGAGCGAAAAGTCCGCTCAGTTGACCAGGTTGCCCATCGTCCTGGCGCCCAGCATCTCGCCGCTCGAGCTCATCACGCGCGAGATCTCGCGATACGCGCTCGCCTGCACGCGCTCGGGCAGCGGCACGAACTTGGCCTGGCGCGCGAGCGCATCGCCGTTCAGGTAGGCCCAGGTCAGGAAGCGCAGCGTGCGCTCGGCGCGCTCGCCCGCTGCCGCGACGCGCGGCACCGCGATGTACGTGCCCATCGTGATGGGCCAGGTGCCGGCGCCGGGCAGGTCGTTGATCTCGGTGGAGAAGTCGCCCGACGAGTACCAGGTGCTGTGCATCACGGCCTGGTGGAACGCGTCGACGCTGGCGGTCACCCACTGGCCGTCCGCGTTCTTCACGGACACGCCCACGAGATCGTCGTCGATGACGTAGTTGTAGTCGATGTAGCTGATCGAGTCCTCGGTCGCCAGCACGGTCTTGGCGATCTCGCCGCTGCCCTTGACGGTGATCGTGCCCGCGGGCCAGTCGAAGTGGCTGGCGACGCCGTACTTCGCCTTCCAGGCGGGGCTGGTACGCGCGAGGTAGTCCGAGAAGTGGTACGTGGTGCCGGAGCCGTCGGCACGCGCGACGACGTGGATGGGGCGGTTCGGCAGCTTGAGGCCGGGGTTCAGCGCCTTGATCTCGGGCGCGTCCCATTGCGTGAGCTGGCCGAGGAAGATGCGGCCCATCACGTCGCCGGTGAGATGCAGTTGCCCCGGGCCGATCCTGGCGATGTTGACGATGGGCACGACGCCGGTGATCACCGTCGGGAACATCACGAGGTCGTTCTTCTTCAGGTCGGCCGCGCTCGCGATGAAGTCCGACGCGCCGAAATCGACCTCGTGCTTGATGATCTTGGACATGCCCGCGCCCGAGCCCACGGGGGCGTAGTCGAGCGTCGTGCCTTTGGCCTTGGCGTACTCCGCGGCCCAGATCTTGTAGACCGGCGCGGCGGCGGACGAACCCGCTCCGGTGATCGAATCAGCGGTGGCGAAAGACGACGCGGAGAAGAGTGCGGACGCGCACAGCGCGACCGTCAGGACGGAACGAATTTTCGACATGGAACACCAACGACGGTTTTGGGGAGCAACCCAGGATTTTCCCCTACCCAGCGTGACAAGTCATGCGACGACACGTGAAACGTGCCCGCATATCCCGCCGGACTCTCCGCAGACGATCCGTGCGCCGACCGCTGCAGGCGACCGGCAGGCTCCGCCGCCGACTTCGCCAAGACCGCAGCACCGACTGCATATTGATGGCTGCCCGGTTTCGGGAGTGTCAAAATGGCGATCCATTCATGACAAGCTGATGAAATCAAACCACCTGGGCGTGAGCGGCTTCAAGCAAGCGCCGGCCAAACGCCCGACGAAGTCCAGCGCCGAACTGATGAGCGATTCCGCCATCTACCGGCGCACGACGCTGGGACAGCGCGAACTGCTCCGCGTGCCAGACCCTTCGGCCACGCCCGCGCTGCGCCTGCTGGCGCGGCTCAACGGCTACACCGACCTGCGGCGCCTGATCGACATGGCGCCCGCCGACGCCCGCGAACTCGGCAAGGCGATCGAGCAGTTGTTCAACGACGGGCTGATCGAGCTGGTCGACGTCTCGATGTGACGGATGCCGCGGCCGGCCGGCCGGCTGGCGGCAGGCTGTCATCAAACGGTCACTCGGAGGCCGCAGGCTGGGCGCTTGCGCTGTCGGGCTCGCCGGCATGCACCCGAAGCCAGCCGTCCGCCATGCCCCAGACCGCCCTGCGCAAAGCCCGAACGCAATCCGAGCTGATCGCGGTGTCGCAAGACTCCGCCGTCGCGCTGCCGCGCGGCGAATGGTACGTGGAGCAGCGCGCCGACGTCGCCCGCTTCTTCAGCGACGAAGACGGCCGGCATCACATCGCCGACCTGGCGATGGTGGACTTCCTGGACGGCCTCGCGCACCGCACGATCGTCTTCGTGTCGTGGGGCTGACCACTCGCCATTGCAGCGGCATCAACAGGCAGCGCACCCGGCGCCGCGCAGCGTCGGAGGCCGTCTC
>CAIMXF010000523.1 GCA_903845345.1 uncultured beta proteobacterium
CGCGCGCGAGATGGGTCGAGCCGAGCTGCACCGCGTAGTAGCCGGCCAGCGCCGACTGGCTGGAGAGTGCGTCCATCGCCTGCGCCCGCGAGATGCGCGGCACGCGCTCCATCGCGAAGCAGGTGATCTTCCGATCAACAAGCCGCTGGACCAATGCCGGCTCGTTGTGCGCATAGATGAAGGACACCAGGATCGCGCCTTCCTTCATCGCGTCGATCACCTCGAGCGCCGGCGGCTGCACGCACAGCACCACGTCGGCGTCCTTGACCAGTTCCGCGCGATCGGCGATGAAGGCGACGTCCGGGAATGCGGCGTCTTCGAGATGGATGGCGGCCGCTGCACCCGTCTGCATGTGCAGCCGGGCCCCGAGCTTGACCAGCTTCGGGATCACGGACGGCATGAGGGCGATCCGGCACTCGTGGGCACGGGTCTCTTTCAGGACGGCGACGTTGACGTACATGAGGGCTCCGTGAGTGACCGGCTCAAGCCACAAGGCCGAGCTTGGGGGGGGCGACAGGGAAGTCGGCGCCGCGTGCGACGGCTTCGCCGGCAACGAAGTCGCTTCGCAAGTCCGCGAGCTTGGACATCGCGCCATCGAAGGCCGCGTTCCCGAGCAGCAGGTGGTGCGGCGGATTCCCGGACTCGACCGCGGCGACGATCGCCTGCGCGGCGCGCGCGGGATCGCCCGCCTGCTTGCCGGAGATCTCTCGCACCTGGGTGCGCCACAGGCCTGCGGTCGCGACGTAGTCGGCGAGTTCCAGCGTGGCCTCGTTGGCAGATCGGCCGGCCCAATCGGTGCGGAAGCCGCTCGGCTCCACCACCATCACCTGGATCCCGAGCGGCTCGACTTCCTGCCAAAGCGCCTCCGACAGGCCTTCGACCGCGAACTTCGTCGCGTTGTAGTAGCCGACCGCCGGAAACGAGCGCAGGCCGCCGATCGACGAGAAGTTGACGACGACGCCGCGCCGGCGTTGTCGCATGCCGGGCAGCACGGCATGGATCATCGCGCTCGTGCCGAAGAAGTTGACCTCGAACATCTTGCGGATCTCGGCGTCCTCGCTTTCCTCGACGGCGGCGAAGTAGCCGATGCCGGCGTTGTTGACGAGCACGTCGACACCGCCGAAGCGCGTCTCGGCCGCTCGCATCACGCTGGCGATCTGATCCGGCTTCGTGACGTCGAGCTCGAGGATCAACGCGTTGTCCGCGGCCGCGAAGTCTTCCAGCGACGACGGATTGCGTGCCGTGATGACCGTGCGGAAGCCGCGTTCGACGGCCAACCGGGCGATCTCGCGGCCGAAGCCGGTCGAGCAACCGGTGATGAGCCAGACGGGCGGCTCGGTGACGAGCGTGTGGGAGGTTTGGGTGGGCATGGGTGCTCTTTCTTTGCAGGGTGGCGGGCTGGAGAGAACATCACGCACCGTCTGGAGTGACGTGACGCAAGAGGGTCAGCACGTGCGCACGCCGGTCGCTGAACTCGATCAAGGGCGTGACTCGTGTCTCGGCGACGCCCCAGAGCGGGATGCTGGTCAGCATGTCGTCGAGCTGCGCAGCCGATTCCACGGCCACGATGAATCGCAACGCGATTCGCCCGGCGACGGGGC
>CAIMXF010000524.1 GCA_903845345.1 uncultured beta proteobacterium
AGCGGCCCTGAGCGAGGAAGGCCTGGAGCAGGCGCGGATGGTGTCCGTCGTCGATGCCGGGCCCGTTCACGAGGGCGGCCTGCAGGCCTGCCGGATGGTGCAGGCAGCAGGCTGGCGAGAGGTCATGCCCCTGGGGGAGATGTCGAGCGACGCCGACCCTGGCCTTGCGGTGGCGATGCTGCTGGACGGCGAGCGGGACACCGCCCACGTCGTCCGGTGTCGCTGCCAGACGGGCCTGCTGCAGTTGCAAGATGAAGACATGGCGGCTCGATGGCCGGCAGGCACGAAAGTCTGGTGCGCTCCGTGCCGATGACACGGCGCGACCCGGCCAGCGAGGGCGAGGCGAGCCTGCATGATCGCCGCCGCCGTCCGGGAACGTGTCGCCATGATGTCGTGCCGCGTCGTGTCGGTGGGTCGACCTGGCTCGACGTGTCGGCCGGCCAGCCCCGGGTCTCGTGGCCGGGCTGGCCCAGGTCGCCCGGCAGTCAGCGACCGCGAATCCGTGCGGTTCGCTACAGGAGGGTCAGCGTGCCTGAGCCCACGTCCATTTCGACCTTGATCCCCATCGGCAACGGGTGGTTCGGCACGACGTGTCCGGTGGACCATCCCCACAGGGCAGGCTTTCCGGTGGCGCCGAGATATTCCGCCAACACCAGGCACGGGTCGAGATCGCCCGCCAGGCCGCCGACGAGGAAACCCGCGGCGGCATCGAGCGCGCCGGTCATGCGCAGTTGCGCCAGCAGCCGATCGACGCGATAGGGCGATTCGTTGACTTCCTCGAAGAGGACGATGCAGCCCCGCAGGTCCGGCTGGAACGGCGTCCCGGCGAGGGACGCCATGATGGTCAGATTGCCTCCGACAAGCCGCCCGCTGGCCACGCCGCCGCGATTGAAGGCGTGACGCGGGTGCTGGGGGCGCAGGCACTGGCCGGCATGCCAACCGGTACGAAGCGCAGAAAACAGGCGCTGCGCATCTTGCGGCTCCCGGATCCAGTCCGAGATCGGCATCGGTCCGTGGATCCCGGGCAGGCCCATGCCGTGCCGCAACAGGTGGAGCGCCGTGATGTCGCTGTAGCCCACCAGCAGCTTGGGTTGCCGACGCAGCAGCGCGCGATCCAGGCGCCCGAGGATTCGGGCGCAGCCGTAGCCGCCGCGCAAGGCGACGACGGCGTCCACCTCCGGATCCGAGAACGCCGCGTGGACGTCGTCGGCCCGCACATCGTCCGGCGCCGCCAAGTAGCCGTTGTGCGCGGGCCCGCGGCACGACGGAAAGATCTTGGTACGCAAGCCGAAGCGGGCGGCGAACGGTCCCACCTCGTCGACATCCTCGGGCCGGGCCGGGCCCGCCGGTGCGATGATGCCCAGGCACGCGTTCTCGGGCAGCGCGGCGATCACCGCACTCATGGTTCGAGCCATCCGGCCAGGCGCGCATCGATCGCCGCGCCCAGCGCAGGGATGCGCCAGGTGGTGAACGCCTGCTCCACAGGCGCGTAGCGCTTGCCCAGGTTGGTGATGACGGAAACCAGGTAGTGCCGCTGCGCGAATCCCGGCCGGCCCGTCACGATGCCCGCGTCGGACGCGTAGTTCTCGGTCGTTCCGGTCTTGTGCGCGAACTCCACCGGGCCATCGCTGTCCCGCGCCTCCAGCGGCCCGGGAAACCGTTCGCCGGCGACCTTGAACGACCGATCGGCCTGCCGCCATTGCGCCGGCACCGGCGCCGGGATGCCCGCCTGCCAGGCCGGGAGCCCGGCCAGCAGCGACGACGAGAGGATGCCGTGCAGGCCCTGGGCCGCCAGGCATTCGATGACGCGGGCGCGATTGCCCTGGCTCAGCAACGGCTTCTTGCCCGTGGCGAGCCACGGCGGCGGCGGCGAGTGCCCATCCAGCAGCCAGAGCAGGCGAGCGGTATCCCACGACGTCATCTGCAGATGTCCGACACCGGATCCCGCGGCGTTGCCCCAGCCGCCATCCGGTCGGGTATCGGCGAAGCGCAAGGTCTCCAGCCCATGCGTCCAGAAGAGTTCCTCGATCGCGTTGAAGACCTCCCGTCCGCCGTCGCGGCGGATCAGGTTCACCGCATGCGCCCACGCGACGAGCGCCGACGTCGATTCGTTGCAGCTGTGCGCCGTCATGTCGAAGGCCCACTCGAACAGGGAGCGCTCGCGCTGGCCGTACGTCCAGCGCGTGTTCCAGGTGCCACGGTCGATGTCGATGGCGTGGGCGACGCCCACGAGGAGCATCAGCTTGATCAAGGACGCCGGATAGGGCTGGACGAAGCGCCGGCCATCGGCAGGACCCGACAACGTGCGCCAGCGCATCGCATTCCAGTCCGCCGCCGGGGACCAGGCGATCGACTTCAGCTTGCGATCCGTTTGATCGGCTTCGTAGCGAACGTCCTGCACGGTTCCCGCATTCGCCGGGATCGAGGCCACGATTCCCTGCGGATGGTCGCGAGAAAAAAGCACGTTGGCCCACACCGGGTCGCGGTGGCGAGGAAAGGCGACGACAGCCAGATCGATGCTGGGAAAGTGCGCGACCGCCCGACCCTGGCGTTCGCTGTCCTTGGTCGCGCCGAAGTCCTGCGAGCGCACCGCTGCCAGCAGCGCCTGGGCAAGCTGGTCGTGCGTGAAGACGTGATCAGGCATTCACGCCACCGCCAATCCGCGACCGAGCGGCACCGGACTTGGCCGTCCCCGGATGAGATCGGTCAGCACGCGCGCCGACCCGCAGGAAAACGTGAAGCCCAACGCACCATGACCCGCATTCAGCCACAGTCCGTCGACGCCGGAAGGTCCAAGGATCGGGGCGCCGCTGGGCGTGGCTGGCCGCAGGCCCGCCCACGGTACCGCCTGCTCCCAATCCGCCGCGCGCGGAAACGACGCTCGCACGATCCGCATCAGCGACGCGATGCGCTCCGCGCCGATCGCCAGGTTCTCCCCGACGATATCGACCATCGCCGCGACGCGCAGGCTGTTGCCGATGCGGGCGTAGAGCACCTTGCGCTCGAAGTCCGTGACGCTGACCGAAGGCGCCGTGTGTTCGGCACGGACGGGCGCAGTGAGGCTGTAGCCTTTCAACGGGTAGATCGGAAGCCGCCGCCCCAGTGTCTGCATCAGGTCGCGGCTCTGGAGCCCCGCGGCCAGGACGAACTCGTCGGCGCCGAGCCGTCCCGCGCTCGAGCGCAAGGCCGCGACACGGCCGCGTTCGACGTCGAAGCCTTGCGCCTCCGCCTGGACGATGCCGCGGAAGCCGGCAAACGATCGCAACGCTGCGGCAAGGGCCGTGCAGAATGCGTGGCAGTCGGCAACCGCTTCGCTGGGGGTGAAGATGCCGCCTGCCAGCCCGGAAGCCGAGTCCGACAAGGCCGGCTCGAGTTCAAGGCACTGCCGGCGACTCATGGGATGTTCATGGCCATCCCCGGACGGGTCGATCTTGCCGGTGGCCCTCCGGAAACCCTCGACGTCCCGATAGAGCACCAGCTTGCCCGGCTGGCGCCAGGCAATGTCGTGCAACTGCGCTTCGTCGCAGAGGCGGCCGAAAGACTCCCGGCTCAGCGCACCGAGGGCCAGCAGGCGTTCCGTGGTCTGACGGTTGACCTTGGCGCGGCAATTCCCGAGAAAGCTCAGCAGCCAGCGCCACTGGCGCACATCGGCCTCGGGCCTGAAGCGCAGCGGGCCATCGCGATCCATCAACCAGCGAACCGCCTTCATCGGAACCCCTTCGTCCGCCAACGGGGACACGTAGCGATAGCTCAACTGTCCGCCATTGGCCTTGCTCGCACCTTCCCCGACGCGTCCATGGCGCTCGACCACGGTGACCGCCATTCCTGCGTCCAGGAGAAACCAGGCGGTCGTCAGCCCGACGACGCCTCCGCCCACCACAACGACATGCTTCATGTAACCCAACGATCCTGGAGATGCGCCAGCATAGGAAACGACGCCGGTGGCAGCCAATGAATGTCCGTTGGTCACCGATAACGTGAAGGCATGTCCAACCCTGTGGAGGCATGAGCTCGTGGAATGGGGCATCGATGAAATTTCAGCGTCCGGCGCACTGCGCAGCCGCAAAATCGCGGAGCCCTCTTGTCTCCGGTTGCCCCGATGATCACGCACCTGCGCTCGCTTTCCCTCAGCACCTTCGCGCATGTCGCGTTGGTGTTTGCCCTCGTCCAGCCGGGCGGTGCCCGGGCGGACAAGCCTCTCGTCTACTGCAGCGACGCGAGCCCCGAAGGATTCGACCCGGCGCTATGGGACACGGTGTCGACCAACAACGTCAACAACCAGATGTTCCAGGGCCTGGTGGCGTTCAAGCGCGGCACGACGGAACTTGTCCCGCTGCTGGCCACCGACTGGACGGTCTCGGCCGACGCGAAGGTCTTCACGTTTCACCTGCGCCCGGGCGTGCGCTTCCACACGACGCCCTACTTCAAGCCCACCCGCGACCTGAACGCGGACGACGTGCTGTTCACGTTCGGCCGCTTCATCGATGCCCGGCATCCCTTCAACCTCGCCTTTCCGGCCACCTTCGTCTACCCGCAGAACCTGGGCCTGGCCAAGGCGATCGAGGGCATGGACCGGATCGACGACCATACGGTACGCTTCCGCCTGAAGGCGCCCAACGTCACTTTCCTGAGCTACTTCGCGATGTCCTTCGCCGCGATCAACTCCGCCGAGTACGGCGCGCAGCTGTTGCGCGAAGGCCGTCCCGGCGAGATCAACAACTATCCGGTGGGAACGGGCCCGTACCGCTTCCGGTCGTATGCCAAGGACGACGTGGTCCGGATGGATGCGAATCCCGACTACTGGGGAGCGAAGCAGCGCACGAGCTCGCTCATCTTCAGCATCGCGCGCGAGCCGAACGTGCGCGTCCAGAAGCTTCTGGCCGATGAGTGCCAGGTGAGCGCGCCGCTGCGCGACATCGACCTGCGGGCGCTGGAGGGTCGGGCCCATGTCGTCGTCCTGAAGAAGCTGGGCCTGAACATCTCCTACCTGTCGTTCAACATGGGCAAGTCGCCGACGAACAACCGCGACGTGCGCGAGGCGCTGGACATCGCCGTCGACCGCCGCGCCATCTTCCACACGCTGTTCCCGCGCGGCGACGCCGTCGAGGCCGTCAGCGCGTTCCCGCCCACGATTCCGGGTTTCGACCGGACGCTTCGCAACGACTTCGACCCCGATCGCGCCCGGCGACTTCTCGCGCAGGCTGGCTACCCGAACGGACTCGACCTGGACCTGTGGGCGTTGCCCGTGGCCCGGCCGACGAATCCCAACGGCCAGTTGATGGCGCAGATCATCCAGCAGGACTGGGCGAGGATCGGCGTCCGGGCGCACATCAAGACCTACGAGTGGGGCGAATACCTCAAGCGTGCCAACCGGGGCGAACACGATGTCTACATGAGCGGCTGGTCCGGCGAGAACGGCGATGCGGACGACTTCCTCACCCCCAACCTGTCCTGCTCGGCCAACAGCAGCGGCGTCAAGTTCTGCAACAAGGAATTCGACGCCCTGATCGACGCGGCCCGCAGCACGCCCGACATGTCCAGGCGGATTGAGCTCTATCATCGGGCCCAGCAGATCTTCAAGCGCGAACGGCCGTGGATTCCGATCGCGCACGCGACGATCTACATGGCCATCCGCGACGACGTGCGGGGATTCGTGATGACCCCCAATGGCGCCGTCGAGTTCGAGGACGTCTACCGCCAATGAGACTGCGCCACATCGAGGTCTTCCACGCCGTGATGAAGGCCGGCACCATCAACGGTGCGGCCCAGGTGCTGCACGTCTCGCAACCCGCCGTCACCAAGGTGCTCCAGCATTGCGAGCAGCAGATCGGCATGCCGCTGTTCGACCGCGTGAAGGGCAAGCTGCATCCGACGCCGGAGGCACGCCGCCTGTTCGTCGAGGTCGAAAAACTGCATCAGGACCTGGCGTCCATCCGCCGTCTGGCCGCAAGCCTTCGCGTCGGAGACTCCGAACGCGTTCGGCTCGTGGCCACGCCCACGCTGGGGGCGACGGTGGTGCCGGAGGCGCTGACGCGCTGGAGCAAGGCGCTGCCGACCGCCCGCTGCGAGCTGTCGACCAATCACACTCGCGAGATCGTCAGCGCGCTGCTGATGGGAGAAGCCGACCTGGCACTGTCGCTGCAGGACCCGCAGCATCCGAGCATCAAGGCGGAAGTGCTCGCGTCCGGCGCCATGATGGCGCTGTGTCCCGTGGGAACGCCGGAGGCCGCCGAAGACGGGCCCCTGTCGGCCAAGGACATTCGCTCGCAGATGGTGAGCCTGGCCGACAGCGATCCGCTGGGAAGCATGATCACCGCGTCGATGGACGCGCCGGAGTCCCCCATCGAGAGCCGCATCAGCGTCCAGACCTACCAGATGGCGCGGGCGCTCGCCGAAAGCGGCGTGGGCATGACCGTGATCGATCCGTTCACGTCGGCGACCGCGAATCCCGCGCTGGTTCGCATTCGCCGCATGGACCCGATCATCCCGGTCCACCTGTACTTGCTGACGTCGGCGGGCGCCCCGCTCGGCCAGGGCGCGAAGCGCATGGTCAGGCACCTGGGCCAGGTTGCACGCGAGCAGCTGACGAGTCTCTCCAACGGCGGCAGGCCATGAGCGTCGAGACCATCCGGCTCGAGGAGGTCGAAGGACATCCGCTGTTCGCCTCGCTGGGCACGCTGCCCCAGGTCGCGGTCGAACTGCGCTACGCGACCTCCAACAACTTCGCGGGGTACGTCCTCTACGAGGGCGCCGCGTTCGACCATCTGCGCGTCGAAGCCCTGCGAGCCCTGGCCGAATCGGCGAGCTGGCTGGAGCGTCAGCGTCCTGGCTATCGGCTGCTGGTTCTCGACGCCCTGCGGCCGCAGCGCGTCCAGGAGAAGCTGCACGCAGAAGTCGCCGGCACGCCCGAGGTCATCTACCTGGCGGATCCGCGCCGCGGCTCCATCCATTCCTTCGGGATGGCGGTGGACGTGACGCTGCTGGATCGGGCCGGCGCCGAAGTGGACATGGGCTCCGCGTTCGATGCGATGACGCCGCTGTCCCACACCGACCGGGAGGCGGAGTTGCTGGCGCGCGGCGCGTTGAGCGCAATGCAGTTGACCGAGCGGGGGTGGCTGCGCTCGGCCATGCGCGAAGGCGGCTTCTTGGGCATCAGCACCGAGTGGTGGCACTTCGACCTGGGCGACCGGGAGCGGGTTCGCGCCCAGTTTCCGCGCGTTCTTTGAGCCTGGCGCGAGGCGCCGGGCGAACGACCTGCGTCAGCGCCGCCGGGCCGGGCGAGCGGCGGACGGGCGGCCGGCGAGCCACTGGATCAGCGCGTCCAGCACGGGCTGTCCGGTCTCGGACGCCTTGTCGTCGTTGACCATCGCGGCCACCACCCAGACGTGGCCGCGCTGGTCGGTGACGAACCCCGCGACGCCGACGGCGTCGCGCAGCAGCCCCGTCTTCAAGCGCGCGTGAGCCTTCGCCGGCCCGTCGTTCAATCGATGCTTCAGCGTGCCGTCGATGCCCGCAACGGGCAATCCGCTCAGCAGTTCCGGAGCGTTCAAGGAGCGCGACGAGATCGCCAGCATCGCGGCCAGGGTCTGCGGCGAGATGCGCTCGGCGCGCGACAGGCCGGAGCCATTCTCGAGAACGAGCCCGTTGGCGTCGACGCCATGCCGGGCCAGCCAGAGCGACACCTGCGACGCCGCCGATTGCTGCGTGTTGCCCGGCGCGATCGCCGTGGCACCTGCGGCGCCCAGGCGCAGAAAGGTCAGGCGGGTCAAGGCATTGTCGGAGCGCTTCAACGCGCCGTGCAACACCTCGGCCAGCGGACGGCCGTCGTGATGCGCGACCAGGTGCGCCGAAGCGGGCGTGACGCCCTCCCCGATCGGACCGTCGATACGGCCGCCCAGCGCTGCCCACAACTGACGCAAGGCGACGGACGTCAGATACTGGCGTTCGACCAGGTTCATGTTCGTCGTCTGCACGCAGTCGCGCGGAAAGACGCCCTGGAGGTAGATGTCGACATGCGCGTCGCTTGCCACCACCCGGGGCGTTCGCCAGCCATCCTCCCAGTCGTCGCAACGCAGGTCGCCGGGGTGCAGGTCGTCGACATGCACGGCGACCCCGGGCCAAGCCGGCTCCACCGATGCGCGCACGGCGTCGCCGGTCGACGAGAGGGTGTATTCGAGCAGGCTGCCGTTGAGGTGCAGCGCATCGGGAATGACGTTGTAGTCGGCCTCCGGGCTCTCGTCGAAGGGCGGCGCGCCGGCGTCCGGGCGAGCCGGATCGAAGAGGTGTCGATCCACGACGATGCCGCCGCGCAGATCCCTGATGCCGGCATCGCGCACGCGCTGCAACAGGCTCCACAGCGCGCCCCAGTCCAGGTCGGTGTCGGCGCCGCCGCGCAGGTAGAGCGGCGTGCGCAGCACGCCGTCGGCGGGGATCTCTTCGGCCAGGATGTCGGTGCCGCCATGCGAATTCGGTCCGAGCACATCGAGGGCCACGATGGCGGTCACCACCTTCATGGTCGACCCGGGCTTCATGGGCCGCTGATCCTGCCAGCCCAGCTTCCGGGCCGGCGCGTCGAGGCGATAGGCGACGTAGGCGAGGCTGTCGGACGTCAGCCCGGCCTGCGCCAGCGCCTTCGCGACGGGCGCAGGCACGTGCGGCACCGCGTCGGGAGCCGTCCATCCACACGCAGGCCAGAAGGCCGCCGCGGCTGCGATGCGGGCAAGCCGGGCAAGTCTCCACGCAGGTCGGAAAGACAGCGACGACTCGATGGAGCGGACGGGATTCAAGGACGACCTTTCATGATTCGAGCGCGCGCAGGCCGAGCCGTCGGCCAACGACAAGGATTTCCGATGCGCCGGCACGACGGTAGTCGGCTCGATCTCGCCGCGCAACCCTGGCCGTTCCCCGCGCCGCGCCGATGAAGGTGCGCTCTTCGAGACAAGGCATTCCGCCAGGTTATGCCCGGCACTGTTCTTTTCAACGTCGGCAGTGCATGCGCGCTTCGCGCCCACATGCGTTTCGAGCAAACTCCCGAACAAGTACATTCTCACGCCCGTTCGCCGTCCATGGAATCAACCTCGCTGCGCGTTCATCAGTTTCTCGGCCTGCGACCGGGACCGCGCCTGCTCGTCACGGCGGCGGTGCATGGGAACGAGACCTGTGGCAGCGTCGCGATCCCGCGCGTCGTCGACGCCCTCGACCAGAACATGCTGCGGCTGGTGCGCGGCACGGTCACGTTCGTTCCTGTCGCCAACCCGAAGGCGTACGCCCGGCGCACGCGCGAAGGCGACCGCAACCTGAACCGCGATCTTCGGCCGACCGTCGTGGTCACCGAGTTCGAGGATCGGGTCGCCAACCAGCTGTGCCCCCTGCTTGCGGCACACGACGTTCTGCTCGACCTGCACTCGTTCAACAACCCGGGTCAGGCATTCGTCATGGTCGGCCCGCGCGACAACGATGGCGACGTCGAGCCCTTTGCGCACGAGCAGGCCGAGTCACGCCTGGCGCTGAGCCTGGGGGTATCGCGCATCGTCGAGGGATGGTTGGGGACTTACGTCGCCGGCGCCCGTCGCCGGCAGACCGGCGGGCGCAGCGATCTCCGATCGGTGACTCAATACGGCGTCGGCACCACCGAGTTCATGCGCAGCCAGGGTGGCTACGGCGTGACGCTGGAATGCGGCCAGCATGATGACCCGCTGGCGGTGGAAGTGGCCACGACGGCGATCCTGAACGCCCTGGCGCAGTTGGGCATGATCGACAAGCCCGCGCCGCGCCCGGATCCTTCGAGGGTCGAAGTCCTGCGCATGTACGACGTCGTGGATCGGGATGACGCGAACGACGCGTTCATGCGGCCGTGGGCCAGCTTCGACCCGATCGGCCAGGACACGCTGATCGCGCGCCGCAAGGACGGCACGCCGCTGCGCGCGCCGCACGACGGCCGGATCATCTTTCCGAACGACGCCGCCCGGCCCGGCGAGGAGTGGTTCTACCTCACGCGCTACAGCGACCGGCAGCTGCCGACCTGAGGGGCTCGGCTCGCGGCGCCTCAGGCGAGGTGGCAAGCGACCTGTCGACCGTCGACCGGCCTCGACAGGGGCGCCTCCTGCGAGCAACGCGCCTGCGCCCATGGACAACGCTTGTGGAAGTGGCAGCCCGAAGGCGGATCGAGGGGACTGGGAAGTTCGCCGAGCAGCATGATGCGCTGGCGTCGCTCGGCCGGTCTCAAGGTCGGCGTGGCGCTCAGGAGCGCCCGCGTATACGGATGCGCCGGCGCCCCGAAGATCCGCTCCTTCGGACCCTGCTCCACGATGCGGCCGAGGTACATCACGGCGACGTCATGGGCGACGTGCTCGACGACGCCCAGGTTGTGGGAGATGAAGACGTAGGCGACGCCCATCTCCTGCTGCAGGTCCATGAACAGGTTCAGGATCTGCGCCTGCACCGACACATCGAGCGCCGACGTCGGCTCGTCGGCCACCACGAGGCGCGGCGACAGCATCATCGCGCGCGCGATGGCGATGCGCTGGCGCTGGCCGCCGGAAAACATGTGCGGGTAGCGGCGCAGGTGCTCCGGCCGGAGTCCGACGCGGGCAATCACTGCATGCACCTTGTCGCGCCGTTCCTGCGCCGTCAACGTCGTGTTGATGCGCAGCGGTTCTTCGAGCGTGGCGGCGATGCTCTTGCGCGGATTGAGGGACGCGAACGGATTCTGGAAGACCATCTGCACCTGCTGGCGCAAGGATCGCAGCTGCAGCTTGGGGGCGTTCGCGGCATCCACGCCGGACAGCGTGAGCGAACCCGCGGTCGGGCGCTCGATCAAGGTCAACTGCCGCGCCAGCGTCGACTTGCCGCAGCCGGATTCGCCGACGATCGCCAGGGTGCGCGCCGGAGCCAGGTCGAAGCTGACGCCATCGAGCGCCTTCACGATGCCCTTGGACTTGAACCATCCCTGCCCGACGCTGTAGTGGCGTGCGAGGTCGTTGACGACGAGGAGATCCTGATTCATCGCGACGCGTTTCCGGACAAGGGGAAATGACAGCGCACGCTGTCGGCGAACGCGGGCGCCTGCTCGCGGCAACGTTCGCGTGCGCAGTCGCAGCGCGGTTCGAAGAGGCAGCCGGGCGGGCGGTCGAACGCGCCGGGCACGATGCCGCGGAGTGCGGCCAGGCGCGCGGCGCCGCGGTTGTGTTCCGGGATGGCCGCCAGCAACGCCTGCGTGTACGGGTGGCTCGGCGCCTCGAAGACCCCGGGCAGCGGCCCGACCTCCACCTGCTGGCCGGCGTACATGACCGCCACGCGCTGGCACATCTGCGCGACCACACCGAGGTCGTGGCTGATCATCACCAACGCCATGCCACGCTCTCGACGCAGTCGAGCCAACAGCTCCATGATCTGCGCCTGGATCGTCACGTCGAGCGCGGTCGTCGGCTCGTCCGCGATGAGGAGACCGGGCTCGCCGGCCATCGCCATCGCGATCATGGCGCGCTGGTTCATGCCGCCGGACATCTCGTGGGGATACGCGCGGTGGCGCCGAGCCGGATCGGGGATCTCGACCTGTTCGAGCAGTTCGATCGCGCGATCGCGCGCGCGCGCCCCGCGCAGCCCCAGGTGCACGCGCAACACCTCCTCGATCTGGTCGCCGATCCGGTAGCTGGGATTGAGCGCCGTCAGCGCATCCTGGAAGACCATGGCCATCCGGCGCCCGACGATGGCGCGTCGCTGCGTCGCCGTGATGCGCAGCAGGTCGTGGCCGTCGAAGCTCATCTCGTCCGCCGAGACGACGCCCGGGCTGTCGATCAGGCCCATCAGCGCCAGCATCGTGACGGACTTGCCCGACCCCGACTCGCCGACGATGCCCAGGGTCTCGCCGGCCGCGACATCGAGGTCGACGCCGTCGACCGCCTTGAACCCCCCGAACTGCACGCTCAGGTTGCGGATGCGCAGCATCAGTGTGCCCTTCTCAGCTTGGGATCGAGCGCGTCGCGCAACCCGTCGCCGACCAGGTTGGCGCACACCACCGAGACGAGGATCGTCAGGCCCGGCACCAGCACCAGCCAGGGCGCGGCCTCGCTGTAGTCGCGCGCCGCGGACAGCATGCCGCCCCATTCGGGCGTGGGCGCCTGCACCCCGAGCCCGAGGAAGCCCAGGCCGGCCGTCTCCAGGATCGCGGACGAGAAGCCCATCGTGGCGTTCACGATCAGGGGGCCCAGGCAGTTGGGCAAGACCACGGAGAACATCAACCGGACGACGCCCGCGCCGGCCACGCGACTGGCCGTGACGTATTCGCGCCCGATCTCGGACAGGGCCGCGGCGCGGCTCAGCCGGGCATATCCGGGCAAGGCTCCGATGGCGATGGCAATCGCCGTGTTCGACAGGCCCGGCCCGAGCACCGTGATGACGCAGATCGCCAGAAGGATGCCCGGCAGCGCCAGCATCACGTCCATCACGCGCATGATCGGCGGCGCGGCTCGGCGGGGGAAGAAGGCCGAGATCAATCCCAGCAGGGTGCCGGGCACCAGCGACATGAACACCGACGCCACCCCGATCCCGAGCGAGCCCCGCGCACCGTACAGCAGGCGCGACAGAAGGTCGCGGCCGAGCTCGTCGGTGCCCAGCAGGAAACGGCTCGAGCCCTGGGGGCTCCAGGCCGGCGGCACGAGCAGCGAGTCGCGGTATTGGAACGTCGGATCGTGCGGTGCGATCCAGGGAGACAGGATCGCCGCCACTGCCAGGGCGAGCAGGACCAGGAATGCCGCGTGCGCGCCGCGATGGGCGCTGAAAGCGTTCCAGAATTCACGTCCGGGCGACAGCACCCGGGTGGGGTCTGCGCGTCGCGTGTCGACCGATGCCTTCGATGACGAGGTCATGAGCGCGAACGCATGCGCGGGTTCACGAAGCCGTAGAGCAGGTCGACCAGCAGGTTGACCACGATGAAAGTACACGCCGACGTGAGGATGCCGGCCTGGACGACCGGATAGTCGCGACGACCGATCCCGTCGATCAGCCATTTGCCGACACCCGGCCACGAGAAGATCGTCTCCGTGAGGACGGCCCCGGCGAGCAGGCTGCCCGCCTGCATGCCGATGACGGTGAGAACCGGCGTCAGGGCATTGCGCAGGCCGTGGACGACCATGATCCGAAACGGGCCCAGGCCCTTGGCGCGTGCCGTGCGCATGTAGTCCTCGCGCAGCACCTCCAGCATGCTCGAACGCGCCATGCGCGCCACCACGGCGACGGTGCTGGTCCCCAGGACGATGGCAGGCAGCACGAGATGGCTGAATGCCGACGCCAATGCGCCGGGAAGGCCGGAGCGCCAGGCGTCGATCAGCATGAAGCCGCTTCGCAGGGGCACGTCGAACTCCACGCCGATGCGCCCGGACACGGGCGTCCATCCGAGCCGCGCCGAGAAGAACATGATGAGGATGAGGCCCCACCAGAAGACGGGCATCGAGAAGCCGATCGTCGCGACGGCCATCACGCCCTGGTCGAGCCAGGAGCCGCGCCGCATCGCGGCCACGACCCCGAGCCCCAGCCCCAGGAGCACGGCGATGAACAGCGCCGCCGTCGCAAGTTCGAGCGTGGCCGGAAACAGCACTTTCAGTTCGTCGACGACCGGCTCGCGCGTGACCAGCGACTGCCCCAGATCGCCGTGCGACAGTTGCCCGAGATAGCCCAGGTACTGGATCGGCAGCGGCCGGTCCAGGCCCATGCGATGTTCCAGCTCCGCATGCGCCGCAGCGTCCAGGTGCCGCTCGCCCATCATCACTTCGATCGGATCGCCCGGAACGAGGCGAATCAGGCCGAAGGCCACCAGCGTGACCCCGAGGAAGGTCGGCACCAGGCTGGCGAGCCTGGCCAACATCGACTTCAGCACGAACGATCCATCCGCTTGCGTCCCGAGATCACCAGAACTTGTACCTCGCCGCCAGCATGAAGGAACGCATCCGCGGTTGGCCCACGCGCGAATCCCAGCCGGCGCCGCCGACATCGTCGACATTGTGAGCCGAGAACGGCGGCGCGGTGTCGAAGAGATTCTTGACGGTGAACGTGAAGCTCGCGTTCTTGACGCCGCTGTAGGTCACGCCCAGGTTGTAGAGCGTGTAGCTGTGGACGTTGGGGTCGAAACCCGGCGGGACGACGCCTTCGGGCACCTCGTCCTTGTAGCCGGAGCTGAATTGCTGGCTCAGCGTGGTCGCCCACACGTCGTGGCTCCAGGTCACGCTGGCTGCATGGCGCCAGCGCTGGTAGAGGCTGTCGTAGCCGTCGCTCGGATCGCCGAACTGGCCGACGAACTCCGTGCTGGGATCGGCCGCGCTCTGGCGAGTGCGGTGGCTGATGGAATAGGTGCCGTCCAGATTGAACGAGAGCTGGTCGGCGCCGATCTTCCTGCTCCAGTTCAGGGAGACGTCCACGCCGGAGGTCACGTCGGAGGCGATGTTGGTGTAGAAGTCCTGGATGTAGTTGATCGTGCCGTCCGCGTTGCGGACGACGTATTGAGGGAAGTCCGCCAGCAGCTCCGACGGGTCGGGCGTCGTGATCTTGTTGGTGCGACGGATCTTCCACCAGTCCAGGCTCGCCGTCAGGCCCTGCAGCGGCGACACCACGACGCCGGCCGACACCTGCTGCGACTTCTCGGGCTTGAGCTTCGGGTTGCCGCCGGTCTGGTAGTTCCAGTTCTGGTCGCAGTAGTTCGGGTCGCCCGGATGTTGTGGGCAAAGGACCGGATCGGGCGCGGGGTTGTTCAGGCTGCTGGGCGTCTGCCCGGCGTAGAGCTGTTCGAAGTCCGGCGCATGGAAGCCGGTGCTCCACGAGCCGCGCATCAGCAAGCTCTCGAGCGGCTGGAACCGCAGGCCGACCTTGGGGTTGGTCGTGCCGCCGAAGTCGCTGTACTGGTCATGGCGAACCGCCAGCTGCGCGTCGAAATGCTTGACGATGGGCACGCTCAGCTCGGAGTAGACCGCGTAGATGTTGCGCGACGCCTGCGGCAGCGAGGGATCCGACGTGGCGTTGAGCACGTCGTTCAGCGCGAAGCCGTTGGAGCCGAAATCGTAGGTCTCCCGACGCAGGTCGACCCCGACCGCCATCGCCAGCGGGCCGGCCGGCAGCTTGGCGATCACGCCGGAGGCGCTGGCATCTGCCTCGAGCATCCGCGAGCTGCCGTTGTAGACCGGCCCCGTCACTTCAGCGCCATAGATCAGCGCCATCGCTTGCGTAGTCTGCTGCTGGCCCGGCAGCAGCCAGGGGTTGATGAGCCCGGTCTGGAACGCGGCCACCATCTTGTCGGTGTTGAAGTAGCCGCTCGTCAGGTCGGTGTTCGCGCGGCTGCCAGCGGCCGAGATTCCGGCCTGGTAGTCCCAGCCCTTGTAATCGCCTTCGAGCCCGGCCAGCACGCGATAGGTCGTCGTGGTCGTGCGTTCCGAACGGTCGCCGCAGGCGACGCAGCGCCAGCGAACGCCGATCGGCTGCGTCGGATCGAACCCCGGCACATAGGCCGACAGGTCCTGGTAGTACGGGCCGCCGGCGGGATATTCGAACCCGTCGTAGTTGTTCAACTGCTGCGGCGTGTAGTAGTCCGTCGCCCGGGTCTGGCTGGCCGTGACCTCGACGAAAGCGGTCGTGGCTTCGTCGAGCTTCAGAGTGCCGCGGGAGACGAGGTTCAGGTGCTTGACCGGCTGCATCAACGCCATGTCGGCGCCGTAGTCGTACGCACAGGCATTGCCGTAGTTCGAGTTGCCCCACAGCGCGGCGGCGTACTGCACCTGGCCCGGAATGCTCTGGCAATTGCCCTGGAACGACAGCAGGTTGGCGCGGTTGTACGTGGTCGGATCGTTGGGCAGGTTGTAGGTGATGACCTGGTTGGCGAACGGCGTCCCGGTGGTGTCGGGGGCCAGTCCGCGCGCGGGCTGGTAGCCGTTCTGGAAGGACCGCTGGTGCCCGTTCAGCAGGGTGGTCTCGTCGCCCGCCAGGGACACCAGGACGTTGTAGCCGTCCTTGTCCAGCGTGCCCTTGCCCCACAGCAAGGACGTGGTGTACACGTTGCCGCCACCATGCTGCGTGACATCACCGGATGCCGAAGCCTCGAGACCGGTGTAGTCGGTGCGCAGGATGAAGTTGATGACGCCGCCGATGGCGTCCGTCCCGTAGATCGCCGATGCGCCGTCCTTGAGCACCTCGACTCGTTCCACCGCCGCGAACGGGATCGAGTTCAGGTCGACGGAACTGCCATTCAGGCCGTGGGTCGCGATGCGACGCCCGTTCAGGAGCACGAGTGTGCTGTCCGCGCCGAGGCCGCGCAGGTTGGCAGACGACGCGCCGGAGTTGTGCGTGCCGGTGGACGCCGTGAATCCCTCGGCCTGGTTGGCGGTCATGTTGTACGCGCCGGCTGCGTTGGCGCTGACCATCGTCAGCAGTTGTTCGGCGCTGGTGATGCCCTGGCGGTCGATCTCCGCGCGCCGGATGACCTGCACGGGCAACGCGCCTTCGTTCTGGATCTGCTTGATGTTGGAGCCCGTCACCGTGACGGTCTGGACGTCGGGCCCGGCGGCATCGCCTTGCGCCCACGCGGGCGCCGACAGGCAAAGGACCGCAAGGCAGTTGGCTTGCAGTCCGAGCTTCTTCATCTCTCGGGACAAACGGGTCAATTTCAACTTCGGCTCCTTGGTGATGCACGACCTGGACCCTGGCTGCCGCCGCTCAAATCATTGGCTGCGAATGCGACGAGTCCCCTCACTCGTTACTCTCTCGGTGATCGCGGAAAACGCGCATGGGGTCACCCCTAGGCTGTCGCGCATTCAGCAATCAATGTTTGTGGATCGCCCATAACCTGGCGTAAGCGATCGAGAGCCCTCGCCTGCCACTTGCGCACCCGGACCGGACAATCCGCAAGTCGACGGGCGGCGTCCGCGACGATGCGTCCTCGCATCGAGGCCGTCGCTTCGACTCGGTTTGCCCACGGAGGTCTGCACTCCGACCGGGGCAGCAAGGACTCGAGCGAGGGTCGGCGCACCGGCCTGGGCTTGCAGGATCCGATCCCGGATGCCTGATCGTCAAGCGGCGACCAGCGCGGCCTGAACCTGGTTTCGTCCACTCGCCTTGGCGCGGTACAGCGCCTCGTCTGCACGGGCAAGCGCCTGTTCCAGCCCTTCGTCCAGGGCGAACAGCGTGACGCCCAGGCTCGCGGTCACCCCCGCGAGTCCGGGTACGACGTCGGACCAGTTCGCCTGCTCGACCGATCGCCGCATGCGCTCGGCCACACGTCGAGCCGCAGGGAGGTCGGACACCGGCTGCATGACGACGAATTCCTCTCCGCCATAGCGCGCCAACAGCGCCTCGCCGCGCAGTTGTCTCTGCATCACAGTGACGGCGTGGCGCAGCACGGCGTCTCCCGCGGCGTGGCCATGACGATCATTGATCTGCTTGAAGTGGTCGAAATCGACCATGATCAACGAGAGCCCGCCACTGCGTTGGCGAGCTTGTGCGGTCAGCGTCGGGACCCCTTCGGCCAACGCTTGCCGGCTGAGACACCCCGTCAGGTAGTCCGTCATTGCGCGCTGATGCAATCGGGCCTGCAATCGTGCGTTGACCACGTTGTGCAACAGCATCGCGAAAAGGATGGGCAACACGCCGTACAACAGGGCAAACGGCGTCACCATCGCCGGCGGCACGTACAGCAGGTTCGGTTCGAAGGGCCCGTTCCACGTCAGCAGGTAGCTGGCGCGAAGCGCAGAGCTGAGCAGCATGAGGAGGATGGTCACGCCGAGGAGTCGCTCATGCATGTCGCGCGGATGCCAGCACAGGCGGCGGCCCAGCCAGGCGGACACTGCCGAACCGACGACCAGTCCCGCGGCGGCGATGAAATTCATGCCTTTGACACCGGCCGGCAAGCCAGCCAGCACCACTGCCAGGACAGCACCGAGCGTGAACCACATCGCGCTGCGGGATCGACGCCCCCCTGACAGCGCCGACAACGCCCAGCCGATCATGATCAATCCGCCGAACGAGGCGTACACCATCGCGGCCTCGCTCCATAGCGGCAGCGGCATCTCGATCACGGCAGGCTGCAGGAGTCCCACTCCCACCAAGGCAAAGGCGTTTCGAAAGAGCCGGAGCGACTCGCGAATCGACACGTCGTCCGAGAGGTTGGGCCGAAGCATGGCTGCACCCACCAGCGCCCCGGCACCGCAGATGGCGAATGAGCTCAGGACGTCGAGCTGAATCATGATTTGACCGATGTCATCCCCAGGGGCATCGGCTTGGACGGCGAGATCTTGACCCCGGTGTGCGGCATGGGGGCCCAGTCGTGACTTCGTTGACGGAATACGAGCTCCGCTCGGCCGTACGGGCTCCCGATGCGGCCAGCTCGTGGTGCGCCGAATCGTTCGATGGCGCGCATCCATGCGTCCCGGCCCTGGCCGGGCCCACGCCGGAAAGCGCAGCGTCATCCAGGCCCGACCAGATCGGGCTGATGCGCTCGGCCCCCGCGCCCTCCCCGATGGAGGTTCGACGACCAGCACGGCAGAATCCGGCCATGACAAGACGAACCGCTCCCCCTTACCCAGTGGTCGTTGCGATTGCGCTGGCTCTGGCCCTCTGCGGCCTTGTCGCAGCCCAGAGGGGCGCGCCCGGCAGCCTGCTGCCGCATGGGTACTGCTTCACCTGGAACCCGGCCCTCCTGTGGGCCCATGTGTGCAGCGACTCGCTCATCGGCGCGGCCTACATCTCCATCCCGGTCACCTTGCTCTATCTCGTCCGCAAGCGATCGGACTTGCCGTTCAACTGGATCGTGCTGCTCTTCGCGACCTTCATCGTGAGTTGTGGCGCGACCCACTGGATCGAGGTCTGGACTGTCTGGAATCCGGACTACTGGCTCAGCGCCATGGTGAAGATGATCACGGCACTCGCCTCGATCCTGACCGCCACGTTGCTGGTCTTCCTGGTGCCCAGGATCCTGGCCATTCCCACGGTTGCGGAGCTCAATCAGGCCAAGGCGGATCTGGAGGCAGAAGTCAGCAGACGACAGATCATCGAGGAGGAGCTGCGAGCGCAGCGGGCCGACCTCGAAAACCGGGTGACCCATCGAACGGCCGAACTCGCACACGCCATCGAGGAGGCTCGCTCGGCCCAGGCGGCTGCACACGAAGCCAACGTTCAAAAGGACAGGTTCCTGGCCAAGGTCTCGCATGAACTGCGCACTCCCCTTCAATCGACGCTCACCTGGGTCAACGTCCTGAAGCTGCCCGGCGGCAATCCGGCGCGGGCCGCGAAGGCGACCGAGCGCATCGTCCACAACATCGCGGTCCAGTCTCGCCTCATCGACGACTTGCTGGACATCTCGCGGATCCTGAGCGGCAAGCTCCACCTGGAATGGTCGCTGGCCGAGCCCATCGGCATCGTCGAGCAGGCCATTGCCGTGGTGCGGGACGCGCACGGCAGCGAGGTCCGCATCGAGACGGACCTGTCCTCGACCGTCAAGCTGATCAGGACGGACGCCGGAAGACTCGAGCAGGTGGCATGGAACCTCGTCAGCAACGCCGTCAATGCATCGAGCCCCGGCGAACGCGTTCTCGTGACACTGCGCGTGGGCGACGACGGACTTTCATTGGACGTCCAGGACTGGGGCCGAGGGATCGCCGCCACCGAATTGGGATCCATCTTCGAGCCGTTCCTGCAAGCCAAGAGCAACGTCAACCGCCATCGGGGCCTGGGGCTGGGCCTGGCCATCGTGCGCAACATCGTGCGCCTGATGGGCGGCGACATCTCCGCAAGCAGCCAGGGTCCGGGTGCCGGCGCCACGTTTTCGGTGACGCTGCCGCTGTCCTCGGGCACGGCGGTCAACGCAGCCGACGTTGCCGATGCGTTGGACACCGGGGATCTGGAAAGACTGCGCGGCGTGCGCGTTCTCTACGTGGAGGACGAGAAGGATATCGCCGAGGGGACGGCGCTGCTGTTGCGCGATCTCGGCATGGTCGTCGAGGTCGGCACGACCTTCGATGGCGCAGTCGCCGCCCTGAAGGCGCAGCGCTTCGACCTCCTGCTGACGGATCTGATGCTCGACGAAGGCCACTCGGGGCACGAATTGATCGAGCTCCTCCGGGAGTCAGATCCGTCCACGCCGGCCCTCGTGTTCTCGGCCTTCGGGCGTCACAGCGACATCGAGGCCTCGCTGCGCGCGGGGTTCGCCGGGCACCTGGTCAAGCCGACGAGCCTGGGCGACCTTTGCCAGGCCATGGCGCAAGCGCTCCCCGCCGCCCCCGTCGCGAGAGACGACGCGCCGGAGCTCTGACGGGACGATCCGCGCGTCCGACCCTTCCCTGGCCCGGTTTCGACACTTGCCGACGAACGTCGAGCCTGGGCGGCAAGCCCGCCACCAGGCTGCGGCAGACCGCCCCGAAGGCGACTGGGTCACACCGTACGGTTGTGTCCAGACGCAGGCAGGCGCAGGTCGAATCGCCTACTGCCCCTTCAGGCGAGCCAGCTTTTCCTCGACCTCTCGCTTGCCGATGCCGCGAAGCGCTGCGATATGCATCAGGTTTGCCGGCTTGGGTTTCGTCTTGCCTGATTCCCAGGCATAGATGGACTGACCCGTGGCACCGACCAGCAGGCCGAAGTCCGCAGCCGAGAGCCCGAGGCGCTGACGGTTCGCCGCCATGCCCTTGGCGCGGAAGCGAAGTCCGGTCGAATCCGGCTCGGCCGATGCATCGGCCGCCGATGGGCTGGGTTGCCTCGTGACGGTGCCGGTACCCTTGGCAAGTCGCTTGACCATGGACTCGAGATCGCCGACGCGCCTCTTGAGGTTCGCGATCTCGGCGCGATGCGCCGCAACGGTCTTCCTCAGACCGTCGGCGCCATCGCGAACTTCCTTGCGGGCAAGTCGGGTGATTTCAGATTTCAGTACGCTGGCAATATTGGGCATGAGCCTTCGGCCCTCCGGTGGCCGCTTTAGAAGTGCGTGCCGCAGTCATCAGATGTCGATCTGCTCTGCGATCTCCATGGCGTCATCGAGTTCTATCCCTGGAAGTCGAACTGTACTCTCCAGCCTGGATAGGCCCCCGCAACCGGACAACTCTCCGCTTGCTCGGCAACCGACGGCTCGGCGAGTGCGCAATGCCGCTAACGCTGCGGATGGCAGGCCGGTCACACCTACCGAATCAGGGTGACGTCGACCGGGATCGATCGTTCCCAGTTCCGGACAACCAGATTGTTCCGCATGGTTGCCTGTCGCCGCGGCGAGCGCGGCGCGCGGCGTCAGGCCCGCACGCACTCAGTCTGCGGGCCAGCGTGCTGCGGGGCAAGCGATGCGTTGAAAAGGGATCGACGCATCGATGCCGTCGCCTTCAAAGCCTTCCAGCGAGGGCTGGACTCACTCGCGGCTATCCTGGGCCCGCTCGACCGCCCCGACCGCACGCTGTGCGGCGTGAAGCGCCGCATCAACGCGCAGCAAGGCCGCGTGTTGCTGGCCGCGAGCGCCCGGGTCGTCCTCCGGCAAGGCCAGGTCGTTGTGCGCTGCCCGCAGCAGGTCGATCGCGGCGTGCAGCCGTCCGCCATAGGCCATCGGCGCGTCGGGAGGCGGCTGGAAGCCGAGATCCTTGCCATCGCGAGCCGCCGCATCGGTCACGCATCGGATCGCGATCGCGACTTCATCGGACGACACTTGTTCGTCCTCGCGAATCTCGCCGTCCTCGGGCCTGCGGTGGTCGATCTGCCACTGCGCCACGCGCAGGTCGGACAGTGCATGGATGTAGTGCGGATGGCGGCCCGCCTCGTCTGCCATCGCGAGCGACGCGGCGAGCAGCGGCAGCGCGAACGCCGCGCCGAGAACGATCTTCTTCATGGTGTGTGCTTTCGTTGTCTGCGGAGCCTCTCGCCCGCATGTGAACAACGCGACGCAGCCGCATGTCGACGACCCGGACCGCTGACGCGGAGCTGTGCAACGGATCGTAATTCGAGGGGCGGATCCGCGTGGCCTCGCCGCGGGGCGCGTGTTCGACAGGAGATCGATAGCCGGCAGAAAGCGCGCCTTCAGCGAGGCCGAAAGCGCGCGGCCGCCGGCCCGGTCGTCACCAGAGCGCCGAGGACTCGCCGCGCGCCCTGCCTGCCACGCCCAGGCGACGAGCGCATGGGCGCCTGCTCGATCGGCCAGGCCGATGCCGGTGGCGCGCAGCGGGGCCGAAGGCCGACCTTGCGTCTTGCTGTCCCTTTCCTGAGTGCGCTGATCAGCGGGACATTCGACAATTGAACCGTCACATTCGGAGCGAGTCCATCGCCGTGGCAAGCCAACTGTTTTCGATGCGACGATGAAGCCTCTTGATTCCTTCCGGCAGGGACGGCCCAGCCGCCTTGTTCTCTTCCACGGTCTGGCGAGTTCGCCCAAGGAATTCGGCTTACTGACTCACCCGCTCCGTCGCCACGGCGTTCGCCTTCAGGCCCCGGAGGTACCTGGCTACAGCAGCGGAATGCTCTCCGACAAGGCACGTTGGCAGGCCTGGGTGGACGAGGCAGCGCACTCCCTGGACGAGCTGAATGCGCAGTCCTGCGAACCCTTCGTGCTGGGTGGCTTGTGCACGGGTGCCATGCTCGCGCTGGCGGTCGCTGCGCGACGTCCGATGCCGGGCCTGCGCGGCTTTGCGCTGCTGTCGCCGCTGTTCGCGTACGACGGCTGGGCGCTGCCCTGGTGGTACGCCCTGCGGCCGATCGCCTATGCCACGGGCATCGCACGTTTGTTCTCGATGCGCGAACGCGAGCCCTACGGCCTGCGCAACGAGCGCATGCGCGCGCTCATCCGCCAGCAACTGGCGGACGGATCGACGTCGCTCGTCGGCCCAGGCTCGGTTCCGTTGCCGGTCGTCCGCGAAAGCGAGCGGCTGTCCGCACACGTCCGCACGTTGCTGCCGGGCCTGACCCACCCGGTCCAGGTGCAGC
The DNA here is from genome assembly GCA_903845345.1 of uncultured beta proteobacterium. Taxonomy (GTDB): domain Bacteria; phylum Pseudomonadota; class Gammaproteobacteria; order Burkholderiales; family Burkholderiaceae_C; genus Scleromatobacter. Next base: position 22,918 of record CAIMXF010000524.1, read on the forward strand.
ACGCGCGCGACGACGAGATCTGCAGGCTTGCCAGCGTGCGCAGCAGCGTCGCGCGCGTCCCCAAGGGACTCCTGAGCTTGCACGTGCTCGAGAACAGCTATCACATGATCACCGCCGACAACGATCGCCACCGGGTGGCCGACCGACTCAGTGCGTTCATGCAGGGCCTGGATGCCTGCGGCTTCGACAGCGAGCCCTTCATGAACGATCTTCGCTCCGCCTTCGACGTCGTGGAAGCGGCGACCTTGTCCCCATGACCACCGCCACCCTCGATCGACTCACCCACCTGATCCACGACAAGTTCGGCGTCGCGCTGGAGGTCATCGCCCCCGATGCGCCTTTCGCGAGCTACGAGCTGGACTCGCTCACGGTCGCCGAACTGATGTTCGAGATCGACGACGCGTTCCACGTGACCGTTCCCGACCACGCCGCCACCACCGTGACGACGCTGCGCGAGCTGGCCGTGCTGATCGACGGCCTGCCGCCCGCGGCGAGCAAGGCCTGAGCATGGCGCCTGTCGCACGTATCGGCGTCGCCGGGATCGGGCTCGCGAGTCCGCTCGGGAACGACCCCGCGAGCAGCTGGGAGCGCCTGGTCGCGGGGCACGGTGCCGTCGGCCGTGTGTCGTTCGACGGCCTGCCCGACATCGCCGCAGCGCAGGTGGCGGGCGACGTCTCCACGGTGCTCGGCCGGCTGCAGCAGGTGGGAACGGAGCGCGTCAGCCAGTTGGCGCTCGGCGCCGTGCGCAGGGCGCTTGCCGATGCGGCGCTCGAGACCTGGCCCGACCCGGAACGCGTCGGCCTGTACCTGGGAACCGGCATGGGCGGCGCCGCCACGATGGACGCCGGCTTCGCCGCGTTGTACTCGGGCGGGCGCGTGCCGCCGTTGACGGTACCCGCCGGAATGGTCAACGGCGCGGCCGCGGTGATCGCGATCCACGCGGATGTGCGAGGGCCCGTCCTCACCTACGCGGTGGCTTGCGCGTCGAGTTCGGTGGCCATCGCCGAGGCGGCGCACGCGCTGCGCCGCGGGGAGGTCGACATCGCCATCTGCGGCGGCGTGGAAGCGCCCCTCGCGCGCGGCACCGTCGCCGCCTGGCAGGCGTTGCGCACGCTGGCGCCACCCGACGAGGCCGACGTCACGCGCAGCTGCCGCCCCTTTTCCGCCGACCGCGCGGGCCTGGTGCTGGGAGAAGGCGCGGCGTTCATGGTGCTGCGCCGCGAGCACGACCTGGTGGCGGCCCCGCGCGCCTGGCTGGCCGGGTCGGCCATCCGTTGCGACGCGCAGCATCTCACCAATCCGCAGGTGCGCGGACAGGTGGCCACGCTGACCGCGGCGCTGGGCAGCAGCGGGTTGACGCCGGCCGACATCGGCTACTGCAACGCGCACGGCACCGCGACCATCGCGGGCGACCCGATCGAATGCGAAGCCTTGCGCAAGGTGTGGGCGGAGCAGGCCGCGCGACTGCGCGTCAGCTCCACCAAGGCCGCGCACGGGCACCTCCTGGGCGCTGGCGGCGCGCTTGAAGCGGCCCTGACGGTCATGGCCCTGCAGGCCGGTGTCGTGCCGGCGACGCTGGGCGTGGCCACCATCGACGCGCGTTGCGCCGGGATCGCGCACGTGCTCGGAGAAGCCCAGCGGGCCCCCGCGTTGCGCCATGCGATCAGCAATTCGTTCGCGTTCGGCGGCACGAACGTGGCCCTGGTGTTCAGCCGCGCGTGATGCGCACGCGTGGCCTCGTCATGGCGACTCTCGTGGCAAGCACCGCAGCCCATGCACAGGCGGACGACCCGGCGCGCTGGAACGGCGACATCGGCATAGGTATCGAGCGCACCCAGGCGTCCGCGCCAGGCGCGTCGGCACGCAGCCGGGCGCTGCCGTATGCCTACGGCGATATCGGACGTGCCTTCGTGCGCGAGGACACGCTGGGCGTGAAGCTGGCGCCCGTCGGCTGGGGCGCGCTCGAGCTGGTGGCTCGCGTCAGCACCGAAGGCAGCGACGCCGACGGCCCGGGCCTGCCTCATCGCAGCAACCCGCGGCCGGTCGGTCTCGGCACGTTCCAGGAAACGCCCTGGGGCGGATTCTTCGCCGACGCGTTCGTCGACACGAACTCCGGCGGCACGCTGCTGGAGGCGTCGTACGCGGCCGAAGCGCCGTTCGGATCGATGACCTTCTACCCGCAGGTCGGCATCGAGCGGCGCAGCGCGCGCTACGTGGCGCACCTCTATGGCGTCTCGGCCGCAGAGGCGGCGGCCAGCGGTGAGGCGACGTACGTGCCTGGCTGCTCGATCACGCCGCTGCTGCAACTGTCCGCCGAGTGGCCTCTCGTCGGCTCCTGGGTGGCGCTGGCGCACGCCGAGGTCGAACCTTTCGACCACGCCGTGCGCGACAGCCCTCGCGTGGACACGCGCTCGCGCGCGTCCGCGCTGATCGCCCTGGCGTGGCGATTCAAATGACGGTGCTGTCATGGATGACGTGATCCTCTTCGCGCTGCCGGTGTTCGCCGTGCTGATGGCGGTCGAGTTCGCCTGGGGGTTGGCGCGCGGCCGCAACACCTACGGCCTGGCCGACACGCTCGCCAGCCTGAGCCAAGGGTTGCTCAGCCAGGTCGTGGCCGCGTGCACGCAACTGATCCAGATCGGGCTCTACACGCTGGCGTGGCCTTGGCTGACGCTCACGCCGCATGCCGCGCTGTGGACGCACTGGCAGGCAATCGCGCTGGCCGTGCTGCTCTACGACTTCTGCGACTACTGGCTGCACCGCGTCTCGCACGAGAGCGCGCTGTTCTGGGCCGCGCACGTGGTGCATCACCAGAGTCGCCATTTCAACCTGTCGACGGCGCTGCGTCAGGAAAGCGCCTATGCGCTGTCCGGATGGATGTTCTTCCTGCCGCTGGCCGTCGTCGGCGTGCCGCCTGCGCAGTTCGCCATCGCCGGCATCGTCGTCCTGTTCTATCAGTTCTGGATCCACACCGAGCATGTGGGCTCCCTGGGCGTGCTCGATCGCTGGCTGTCGACGCCGTCCAACCACCGTGTCCACCAAGCCACCAACGACCGCTATCTGGATCGGAACTACGGTGCGATCCTGGTGGTCTGGGATCGCCTGTTCGGGACGTTCGAGCCCGAGTCAGCGTCCGAGCCGTGTGTCTACGGCACGAAGGTGCCGCTGGTCGGTTGGGATCCATTGCAGGCTGTGGGCGGCAACTACGTCGACCTGTGGCGCAGATTTGTCCTGGCCGAGGGCTGGCACGACAAGATCGGCGTGCTGTTCGGATCGCCGTCACGGCACCCGGCGACGCAGGCGCCGGCACGGATCGTCGCGACTCTCGCCGAGCGCCCGGTCGGGCAGGCGCAGGCCGGCGTGGCGGTGGCGCTGTTCATGCTGTCGACCGGTTGCACCGCGGCGTTGCTGTGGCGAGCAGACGATATCGGCCGAGCGACGCTGTCCGGCGTCGCGGCGGCCTTGATCGCCGGGCTGTGGTCCATCGGCGCGGTGCTCGATGGGCGACTGACGCCTCGAGCTGGCGGCATCGTCGGCGCTGCCTCGGCCACGGCCGCTCTGATGCTCTTGGGCACGGCATAGGCGAGCGTCCAGGCAAGGCCTGCCACGACGCAGGCATCGCCGCGATCGTGTCCGAGCCGAGTCCTGGCAACGGTCGAGATTCCGAGGCCGCCTGCCAGGGAGGCTTTTCGCGCACGGAGGATCCGGGATCCTCTGCTGTGGCCCACGGCGCCAGTCGACCACGAGCGACTGTACGGACGCCGGCGCGGAGCCCGGGCGACGCGGTCGAGCGCCCTGGCGGCGATTTCAGCCGGGTTTCCGGCTCTGTTCGTGGATTGACGCAATCGTCCGGCACGTAGCATCGGTGACACATTTGGAGAATGGCACCCATGGTCCCGTCCGTAGCTTCCTCGACCGGCTACCCCCATGCCTACGCGCCCGTGAATCCGGGCAGCGCGGGCGGCAGCGGCGTGCTGCGTGCGCTGGAGGACGCGCCGGGCAGGATCGCGAACGGCATCGCGAACGGCATCGAGGACGTCGGCGAGGCGGTGGGCGAGGCCGCGAGCGCCACGGTGTCGTTCAGCGCGCGCGCGATGGCGGCGCTCGCCAACGGCGCCATGGACGTGGTGCACGGGGTCGAGGACGTGCTCGACTATCCGGTCGAAGCGGCCGGGGCCCTGGCCGCCGGCGTGGAGAATGCGGTGCAGGGCGGCGTTCGCATGCTGGGTGACGCCTTCAATGCGGTGGTCGACGGCGCCGAGGCCGCGGCGCACGGCGTGGCCGGCGTGGTGCATGCGGTGGCCGTCGAGCTGCCGGAGTCGATCGCCTCCGACGTGAGCGACGTCACGCAGGCCGCGCTCAACAACGCGGGCTCGGTCGCGACCGCGGCCGCGGGCGTCGCGGTGCTGACGGGCAGCTCGCCCATGAAGATGATCAGCTCGGTGATCTGACGTCCCCCGCACGCGGGGCGCGCGCCCGCGGGCGCGAAGCCGCTTCGCCCATCGGTTCGACAAGCTCGATGTTCGGCCGCTCGCTGGCGTCGATGACGACGCTGACGGAGACCGCGGGCTGGCTCACCAACGCCAGTGCGAAGCGCAACGAGCTGGTCGCGCGCCCGCGCCGGCTGCCCGACGCCACCGGTGTGGCGCAGCTGTATTTCGGCACGCAGTCGTCGACCGGCGTGGCGACCGCCGAATATCCGGACGCCGTCGCCGCGTCGCCACCCTCAGCGACGAACCGATCTTCTTCAGCGCCACGCTGGCCGGCGACCTCGCGGCGCACGCGCAGCGGCTGCGCGCCGACTCGATCGGGGAATTCGGCTGCAAGCACGTGCCCGGGACCAGCGCCGTCGACTTCAGCGCCGCGCGCCAGAACGGCCTGATGCCCGACGACGCGAAGTTCGCGGAGTGGCTCGCCGGCCTGGATCGGCAGATCGTCGGCGAGCTGCGCGCCTGAACGCGCCGCTCAGCGCTGCGACAGTGCGTTGCCCACCAGCTTGGAGGTGATGTCGACGATCTGGATCATTCGGTCGTAAGGCATGCGCGTGGGGCCGATGACGCCCAGCGTGCCCACCACCTGGCCGTCGACCTCGTAAGGCGCCGACACCACCGACAACGACTCGAACGGCACGACGCGGCTCTCGCCGCCGATGAAGATGCGCACGCCCTCGGCACGGCTGGAGCCTTCGAGCAGGCGCATCAGCTGCGTCTTCTGCTCGAAGACGTCGAACATGTCGCGCAGGCTGCGCATGTCGTGGTGCAGGTCCTGCACGCCCAGCAGGTTGCGCTCGCCCGACACCACCACCTGCTCGTCGCTTTCGGCGATCGCGTCGCTGCCGGCCTGCACCGCGTCGCGCATCAGGCCGGCGATGTCGGCGCTGAGCGCCTCGACCTCGGTCTTCAGGCGCTCGCGCACGTCGTCGATCGACAGCCCCGCGTAGTGGGCGTTGAGATAGTTCGTCGCCTCGACGAGCTGCGCCTGCGAGTGGTCGGCGGCGGTGATGATGACTCGGTTCTGCACATCGCCGTCCGGCGCGACCAGGATCACCAGCACGCGGCGTTCGCCAAGCCGCAGGAACTCGATGTGGCGGAACACGCCGGCCTTGCGCGGCGTGGTGATGACGCCCACGAAGCTCGACAGGTTCGACAGCATCGACGCCGCCTGCGCGATCACGCGCTGCGGCTGGTCGGGCTGCAGTTCGTGCGGGCCGCCCTTGCCGGCGAGCAGCTGGGACAGCTGGGCCTCGGCGTCGACCGGGCGCACGGTCAGCATGGTGTCGACGAACATCCGGTAGCCGCGCGCGGTGGGCACGCGGCCCGCCGACGTGTGCGGACTGACGATCAACCCCAGCTCCTCGAGGTCGGCCATCACGTTGCGGATGGTGGCCGGTGACAGCTCCAGCCCGGATGCGCGCGAGAGCGTGCGCGAGCCCACCGGCTGGCCGTCGGCGATGTAGCGTTCGACCAGGGTCTTCAGCAGTGTCTTGGCGCGCTCGTCGAGCATGGGGTCGATTGTACGGAGATGCCGCGGGCCAGGGGCGGAACGCCCGATTTACCGGGGCGAAACGGGCCGCGCGCCGCGAGGGTGCTGTGGTGTAATTCGTCGCATGTCGACCCCCTTCCGTCACGTGGCGCTCTTCGGCAAGTACCAGGCCCAGGGCGTGCGTCCCATCCTCGAGGAAATCGCCCAGTTCCTCGTGCAGTGCGGGGTCGAGGTGTCGGTCGATCATGACACGGCGATGAACAGCGACTGGCTCGATTACGGCGCGCTGCGCATCGACGAGCTCGCCCAGGTCTGCGACCTCGCGGTGGTGGTCGGCGGCGACGGCACGATGCTGGGCATCGGCCGCGAGCTCGCGCGCCACGGCATCCCGCTGGTGGGCATCAACCAGGGCCGCCTGGGCTTCATCACCGACATCCCCGCCACCGGCTGGCGCGAGGCGCTCGCGCCGATGATCCGCGGCGACTACGAGGCCGAGAGCCGCCCGATGATCGAGGGCGGCGTCTGGCGCGACGGCCAGCAGATCTTCCAGGGCTTCGCGCTCAACGATGTCGTGGTGCGCAGCAGCACGTCCAGCATGATCGAGCTGCGGGTGTCGGTCGGCGCCGACCACGTGGCCAACATCCGCTCCGACGGCGTGATCGTCGCGTCGCCCACCGGCTCCACGGCGTATGCGCTGTCGGCCGGCGGGCCGATCCTGCACCCGGGCATCGGCGGCTGGGCGATGGTGCCCATCGCCTCACACACCTTGTCGAACCGGCCCATCGTGCTGCCCGACGACCAGGACGTGCTGCTCGAACTGGTGCAGGGCAAGGAGGCCAGCGCCAATTTCGACATGCACGGGCTGGCCAGCATGCTGATGGGCGACACCGTGCGCATGCAGCGCTCGCAGCACAAGGCGCGCTTCCTGCATCCGCGCGGCTGGAGCTACTACGCCACGCTGCGCAACAAGCTGCACTGGCACGAAGGCAACGCATGACGCCGCAGGGTCGCTGTCCCCGGCGGGGATGCTTCGCGAGCGCTCCCTGCCCCCGAGGAGCAGGCCGCGAGCGGCCCGGCAAAGCCGGATCCGCCGCTCCCTTGAATCTCTCCTGCAAATTGCCAGCGGCAGCGCCGAACAGGTCTGCGCCACGGGCTCACCGCTTGAGCCTGTGGCCGTGCATGCTCGCAAGCCATTTCATCCGTCCCTGACACCATGCTGCGCCGCCTGTCGCTGAAAGACTTCGTGATCGTCGATGCACTCGAACTCGAGTTCGGCGCGGGCTTTTCCGTGCTCACCGGCGAAACGGGTGCGGGCAAGTCCATCCTGATCGATGCGCTGCAGCTGGCGCTGGGCGCGCGCGCCGAGGGCGGCGTCGTGCGCGAAGGCTGCGCGCGCAGCGAGATCGCAGCCGAATTCGATTCGCCGGCGTCGCTGGCCGGCTGGCTCGACGAGGCCGGCTTCGCCGTCGACGAGACGCTGCTGCTGCGTCGCGTGGTCGACGCGCAGGGCAAGAGCCGCGCGTTCGTCAACGGCAGCGCCGCCACGCTCACGCAGCTGCGCGAGGTAGCCGACCACCTGATCGACATCCACGGCCAGCACGCCTGGCAAAGCCTCACGCGCCCGGCCGCCGTGCGCGCGCTCCTCGACGAACAGGCCGGCATCGACGCCTCGTCCGTGGCCGCCGCCTACGCCGCCTGGGCGCAGGCCACCGCGGCGCTCGCGAGCGCGCGCGAGCGCCAGGGCGAACTCGACACCGAACGCGAGCGCCTCGCCTGGCAACTGGCCGAGGTCGAGCGCCTGTCGCCGTCCGACGACGAATGGCAGGCGATCACCGCCGAACACGGCCGCTTGTCGCACGCGCAGTCGCTGATGACGGCCTCGCAGCAGGCGCTCGAGGACGTCTCCGAAGGCGAGCTCAACGCGCTGAAGATCGTGTCGCGGGCCGTCTCCGCGCTGCGCGAGGTGGCCGACTACGACGCCGCGCTCGCGCCCGTCATCGAGGCGCTCGATGGCGCCGAGCTGCAGTTGCAGGACGCCGCGCACAGCCTCTCCAGCTACCTCAATCGCGCCGACCTCGATCCGCAACGGCTGTCCGAGCTCGACGAGCGCATGTCGGCCTGGATGAGCCTGGCGCGCCGCTTCCGCCGCTCGCCCGAGGATCTCGCCGCGCTGCAGGGCGAGTGGAAGACGGCGCTGGCCGCGCTCGACGCGCAGGCCGACCTCGCCGGCCTGCAGAAGAAGCTCGAGGACGCCCTCGCGCGCTGGCGCACCGAGGCCAGGCGCGTGAGCGCTCGCCGCGCGACCGCCGCGCCGCTGATGGCCGGCCGCATCACCGAGGCGATGCAGCAGCTGGGCATGTCCGGTGGCCGCTTCGACGTCGCGCTGGTGCCGCAGGAGTCGCCGCAGTCGTTCGGCGCCGAGACCGTGGAATTCCTCGTCGCAGGACACGCCGGCAGCACGCCGCGGCCGCTCGCGAAGGTGGCTTCGGGCGGCGAGCTGTCGCGGCTGGCGCTGGCGATCGCGGTGACGGCGGCGCAGTCGGCGGTCGGCACGGCGTCGACCAGCGTCGGCACGCTGATCTTCGACGAGATCGATGCCGGCGTCGGCGGCACGGTCGCCGATTCCGTCGGGCGCTTGATGAAGCGGCTGGGCCGTCACGTGCAGGTCATGGCGGTGACGCATCTTCCGCAGGTCGCGGCCTGCGGCGATCATCATTTCGTCGTGGCCAAGCGCAGCATCGGCGGCCACACCACCAGCCAGGTGACGCCGCTCGCCGGCGAGGCGCGCGTGGCCGAGGTGGCGCGCATGCTGGGCGGCGAACGCAGCTCGGGCACCAGCCTCGCGCACGCGCAGGAACTGATCGCGCAGGCCGTGGCGGTGGACGGCGGCACGCCGGCGCCGCGCGGCCGCACGGGCGCGCGCTGAGGCGCCGCTTCACGCAACACGACATCGAGGAAGGTTCATGAGCTCCGGTTTCGACGACCTCGTCCCTGGCACGATTCCCGCGCAGGCGAACGCCGGCCCGGCGGGCACGCGCGAGATCGTGCTGGTGACCGGCATCTCCGGCTCCGGCAAGTCCATCGCGCTGCACGCGCTGGAGGACGCCGGCTTCTTCTGCGTCGACAACCTGCCGCCCGAGCTGCTGCCCGAGTTCCTCCGCCTCGAGAGCGAGCGCTCGGTGCGCCGCGTGGCGGTGGCCGTCGACGTGCGCACCGCCGGCTCGCTGCCGCGCCTGGTGCCGCTGCTCGAAAGCCTCAAGAGCGAAGGCATCAAGGTGCGCCCGGTGTTCCTCGACGCCAGCACCGACACGCTGGTGCGCCGCTATTCCGAGACGCGCCGGCCGCATCCGCTGTCCAAGGGCCACAGGGACGCCGACGGCCACCGCGCGCTGATCGAGGCCATCGAGCTCGAGCGCGAGCTGCTCGCGGGCATCCGCGTGCGCTCCACGATCGTCGACACCAGCCAGCTGCGCCCGGTGCAGCTGCGCCGGTGGGTGCGCGACCTGGTGGGCGCGCACGCCAGCCAGCTGTCGCTCGTGTTCGAGTCGTTCGCGTTCAAGCGCGGCGTGCCGCTCGACGCCGACATGGTCTACGACGTGCGCGTGCTGCCCAACCCGTACTACCTGCGCGAGCTGCGCCCGCTCACGGGACGCGACGCCGACGTCGCCACCTACCTGAGCGCGCAGCCCGAAGTGATGGAGATGCTCGAACAGATCGAGACCTTCCTGCGCCGCTGGCTGCCCAACTTCGAGGACGACCAGCGCAGCTACCTCACCGTGGCCATCGGCTGCACCGGCGGCCAGCACCGCTCGGTGTTCATGGCCGAGACGCTGGCCCGACGCTTCGGGTCGGAGGTGTCGACGCTGCTGCGCCATCGCGAGCTGGACGCCATCGAATGACGACCACGCTCGCGCCACGCGTGCACCTGGTCGACTGGCGCGCGTTGACGGCCGCCGAGCGCGACGCCGTGCTCGGCCTCGAGATCAGCGCAGCACAACTCGAATTCGCCGGCGCGGTCGGCAAGAGCGTCGCATCCTGCGAGGCCGCGACCCCGGCCGAGGTCGCGGGACTGGCCGTGCGCGCCGACGACCGCATCGTCGGATGGGTCGTGCTCAAGCGCGGCGCCGCTGCGCCCGCCTGGGTGGCCGCCGACGCTGCGGTCGTCAGCGGCCTGCGAATCGATGCGCGCCACCAGGGCCGCGGACTCGGCGGCGCCGCGTTGGCCGGATTGGCCGCATGGGTTGCGCGGCACTGGCCCCGGACCGCGCTGCTGGCGCTGCGCGTCGACGACGACAACGCCGCCGGCATCCGCGCCTACGAGAAGGCGGGCTGGGTGGAAACCGGCGCACGGCACGTCGGCCGCGTCGGTGTCGAACGGACGATGACGCTGCGGCTCTGACGCGAGCCCTGCGTCGTCCGTGCGCGCGGATCAGTCCGGCAACGCCGCGTCGAGCAACTTGCGGATCGGCGACGGGATGCCGACACCCTCGAGATCGGGCCGCGCGAACCAGCGGCCTTCGCTGACGGCGGCCGGCACGCTGGCTTCGGCTTCATCGGGCTCGACGTCGCCGTGCACGTCGGCCTCGCCCGGTTCGGCCGATGAAGCGACGTTGACCGCGCCCAGCCGCTCGATCTCGCGCTGCTGCTCCGGCGACACCGCCCCGTGCCACTGCAGCTTGAGCGGCTGCAGCATCCAGTCGAAGTGCGTCAGCACGTGCTTGAACGGCGCCATCCATTCGAGCGTGCCGGGCCAAGTCGCGACGGCGCGTTCCAGCGCGGTCGCGGTGTCGAACTCGGGCAGCGACCACAGCTGCGCCCACACGCCGGAATCGGCGCGCCGCGCCAGCCAAACGCGATCCTGGTGCTGCAGCCAAAGCAGCACGCTCGCGCGCCTGCTGCGCTTGAGCTTGCGCGTCTTGACGGGAAACTTCTCGGGCGCGCCCGACGCGCGGCCCTGGCACGTCGCCTGCGCGGGGCACGCGTCGCACGCCGGCCGACGGATCGTGCAGACGGTCGCGCCCAGATCCATCAGGCCCTGCGTGTAGGTCGCCATCGCCGCGTGCAGCGGCTCGCCGGCGGGCGCGTGCGGCAGCAGGTCGGTGGCGATCGCCCACAGGGTCTTCTCGGAGGACGACTGCGCGATGTCGCCTTCGAACGCCAGCACCCGAGTCAGCACGCGCTTGACGTTGCCGTCGAGGATCGCGACGCGCTCGCCGAAGCAGAACGCCGCGATCGCCGCGGCGGTCGATCGCCCGATGCCGGGCAGCTCCGCGAGCTGCCCCGCGCTGCGCGGAAACTCGCCGCCGTGCTGCGCGACGACCGTCTGTGCGCAGCGATGCAGGTTGCGGGCGCGGGCGTAGTAGCCGAGGCCGCTCCACAGCGCGAGCACGTCTTCCGACGGCGCGGCCGCGAGCGCGGCGACGGTCGGAAAGCGCTGCAGGAAGCGCTCGTAGTAGCCGAGCACCGTCGTCACCTGCGTCTGCTGCAGCATGATCTCGGACAGCCACACGCGGTACGGATCGCGCGTGAATTGCCACGGCAGGCCGGCGCGGCCGTGCGTGCGCTGCCACGCGACGACGCGATCGGCGAACGGCATCGCGTTCCACTCGGGCGACTGTTCGCGGGCGATGAACGGGGGCCGGCCCGTGTCGTCGGAAAAGAGATCCATGCCGAATCATGCCTTGCCGGAGCAAGGCCGGCCGCCAGCGCGGGTCAGACCGCCGCGCTGGCCGATGCGGCCGGATCGAACGGGATCTCGATGTGCTCGGACTCGATGCCCGTCGGGCCGCGGCGCGCGATGACGGCCAGGGTCTCGCAGCGCAGCGCCACGTCGGTGATCAGCGCCTCGATGCGCGCGGACTGGGCCTCGACGTCGACCACGCGTTCTTCCAGGTCGCCCGCGGCCTGCTGGATGCGCTCCAGCGATTCGCGGCGCTTGCGGAAGCTGCGGCGGCGGTCGCGCAGCTGCGCTTCCATCTGCGCGCTGGCGGCCTGGTGCCACAGCTCGATGTCGCGCGCAGCGGTCTCGAAGACGACGCGCAGCTTCGAGACGAGCATGCGCACGAAGCGCTCCTTGAACGCCGACGACGCCATGCGAAGCGTCTCGCTCAGGCCGAAGTAGCGGTTGTAGCCACGCTCGATGGCCGCGAGATCCTCGCGATGGTTCGCGAGTTCGGGCGGCAGCGCGATGGCCAGCGAGAAACCGAACTCGGCGTTGAGCTGGCGGAACGTGCCCTGCAGCATCTCGCGCGCTTCGGCGGTGGTGACCTCGGAATCGGACAGCGCGTGGCGCAGCTTGTCGCACATGCCCAGGAAGGCCTGGCGCGCGCCCAGGTGCAGCCAGCCGGAGTTCAGCGCCGCCTGCAGTTCCTTGACCTCGGCGCGGATGCGCTCGGAAGACAGCTGGTTCTGCGTGTCGCGCAGCAGGCGCGACTGCACCGCGCGCAGTGCCGTCAGGCGCGCGACGCAGCGTTCGAATTCGGCGGCGTCTTCCTGCACGCGCTCGAGCAGGTGGCGCACGCGGGCGCCGCTCTTGCCGCGCAGGCCGCGCAGCTCCAGCAGTTGTTCGGAGTTCTGGCGCCGCTGGTCGCGCAGGCGCGCGTTCACCTGCGCGCGCAGCTGCTCGACACCCTGCACCAGCGCATGCGTCAGCACCTGCTGGCGCGCGGGCAGCAGCTCGTTGGTGAGTGCCTCTTCGAGCGCGGGCAGCCGGCTCCTGGCGAGATCGGCCGCGTTGTTGTTCAGGCGCGCGTGCAGTGCGGTGCGGGCCGAGACCGGGAACACGCGGTCGCGCGGCATCTGCAGCGTCTGCGCGGTGACCTCGACCTGCTTCTGCACCAGCGCCTCGTTCTGCTCGTCGGTGAGCAGCGGGTCGGCCAGCATGTCGACCTTGTTGAGGACCACGAAGCAGGCCATCGACTGGCCGCCCAGGTGCTCGTTCCAGACCGACAGGTCGGACTTGGTGACGCCCGCATCGGCGCCCAGCAGGAACAGCGCGGCGTGCGCGCCGGGCAGCAGGCCCAGCGTCAGCTCGGGCTCGGTGCCGATCGCGTTGAGGCCCGGCGTGTCGAGCACCACCAGCCCGCGCGCGAGCAGCGGGTGGGGGTAGTTGATCATCGCGTGGCGCCAGGCCGGCACCTCGACGAGGCCTTCCTCGTCGAGCGGCGGGTTGTCCTCGGGGTCGGTGTCCGACCACAGGCCCAGCTCGCGGGCGACGTCGGGCGTGACGCGGCGGGTGTGCGTGACTTCCGACAGCGACGCGGCCAGCGCGTCCGGGTTCGACGGGTCGAGCGGCACGCGCTTCCAGCCCTCGCGGGTGGCGCGCAGCTCGGTCAGCGACGAGCCTTCGCGGCGCGTGTCGATCGGCAGCAGGTCCAGCATCGGCAGGTCCTTGTCGTCCCAGGCCAGCTCGACGGGGCACATCGTGGTGCGGCCGGGCGAGGCGGGGAGGATGCGGCGGCCGGTGTCGGCGAAGAAGATGGCGTTGATCAGCTCGGACTTGCCGCGCGAGAACTCGGCGACGAAGGCGACGACCAGCTTGTCGGCCAGCAGGCGCTGGCGCAGCGACTCGGAGATATCGGCCGACGGCGCCGACAGCAGGTCGTTGCTGGTGAAGAACCTGGTGATGCTCGACAGTTCGCGTGCCAGCGACTGGCGCCAGTTGGCCAGTGCATCGAGGGCGGGTACCAGCGATTGTTCTTTCGTCATGCCCAAGCTCTTTTTTCGTCGCGAAAGTGTCGGCGCCAATGACGGCGGATTCTGGCGCTTATATTGACCAGTTGCCCGGAGATCCTAGCGCGATCGGCGTCGGCCCATCGCCCGATAACCCGGCCAAATGCGAAGTATGTCGCATCGCAGCCCCCTGCAGGAATGCCCGGCCGTCGCTTTGCCGTTCTGCTGGAAACCTCCGGATACATTCTCGGCAAATATTCACGCGCCCGGGTATCTCGACCCACGCCGGCGCAGTATGCCTAGCGCTTCTGGCAAACCCCGCAGAAAAACGTCGAGCGCTGGCCCTGGACGATACGCCGCACCCCCGTGCCGCAGGTATTGCAGGGCTCGCCCTCGCGCCCGTAGACCTGCGCCTGCTCCTGGTAGTGGCCGGCGGCGCCGTTGGCGCTGAAGTCCTTCAGCGTCGAGCCGCCGGCCTCGATCGCGCGCCGCAGCACCTGGCGTACGGCCGCCAGCAGGCGCGCGGCGCGCGGCCGGCTCAAGCGGTTCGCCGGGGTGCGCGGATCGATGCGCGCCAGGTGCAGCGCCTCGCAGGCGTAGATGTTGCCGGCGCCCACCACCAGTTCGCCGGACAGCAGCACCGTCTTGACCGGCATGCGCCGCGCCTGCAGTCCGGCGTGGAAGCCGACCTCGTCCAGCGCCGGGTCGAACGGCTCGGGGCCCAGCACGGACAGCAGCTTGCGCGCCGGTTCGGCGTCGAGCGCCGGCGACCAGACGACCGCGCCGAAGCGCCGCGGGTCGGTCAGCCAGAGGCAGCCGCGGTCGGTCACGAGCCGGAAGTGGTCGTACGGCCCGCGCTCGGGGGGCGCCGCGCCGAAGGCCAGCGCGCCCGACATGCCCAGGTGGATCAGCAGCCCGCCCGCGGCCTCGCGCTCGGGCGGCGACGCCGGTTGCGGCAGGCCTGGAAGATGCCCGACCGGCCCGGAGGCGTCGCGCGACAGCGGCAGCCACAGGTACTTGCCGCGGCGCGACATCTCGCCGCAGTCGGTGCCCACCAGCGCGAGCGGATCCTGGCCCAGCGGCCACCGCAGCGGCAGGCCCATCTGCACGTCGCGCACCCGCGCGCCCAGCAATCCGCCCGCAACGCTGCGGCGCGTAACTTCTACCTCGGGCAACTCGGGCATGGTGATTTCTCGGGGCCTAGAATGGACTGATATGGAGCGGCGATGCGTCAATCACAAGGCATGAAGCGAAACGTCGGGGGCGCTGCCGCCGGAGCGGCCGGCTCGGCCTGCCGCCGCGCCCTGGCAGGACTCGGCCTCGCGCTGCTGGTGCCGGCTGCCACCTGGGCACAGGACAGGAACGCCGCCGTACCGCCGGCCGCCCCTGCCTCGGTGCCCACCATCGCGCCGCCGTCGCCGCCGCCCGTCGAGAACTCCTATCTTGACGGCCGCCTGTTGTACCAGCTGTTGGAGGCGGAGTTCGCGCTGCGCGAGGGCGAGCCGGGCGACGCCATCGAACTGATGCTGCAGGCCGCGCGAACGAACAAGGACGACGCACTGTACCGGCGCGCGCTGCAGATCGCCGTGGAAGCGGGTGCGGGCGACAAGGCGCTCGGCATCGTGCGCAGCTGGCGCCAGACCCTGCCCAAGTCGACCGAGGCGTTGCTCACCGAGATCCGGCTGCTGATCGAGCTCGACCGCGTCGCCGACACCGCCGAGCCGCTCAAGCAGCTGCTGGCGCTGAGTGCGCCGGCGGAGCGTTCGGCGCTGATCTCCAGCCTGCCGCGCGCACAGCAGCGCGCCAAGGACAAGACCGGCGTCGCCGAGCAGTTCCGCCTGCTGCTGCAGCCCTACCTCGACGCGCCCGACACGCGCATCGCCGCGCGCGTCGCGCTCGGGCGCATGCGCCTGAACCAGGGTCAGCCGGTCTACGCCCTGGAGCTCGCCGCGCAGGCGCAGGCGCAGGATCCGTCGGCGTTGCAGCCCGTGCTGCTGGCGCTCGACGTGATGAACGCGGCCACCGACGGTGCGCAGGCGCGCGGCGCGGCCGATGCCCCGCCCGCGGCGGCCAGCCAGCCGCCGGCCAAGGGCACCGCGTCGGCGACCGACCTGATCGCGCAGGCCGAAGTGATCGTGCGCCAGTACCTGTCCCAACCCGACACCGAGCCCGTGGTGCGCCAGGCGTTCGCCAGCGTGCTGGCCACGCAGCAGCGCCTGACCGACGCCGCCGAGCAACTGCGCCTGGCGCTCAAGGACCGGCCGAAGCAGGCACAGCTGTGGCTCGCGCTCGGCGAGATCGATCTCGAGCTGCACGACCCCGTCACCGCCGATGCCGACCTGAAGCAGGCGCTGGCGCTGGTCACGGCGCAGGCCACCGAGGATGCCGCGGCGCGCCAGGCCACTGCCGCCGGAGCGGCCGGCACCCCCATCGCCGACGACGAAGACGCCCCCCAGGCCACGGCGCCGGCCGACGCCGCATCCGGCGCGAACCCGGTGCGCCTGTCCCACGTCGAACTGCTGCTGGCGCGCGCCGCCGAACAGCGCCACGACGACGCCGCCGTCTCCCGCTGGCTGGCGCAGGTCGATGCCAAGGATGCCGACCTGCAGGTCGTCTCGCTGCGCGCCGGACTGCTCGCGCGCCAGGGCAAGCTCGGCGAGGCGCTGAAGCTGATCCGCGCCGCCAACGCCAACACGCCCGCGGAACAGCGCTACAAGCTGCTGACCGAAGTGCAGCTGCTGCTCGACGAGAAGAAGCTGGCCGAAGCGCGCGA
This sequence comes from uncultured beta proteobacterium, assembly GCA_903845345.1. GTDB lineage: Bacteria > Pseudomonadota > Gammaproteobacteria > Burkholderiales > Burkholderiaceae_C > Scleromatobacter. The sequence continues at coordinate 39,344 of CAIMXF010000524.1, forward strand.
GGTGCTGAACAAGGCCAACGCCGAGAGCCCGGACGACGTCGATCTCGTCTACCAGGAGGCGATGGTCGACGAGCGCCTGAACCGCCTCGACGACATGGAGCAGCTGCTGCGCCGCATCCTCGTGCTGCAGCCCGACAACTCGCAGGCGCTGAACGCGCTCGGCTACTCGCTGGCCGATCGCAACCTGCGGCTGGACGAGGCGCTCACGATGGTCAGGCAGGCGCACGAGCTGTCGCCGGCCGACCCGTTCATCGTCGACAGCCTCGGCTGGGTCGAGTACCGCATGGGCCACTACGACGCCGCCACCACCCTGCTGACCCAGGCCTACTCGTCGCGCAAGGACACCGAGATCGCCGCCCACCTCGGCGAGGCGCTGTGGGCCGAAGGCAAGCACGACGAGGCCGCGCGCGTGCTGCGCGACGCGCACAAGGTCGACGCCGGCAACGAGGTGCTCAAGCAGACGATGGCGCGGCTGAAGGTCGCGCCGTGAAGCTGCCGCTGCGCCGCGCAGGCGTTCCGGCGCTGGCGCTCCTGTTCGCGCTCGCGCTCCAGGCCTGCGCCACGCGCCCGCCGCCGCTGCCGGGCCACGTCTACAGCGGGCGCCTGGCGGTGCGCACCGACGCGGCGCCGAACCGGCCGGCACGCTCGGTCAGCGGGCAGTTCGAGCTGAGCGGCAGCGCGTCCAGCGGCCAGTTGGTGCTCACCAGCCCGATCGGCACGATCGTCGCGCGGGCGCGCTGGTCGGAACCGGTCGGCGCGCGCGGCGAGCCGTCGAAGATCGAGCTCGAGGCCGACGGCGTCACGACGCAGTACGCCACGCTCGGCGAGATGATGCAGCGCGCGATCGGCGACCAGCTGCCGCTGGCGGCGATGTTCGACTGGCTGACGGGCCAGCCCTGGCCCGCGGCGCCGGCGCGGCGCAGCGCCGACGGCGGCTCGTTCGACCAGCTCGGCTGGCAGGTCGATATCTCGAAGCTGGCCAGCGCCCAGCTGATCGACGCGCAGCGGCCGCTGCCGGCGCCGGTGCTGCACGTGCGCGTCAAGCTCGACGCCGCCGATCCCGCGGCATCCGCCGCCTCGGCCTCCTGACCGCGTCGACATGGCCGTCAAAGCCTTCCACGACCTGCCCGCGCCGGCCAAGCTGAACCTGTTCCTGCACGTCACCGGACGGCGGCCCGACGGCTACCACCTGCTGCAATCCGTCTTCGTGCTGATCGACTGGTCCGACACGCTGCACATCGAGCGCCGCGACGACGGCCTGCTGCGCCGGCACGACCTGGGACCCGCGCTGCCCGCCGACGACCTGAGCCTGCGCGCCGCGCGCGCGCTGCAGCAGGCCACGGGCTGCACGTTCGGCGCCGACATCTCGGTGCTGAAGAACGTGCCCTGGGGCGCCGGCATGGGCGGCGGCAGCTCCGACGCCGCCACGGTGCTGCTGGCGCTGAACCGGCTGTGGAACCTGAACCTTCCGCGCGCCCGGCTGCTGGAACTGGCCACGCCGCTGGGCGCCGACGTGCCGTTCTTCGTCGGCGGCGACAACGCGTTCGTCGAGGGCATCGGCGAGCGACTGACGCCCATCGACTGGGCGCCGCGCCGCTACGCCGTCGTGAAGCCGGCAGAAAGCCTGGGAACAGCAGGCATCTTTTCTCATCCGGACTTGGCACGGGACACGGAGCCTGCTACACTAGCGGGCTCTGTTGCACAGTTAAATGCGCAGCGCGAAAACGGTAAGGCGTTCGGTCGGAACGACCTCCAGCCGGTGGCCCAGGGCTTGTGCCCGCCCATCGCGCAGGTGGCGAGCTGGCTGGAAGCGCGATTCGGCAACAGCCGGATGACCGGTTCGGGCAGCGCGGTGTTCGCGACGGTCGGCGCCGAGAGCGTTTCGTGGTCGGGGGGCGAACTGCCCGACGGATGGAACGGGCGAATGTGCCGAAGCCTGGCTCACCACCCATTGCGGGACTGGGCCGACTGAGAGAGAGTTCGAGGGTTCGGCTTCACGGCCGGATCCTGTGTAGGGGAGTCGCCAAGTTGGTTAAGGCATCGGATTTTGATTCCGACATGCGAAGGTTCGAATCCTTCTTCCCCTGCCAAATGATCCCGCCCGGCGTTACCGGATAGCGCCGCGGCACCCGAAAAGCCGGCCGTCAGGCCGGTTTTCGTTCCCGCCGCGCATCTTCACGGAGTCTTCGTCGTGCTGTTCAACACGGTTCTGTTCACCGGCAACGCGAACCCTGTGCTGGCGCAGGAAATCGCCACTCAACTCGGCTCGGAGCTGGGCAAGGCCAAGGTCGGCCGCTTCTCCGACGGCGAGTGCGACGTCGAGATCCACCAGAACGTCCGCGCCCGCGATGTCTTCGTCGTGCAGTCCACCGGGGCGCCGACGAACGAGAACGTGATGGAGCTGCTGATCATGGTCGATGCGTTGAAGCGCGCCAGCGCGCGCCGCATCACTGCCGTGATCCCGTATTTCGGCTACGCCCGCCAGGACCGCCGCTCGCGTTCCACGCGCGTGCCGATCTCGGCCAAGGTCGTCGCCAACCTGCTGCAGACCGTCGGCGTCGAGCGCCTGCTCACGATGGACCTGCACGCCGACCAGATCCAGGGCTTCTTCGACATCCCGGTCGACAACATCTACGCCTCGCCGGTGCTGCTCACCGACGTGAAGTCCAAGAACTATCAAGATCTCGTGGTCGTGTCGCCCGACGTCGGCGGCGTGGTGCGCGCCCGCGCGCTGGCCAAGCAGCTCGGCTGCGACCTGGCCATCATCGACAAGCGCCGTCCGAAGGCCAACGTCTC
>CAIMXF010000525.1 GCA_903845345.1 uncultured beta proteobacterium
CGCCCCCGCCGCCGCCGCCGCCCGCCCCGACGCCGCCCGCGCCGGCGCCGACTCCGGCGAGCTGCGCCCCGTGGAATGCAAGCACCGCCTACAGCGCGGGTGCCGTCGTCACCGAAGGCGGCAAGGACTACAAGGCCAACTGGTGGACCCAGGGCGACGATCCGGCCACGCACAACGGCGCCACCGGCAGCGGCCAGGTGTGGACGATCGTGGCGAGCTGCACCACGACGCCGACGCCGCCCGCCCCGCCCGCGCCGACGCCCCCGTCGCCGCCGCCCGCTCCCACGCCGCCGTCGCCGCCCCCCGCTCCGACGCCGCCGTCGCCTCCGCCTTCGAGCGGCGCGCTGCGCCCGCATGTGCTGATGGGCTACTGGCAGAACTTCAACAACGGCGCGCCCGTGTTGACCATCGCGCAAGTCCCGACGACCTACGACATCATCGCGGTGGCCTTCGCCAATTCGACGACCACGCCAGGCCAGATCAGCTTCGCGATCGACCCCGGCGTGACCGGCTACACCGACGCCCAGATGAAGGCGGACATCGTCACGGCGCATGGCCGCGGGCAGAAGGTGGTGCTGTCGATCGGCGGCCAGAACGGCTCGATCTCGGTCAGCGATTCGGCCAGCGCGTCGGCCTTCGCCAACAGCGCGGCCTCGATCCTGACGAGCTACGGATTCGACGGCGTCGACATCGACCTCGAGAACGGCATCAGCCCGTCGTTCATGGCGTCGGCGATCAACCAGCTCGTCGCCTTGAAGCCCGGGGCGCTGGTCACGGCCGCGCCGCAGACGCTGGACACGCAGAACTCCCAGAGTTCGTACTTCTCGTTCGCCTCGATGATCGGCGCGAACATGACGATGATGAACACGCAGTACTACAACTCGGGCTCGATGCTGGGTTGCGACGGCGGCGTGTACAGCGAGGGCACCGAGAACTTCGCCACGGCGCTGGCCTGCACGCAGCTCAACGGACTGCCCGCCACGGAGATCGGCATCGGCTTCCCGGCCACGACGGCGGCGGCGGGTAGCGGCTACGTGAGCCCGGCCGTGGTCGTGGCCGCGATCCAGTGCCTGGCCAACGGCAGCAACTGCGGCTCGTTCAAGCCGCCGACCAACCATCCGACGATCCGCGGCGTGATGACCTGGTCGATCAACTGGGACGCCTCCAACGGCTATCAGTTCGCCAACACGGTCTCGCCCGTGTTGCGTGCGCTGCCCTGAGATGGCCGCTTAGCCGGCTCGACCCTGTGAAATGGCTGCTGCCTTGACGGGCAGCAGCCATTTCCTCTTGATGGTCGGCGATCGCGTCCCGCGGTCACTCGGCCTGGCCGAACCCGCCGCCGCCCGGCGTCTCGATGACGAACACGTCGCCGGGCTGCATCCGGGCCGATCCGATGTGGGCCAGCCGTTCGACGCTTCCATCGACGCGCACGACCGAGTTGCGCCCCACCTCGCCCGCCGATCCGCCGGCCAGGCCGAACGCGCCGTGGTGACGACCGTTGCTGAGGATGGACGCCGTCATCGCCTCGAGGAAGCGCACCCGGCGCGTGCCACCGTCGCCGCCGCGCCAGCGGCCGGCGCCGCCGGAGCCAGGGCGGATCTCGTAGCTGTCCACGCGCACCGGGAAGCGGAACTCGAGCACCTCGGGGTCGGTCAGGCGCGAGTTGGTCATGTGCGTCTGCACGACGCTCGTGCCGGCGAAGCCGCCCGTGACCGCGCCGTGTTCGTCGATCAGCGCGCCCGCGCCCGAGCCGCCCGAGATCGTCTCGTAGTACTGGTGGCGGTCGTTGCCGAAGGTGAAGTTGTTCATCGTGCACTGGCCCGCGGCCATCAGTCCCAGCGCGCCGTACAGCGCGTTGGTGATGCACGTCGACGTCTCGACGTTGCCCGCCACCACCGACGCCGGCGGGCGCGGATTGAGCATCGAGCCCGGCGGGATGATCACGTCCAGCGGCTTCAGGCAGCCGGCGTTGAGCGGGATGTCGTCGTCGACCAGCGTGCGGAACACGTACAGCACCGCGGCCATGCAGACCGCCGTCGGCGCGTTGAAGTTGTTGACCAGCTGCGCCGACGTGCCGGTGAAGTCGATCGTCGCGCGCCGCTCGGCCGCGTTCACGCGGATCGCCACCGAGATGCGCGCGCCGTTGTCCAGCGGCAGCGTGAACTGGCCGTCCTTCAGGCGCGTGATGACGCGGCGCACCGACTCCTCGGCGTTGTCCTGCACGTGGCCCATGTAGGCCTGCACCACGTCGAGCCCGTACTGCACCACCATCTTGCGCAGTTCCTGCACGCCCTTCTCGTTGGCAGCGATCTGCGCCTTCAGGTCGGCGATGTTCTGCGCCGGGTTGCGCGACGGGTACTCGCCGCTCTTGAGCAGATCGATCATCTCGGCCTCGCGCAGGCGCCCGCGCTCGACGAGCTTGAAGTTGTCGATCTGCACGCCTTCTTCCTCGATGCGCGTCGAGAACGGCGGCATCGAGCCGGGCGTGACACCGCCGACGTCGGCGTGGTGGCCGCGCGAGGCGACGTAGAACAGGATGCGCTGGCCATGGTCCGCGGGCTGCGCGCCCGGCCGCTGCGGAGCAGGCCCCGCGGCCCCTTGGGGGGCTCCCGACGGTACGCCGGC
>CAIMXF010000526.1 GCA_903845345.1 uncultured beta proteobacterium
ATGCCATCGAGCGCGGCCTGACGGTAAGCGCGCGGTCGTGTCGAAGCTGCGGAACCCGCTGAATGAGGCCGTCCAGGCCGAATTCCGACGCACGGCAAGCCGGAGAGCCAAGCCCCGGCCCGCCCTGCCGCAGCGACCATGCCGCCCCGAACGCCCGACGCGAAAGCGGCGAGCCAAAGCGCCGCAGGCAACGCACCAGCCTCACAGCGAATGCGTCACCTTCACGAAGTCCGGATCCTCGTCGAACCGCTTCACCTCGAACCCCATCCCCCGCATCAGCTTCAACATCGCCGCATTGCTGCGCAACACCAGCCCGACGATCTCGGACAGGCCGCGTTCCCGCGCCGCATCCACGATGGACTCCATCAACCGCGACCCGAGCCCGCGCCCCTTCATGTCCTCGGCCACCACCAGCGAGAACTCGCAGCTCTGCTGGTCGGGCGTGATCACGTAGCGCGACACGCCCACGATGCGCTCGGTCTCGACGATGTCGCCGTCGGTGTTCGTCGCGCGTTCCTTGACGACCGCCACCAGCGCCATCTCGCGGTCGTAGTCGATCAGCGTGAAGCGCGACAGCATCGTCGCCGGCAGCTCGTTGAACGACGACACGAAGCGGAAGTAGCGGCTCTCGGGCGACAGGCCGCGCACCAGGTTCTGCAGCATCTGCGCGTCGTCGGGCCGGATCGGCCGCACCTGGCAGGTGCCGCCGCCGCGCAGCGTGAGCAGGTGCTCGAAGCGCGACGGGTACGGCAGGATCGCGAGATGCGCATACTGGCCGACGGATCCGACCGACGCCGGCGGCCCGCCGTCGACGACGATGCGCGCGTCGACCGCGATCGCGCCGGACTCGTCGACGATGATCGGGTTGATGTCCATCTCGCGCAGCTGCGGCAGCGCGCACACCATCTCCGACACGCGCAGCAGCACCTGCTCCAGCGCGCCGATGTCGACGGGGCTCGCGCCGCGCCATTCGAGCAGGGTCTCGGCCACGCGGGCGCGTTCGATCAGGCGGCGCGCGAGGAACTGGTTGAGCGGCGGCAGCTCCATCGCGCGGTCGTCGATGAGCTCGATCATCACGCCGCCCGCGCCGAACACGATCACCGGGCCGAACGGGTCGTCGGTGACCACGCCGATCGAGATCTCGCGGCCGCGGCGGGCACGCGCCATCTTCTGCACGGTCACGCCGTCGATGCGCGCGTCGGGCGCGAGCCGGCCCACGCGCTCCATCATGTCGGCGTAGGTCTCGCGCACGCTGGTGCCGCTCATCACGTTGAGCGCGACGCCCTGCACGTCGGACTTGTGCAGGATGTCGGGCGAGGCGATCTTGAGCGCCACGGGGAAGCCCAGTTGCGTGGCGATCATCATCGCCTCGGTGGGCGTGCGCGCGAGGATGGTCTGCGTCACCGGCACGTGGAACGACGACAGCAGCGTCTTCGACTCCATCTCCGTGAGCACCTTGCGGCGCTCGGCCAGCACGCTCTCGATGAGCAGCTGCGCGCCCTCGATGTCGGGCTTGCCCAGCGTGGACAGCGGCGGCGGCGTCTGCTGCAGCAGGCGCTGGTTCTGGTAGAACGTGCTGATGTTGCCGAACGCGCCCACCGCGGCCTCGGGCGTGCGGAAGCTGGCGATGCCGGCGTCGTTGAGCAGCACGCGCGCGTCGCCCACCGTGGCGTCGCCCATCCAGCACGAGAGCAGCGGCTTGTAGGTGGTCGGCAGCAGCGCCGCGACGGCCCTGGCGACGGCGATCGAGTCGACCCCGGCCTTGGGCGAATGGATCGCGAGGATGCCGTCGACGTCCTTGTCGGCGGCCGCCGCGCGGATCGCCGCGACGTAGTGCTCGGGCGTCGCGTCTTCGGACACGTCGATGAGGTCGGACACCGACGCCACGTCCGGCAGCATGGGCCGCAGCGCCGCGACCGACGCCGACGACAGCCGGCCCAGCTTGAGCCCGATCTCGTTGACCCAGTCGGCCGCCAGCACGCCCGGGCCGCCGCCGTTGGTGACCAGCGCGAGGCGCGGCCCCACCGGCCGGTAGCGCGACGCGAGGCACTTCGCGGCCGAGAACAGCTCGACGAACGAGCGCACGCGCACCGCACCGGCGCGCCGCAGCGCGGCGTCGAAGACGTCGTCCGAGCCCACCGACGCCGCGCTGTGCGTCTGCGCCGCCTCGTTGCCGCCCAGCTTGCGGCCGGCCTTGAGCACCACCACCGGCTTGGCGATGGCCGCCGAACGCAGCGCGCTCATGAAGCGGCGGGCGCTGCCGATGCCTTCGAGGTAGACGATGATGGACTGCGTCTGCGCGTCGTTGGCCAGGTAGTCGAGCACCTGCGCGATGTCGACGTCGGTGTGCGGGCCGATCGCCGCCACCAGCGAGAAGCCGACGCCGTTGGAACGCGCCCAGTCGAGCATCGCGGCGGTGAGCGCGCCCGACTGGCACACGACGCCCAGCGACCCGGCGCGCGCCAGCGGTCCGGCCGCGCTCGCGTCGAGGTTGAGCCTGGGGCGCTGGAAGCCGAGGCTGTTGGGCCCCAGCAGCAGCACGCCTTCGCGGTGCGCGATCTTGCGCAGTTCGGCCGCGTGCTCGGCCGTCACGCCGTTCGAGATGATCAGCGCGGCGCGGCAGGTGATGCGGCCGGCCACTTCGAGCGCGGCGGCGATGTCCTTGGGCGGCAGCGCGATGATGGCGAGATCGGCGCGCGTCTGCGACAGCTCGGCCAGCGTGCCCGTCGTTCCGATCTCGAGAAAGCGGATCGTGCCGGTGAAGCGCTGCGCGCGGATCGCCTCGGTGAGCGCGCGGCCCTGGGCCGTCTGCATCGCCGGGTCGGAATGGCGCGCGGCGAACACGACGATCGCTTCGGGCTCGAAGAGCGGCTGCAGGTAGTGCTTGTCCATGCCGCTAGTCTCCGCCAAATCGCGCCGCGGCGGCAGGGGAAGCTTCCGGTCGTTGTCGTCGCGGGGCGACGCGGATCAGGGCGCGGCGCTGTCCGGAAACGCCGCGCGGGATCGACCGCGGGATGGGCGGCAGGACGCGGTGCTGGCCGGGAGGGGTGTCGAGGTCGCTCGGCCGTTGCGCAACCCGGGCCTGTTCAACCCTAGCGCCGGTAGCTGAGCTTGTGCTTGCCGTTGCTGACCATCGAGTCGAGCCCGACCCAGTCGCCCTGCTCCGAGATCCACACGTCCACGGGCGATTCGCCGCCCGTGATGCGCCAGTCGCTCGCGGCGACGTCCTTCCCGTCCACCGTCACGTGGCCGTCGGCCACGCGGGCCACCGTCACCGCGTCCACCTTGCCGGTCTGCGGATTGAGCAGCCGCTTCTGCGCGCGCATCGCCGGGTTCCAGTAGGCATAGGTCATCAGGCAGCCGGACTCCGTCTTGCGGCCCGCGTTGGTCGTGATCTCGTCGGCGTCGCCTTGCTTGACGAGCTTCACGCTGGCGGGCTTGCCGTCGTCGTCGGTGCTGGCGACCAGCCCTGTCAGGCAGTCGCCCGACCACTGCTCCTGCGCATGGTGGTGGTAGTGGTACGCGGTGATGCCGATGAACTTCACCGCGAAGTCGGCTTCGCTGGTGACCTTGCGCTCGTTGCCCGCGGTGACCACCGTGAAGCGGTGCTCGCCGATCGGCTTGTCGTCGAGGAAGGCCTTGAACGCGTAGACGCGCGTGCCGTCGGCGGCGTGGGCGGCGTGGGCGGCGAGGGTCGCCGCGAGCAGCGTGAACACGAGCGTGCGTTTCATGCCGAGGCCTCGTTGCGACGCGGCGGACCGGGGATGAACGCGTTGGTTCGCGCGATGTAGTCGCGGTAGGCGGGACGGCGTTCGCCGATGTCCTTCTCCAGCATCGCGACGCCCGACACCTTCAGCAGCAGCACCGTCATCATCAGCGGCGACACCAGCGTCCAGATCGCGCCCAGGCCACCCGCGCCGATCGCGACGAGCCAGATGCCCCACCAGAAGCAGGCCTCGCCGAAGTAGTTCGGGTGACGCGTGAAGCGCCACAGCCCGCGGTCCATCACCCGGCCCTTGTTCGCGGGGTCGCCCTTGAAGGCGGCCATCTGCGCATCGCCGATCGCCTCGAACAGGAAGCCGACCAGCGCGACGACGATGCCGGCCACGTCGAGCACGCCGAACGCGCGATCGCCCGCGAGCGCGGCCAGCGTCGGCGCCGAGACGATCCACGCGAGCACCATCTGCAGCGCGAAGATCAGGTACAGGCTCTTGAACGCGAAGTTCGGCTGGTTGCGCTCGCGGATCTGCTGGTAGCGCCGGTCCTCGCCGTGGCCCCAGTTGCGCCACGTGATGTAGGCCGCCAGCCGGATGCCCCATGCGAGCACCAGCGCGAGCACCGCGAACGCCCGCGGGCCGGACCACGAGGTCTGCGCCGCATAGACCAGCGTCGGCCCGGCGATCATCAGCGACCACATGCGGTCGACGAGGCTCGCGTCGCGCTGCACGAGGCTGGCGATCCAGGTGCCGACCGCGAGCGCGGCGATCAGCGCGAGGCCGCCGAGGGCGATGTGAAGGAACGACGAGAAATCAGGCATGAGGATCCGGCACGACGCCGTCGAAACGATCGGACAACCACATCGCGAGCGGCATCAGCACCGCCCACATGACGACCAGCGTGACGAGCGCAGCGGGCTCGTCGACGAAGCGCGCGCCGCCCAGGCGCACGCCGCCCATGAACGACAGCGGCCCGAACACCGCGCCCAGCAGCGCGGCCAGCCACGGCTTGCGCTTGAGCCAGCGCAGCGTGACGTTGAGCGCGATGCCGAACTCCCCCCACAGCGCGACCATCCAGTATGGCGCGAGCCAGGCGACGGGCTGGCCGGCGGGATAGGCGACGTTGCCCTGAGCGACGACCAGCGACTCGGCCACGAGTCCGATCGCGCACAGGATGCCGATGAGCGCCAGCTCGGTGGCCGGCCGCGCGGAGATCGCCACGTGCCACGCGATCCCCGCGGCCACCGCCGCGGTTCCCCACAAGGGCTGGCCGTGCGAGACGCCGAGGATGCACGCGAACCACGCGCCCTCGAAGACCACGAAGTTGACCAGACGGCGCGCGAGCGAGGGCGCGCCCCCGTCACGCGCAGGCGCGGGGGCGATCGCGGGCGACAGCGTCATTCGACCCGCCTCCGTGCTGCGCACTGCGGCATTCGCGCTTCGGAGCGGCCGTGCGCGCTCATTCGACCCGCCTCCGTGCTGCGCACTGCGGCATTCGCGCTTCGGAGCGGCCGTGCGCGCTCATGCTCGCCTGTCGAACAGGTAGTGGCTGACCCACCACTGCTGCCCGTCCTCGTAGCCGAACAGCTCGGCCACCGACATGAAGAACAGCCGCCAGCGCTGCCACCAGATCTCGGCGGCCTCGCCGTAGGTGGAATGCATCAGCGGCAACAGCTCGTCTCGCGCCTCGTCCATGTTGCGCAGCCAAGCCTCCGACGTCTTCTGGTAGTGCGTGCCGTCCCAGCGCCAGCGGCGCGCGAGCTTCAGGTCGTCCTGGAAGTTCAGCGCGAGGTCGTCGCCGGGCATCATGCCGCCGGAGAAGAAATGGCGGCTCATCCAGTCGCTGGCGTCGCGCTCGACGAACTCATACGGCGCCCCGCGGGTCGCGAACACGTGCATGAAGAAGCGGCCGTCGGGCTTGAGCCAGCGCGCGACGCGCGCGAACATCGCGGGCCAGTTGCGCAGGTGCTCGAACATCTCCACCGACACGACGCGGTCGAAGTGGCCGGCCGCGGTGTCGAACTCGTTGGCGTCGCGCGTGATCACCTGCAGGTTGACGAGCCCGCGCGCTTCGGCTTCGCGCTCGATGTGGCGGCGCTGCGAATGCGAGTTCGACACCGCCGTGATGCGGCTGCGGCGATAGTGGTCGGCCATCCACAGGCTCAGCGAGCCCCAGCCGCAGCCCAGCTCGAGGATGTCCTGGCCGTCCTGCAGGCCCGCGCGTTCGCAGGTCAGGCGCAGCGCGGCGGCCTCGGCCTGGGCGAGCGTCTCGACGCCGTCGCCCCAGAAGCAGCTGCTGTACTTGCGGTGCGGGCCCAGCGCCCGCGCGAAGAATTCGGCCGGCACTTCGTAGTGCTGCTCGTTGGCCTTCTCGGGCAGCAGCGCGATCGGCGCGTCGCGCATCGCGGCGATGAACGCCTGGTTCATCTCCTCGGCGGCCTCGGCGTCGGTGGCGTGCATCTCGGCGAGCCGCTCCTTGAGCAGGCGGCGGATGCCGAGGCGGACGACGCGATCCGGCACCAGGCCTTGTTCGACCCAGCCGACGGCGCGGGCGGTGGTAGTGGACATGCAGGGTTCCTCGGCGATGCGGTTCGTTCTCCCCCTGGATACGAAGGCTCGCGCCAACCGGATTCAGACGGGCAATCGGCGTGCTCGTCGGGACTTACCCTCGCGGGCTCACACGGTACGCGCAACGCCTGCCGCCGGCAAGGACATGCTCCACGCGCTCCACCTGCACGCCCTCGCCCAGGCAACGCGCGAAGATCTGCAGCTCGGAACGGCACAGCCCCTGGCAGGTGGTCGCCGCGGCGCAGATCGGGCAGTGATCCTCCACCAGCAGCCACGCCTTGCCGTGCTTCTCGGCGCGCGCCATGTAGCCCTCGCCCGACCGCAGCTCGGCCAGCTTGCGAACGCGGGCACCCAGCGTCGACAGGCCGGACAGCGCCGCGTCGTAGCCGGCCTGCTGCTCGCGTTCGCGTGCCGCGATCAGGCGATCGACGGCCTCCGGGCCCAGCACCGCTGCCGCCTGGCGGATCAGTTGCACGGCCAGGTCGGCATGGCGATCCGGAAAGCGCGCGTGGCCGGCGGCGGTCAGCGTCCACATCCGCTTGGGGCGGCCCGGGCCGTCGCTCTCGTCGTGGGCGCTCACCAATCCTTGAGCCTGCAGCGACTGCAACTGCTTGTGCGCGCCCATGGGCGTGATCGCGCACGCACCCGCCAGCGTGGCCGCCGGCTGCGGGCCGCGGCTCTTGAGCTGGTACAACAGGCGGTCGGGCGTCGAGGTCATCGGTCGGCCCTTCGCCTGACCGCTGCGGCGCGAGCCCCTGCTGGTGGCCGGGCGGCGCTCATCAGGCCAACCCTCCGCCTGACGGCTGCGGTGCGAGCCCCTTCGGGCGGCCGGGCGGCGCTCATGCCGCCGCGGCGCGCGCCGCCTCCGTGCGCGCGAGGCGCAGCATCAGCACGGCCGACACGATGGCCGCGACGCCGCCCAGCGCCATGATCCAGCGCACCGACACCAGCGCGATCCAGCCACCGCCGAGCGCGACGATCACGTTGGCGACGCAGAAGATCGTCGACAGCAGCCCCATGATGCGGCCCTGCCCGTGCTCGGCGAAGCGCTCGGACATCCAAGCCGGCATCACCGCGTTGTACATCGCGGTCGGCACGCCCATCGCCATGATCACGAAGATGCCCAGGTGGCCCGGCAGCACGGCCATCAGGCTCAGGCAGACCGCCGCGACCAGCGCGAAGTTCGCGGCGCGGCGCAAGGGATGCATGCCCGCGCTGCCCGACCCGAAGCGGCCGGCCAGCACGCTGGTGAGCGTCATCGCGGCGCACTGTCCCGCGGTCACGAGCGCGATGCCGCGGCTGCCGAACCCGGCATTGCGCAGCAGCCATAGCGGCGAGAACTCGTACAGCGTGGTGAGCGACAGCGTGTAGGCCAGCTGCAGCCCGAAGATGAGGCCCAGCGTGCGGTCGGCGCGCAGCAGGGACAGCACGTTGCGCGACGGTGCGGCGTTCGCGGCCGGACGGGTCGCGGTCGGCAGCCCGAGGAACAGCACCGCCACGCACGGCAGCGTCATCGCGGCGGCCAGCACGAACGGCACGGGCTCGCCCAGCGGCAGCGTGAGCCCGCCCACCAGCGGACCGAGCAGCCAGCCCGCGTACATGCAGGCGTTGAGCAGCGCGAAGGCGCGGGTGCGGTCGATCTGCTCGTGCATGTCGGCCAGCATCGCGCGCGCGACGGCCGTGTTGCTCTCGACGAGGCCGGTGCCGAAGCGCGCCAGCGCGAACAGCGGATAGTCGCGCATCACCAGAGCCCACGCCGTGAGCAGGTGGCCCGCGAGCGTCGCCATGAGCGTGACGGCCAGCACCAGCCGCCGGCCATGTCGATCGGACAGCGGCCCCGACACGAGGCTGCCGACCAGGATGCCCAGCGGATTGACCGCCAGCGCGACGCCCATCAGCACCGACGGCGGCATGCCCGCGAAGTGCGTGAAGCCGTCGGCGGGTCCGCTCATGAAGATCGGGGCAAGGATCGGATAGGGCATGGCCACGCCGACGGTGCTCATCAGGCCGAGCAGGCAGACGGCGGCGAGGATCCAGTTCGGGTGGCGGACGGGCGCCGGTGGACTCAGGGGGAGGGTTGCGGGCATGCTTGCATTGTCTGTTTCTTTATAAACTTTTTGTTTAATAACCATAGGTGCCTGTCTTGTTGGCCGTTGCCTGCGGCGCCTTGGCCCGCCGCTGCGCGGCGGGCGTTCCTGGGGGCTTCGTCGCGAGCGGCAGGGTGGGCAGGGGCTGGGCGCGCGGTCACATGCGAGGCTGAACCCGCGCCTGGACGGCTTGGTTCGGCGGGCGTGCGCCAGAAATTGCTCCTGTAGAACACGACTGGCGCGCGCCCGGGGCCCGCCACCCAACGCGCACATGCCCGCCACGCCTGCAACGGACCGCG